>DATADW010000116.1:0-3946 GCA_036258335.1 Acidimicrobiia bacterium
GAAGCTGCACCACGCGGTCGCGGATGGCGTCGCGGGGATCGCGGCGCTCGGCGCCTTCGTGGATCTGACCCCCGATCCGCCCGCGATGGAGGCGCCGCCCTGGGTCCCGGCACCGACGCCCTCGGATGGCGAGATCTTCCGGGACAATGTGCGCCGGCGGCTCCAGGAGCTCAATCGCGCCCTGTCGGCCCTGGCCGAGCCGATCGAGACCTTCCGGCGGATCCAGCGCGCATGGCCGGCGGTCCGCGAGATGTTCATGGAGGGGCGCGCTCCTCGAACCAGCCTCAACCGTCGCATTGGGTCGGACCGCCGTCTGGCAGTCGTCCACGGCAACCTCGACGTCGTCAGGCAGATCGGTCACGCTCACGGGGGGACGGTCAACGACGTGCTGTTGACGGCCCTCGCCGGCGGATACGCCGATCTCCTTGGCGGACGCGGTGAGCACATCGGCTCTCTCGTCCTGCGAGCCTTCGTCCCAGTATCGCTCCATCAAGAGGACTCGAGGAGCGCCCGTGGGAACCTCGACGGAGGGATGGTGGCACCGCTCCCCATCGGCGAGCCCGATCATGTCCGCAGGCTCCGCAAGATTGCAGCAGAAACTGCGGAGCGGAAGAAGAAGGTCCGCCCGCAAGGGGGGATCCTCTTCCGGAACGTCTTGATACAGCGCACCTTCCTCCGGCTCATGCCACGTCAGCGGTTCATGAACGCGTACGTGGCCAACGTGCCAGGGCCGCCGATCCCCATGTACTTCGCCGGAGCTCCCGTGCTCGAGCTGTTTCCGGTCGTGCCCATCATGGGCAACATGTCGATCGGTGTCGGCGCCCTGTCTTATGCCGGACAGCTCAACATCACGGCAGTCGCCGATCGGGACGTGTGTCCGGATCTCGAGGCCTTCATGGGCGGCGTTCGTAGCTCTCTACAGGCGCTTGACCGCTCCCTGAATCAGGAGCGTTCCGTGAGGGAGGAAGCGAACAACGCTCGCGACTAGGCAGCCGGCGAGGCTGGACCGATCTCGGGGCTATCGAGAGGAAGGAGAGGCACATGCCTCCCACGTTCGCCTACGTGTACACGATGACGAGTGAGCGCGATCGGATTCGGGCAACGGCCCCCGCCCATGCAGCGTACTGGGAGGCGATGGCCCTGCCGGGGTACGTCGGTGGGCCGTTCGAGGACCGGACTGGGGGACTCATCCTCTTCGACGTGGAAAACAACGAAAGGGCCCAGCGCCTCGTGAAAGAGGATCCGTTCACACGGGAGGGCCTCCTCGATCACACCTTGGTGAAGGAATGGCGGCCCGCGCAGCCCACGGTTGCGACGGGCGGGGGTGTGGCGGATTCCGTCGTGGTCGGCTGAATTGAGTCCGGCGCTGCCGTCAATGGCGGCGGGGACGTGGGAGACACACTCGCCACAGTTGGTGGCGGGGCAGCTCGCGGCTGTCGTCGAGGTGCCGCGTGCCTGCGCGCTTGTCGGTGGCAGGATGTTGGGGACCCGGCATGCGGTGGCCGACGTCGTGACCGATCGAGCGCCGCAAGAGAAACGAGGAGCAAGACTCCAAGCAGCCAGCAACGCTTGGTCACTTCGAGTCGATGATGGGGTTCCAGCGGTGTCACTGCCAGAGTGGAAGTCAGATCCAGGCTGCGCAGGGGCCTAGGAGACATCCTGCGAAAACCTCCGAGCCACCGCCTTGCGCGCCTCCTCGGCAGCGATGAAGAGCAAGGGGGTGACAAGTACGAGAAGCCATTGCGGTCGGTCCAGCGGTTGGTGCCCCAACGCGCCTTGGATGACCGGCAGGTATACGAAGGCGGCCAGGGCAACTGCCTCCACCGCGACCGCCCCCACCAGCAGCCGGTTGGAGAGCGGGCCGATCGAGAACAGCGATGCCGGGGTGGATCGGCACTCGAATGCATTGGCCATCTGCATACTCACGATGGCGGCGAAGACCATCGTCGACAACGTTGCCGTGGCGACGCCGGAGCTCGCCAGTTCTACCGCCGGCCAATCGAAGAAGAGTGCGGCGCCGATCGGGAGCATGGCCATCGAGGCGGCAGCCTCCACCGGGCCAAGGAACCCGAAGGCACGCCCAAGAACTCTGCTGTCGAGGAGTCGGGCGCGGCGCGGGCGGGGTGGCCGGTCCATGACCCCGGGCTCGGGCCGCTCGGCGCCAAGGGCAAGAGCGGGCAGCAGGTCGGTGCCGACATCGAGCGCGAGGACCTGCAACACCGAGATCATGAGCGGGATCCTGCCCGCCGACAACGCCCACAGGACGAAGGGTGTGAGCTCTGCGACATTGTCGGTCAGGTGGTAGGTGAGGAAGCGTTTGATGTTGTCGAATGCCGCCCGGCCCTCCTCCACGGCCTCGACGATATGGGCGAAGTTGTCGTCGAGAAGCACCAAGTCGGCGGCTTCACGGGCGACGTCGGTGCCGGTCTTTCCCATTGCCACGCCTATGTCGGCCTGGCGGAGGGCGGGTGCATCGTTGACCCCATCCCCCGTCATGGCCACCACCTCGCCTCGGCCCTGCAGCGCACGGGCGATGCGAAGCTTGTCTTCGGGTGAGATCCTGGCCAGAACGCTGTCGTGGGTGGCGAGGAGGTTGCCGAGGGCCTCGTCGCTCGTGGGGAGCTCGGAACCCAGCACCACCGTGTGCGCGGGGAGTCCCGCCTCCCGCGCCACCGTCATCGCCGTCGCCGGGTGGTCGCCGGTGATCATGACGACACGGATCCCGGCCCTCCGACAGCGGGCGACCGCGTCGGGAACCTCGGGTCGGACCGGGTCCGACATCCCCACCAAGCCGAGAAACTCCATCTCCGTCTCCGCCTGCCTGGCAGTCTCCGGAAGAGCACCGATTACCTCGCGACGAGCGAAGGCGAGTACCCGGAGACCCTCCACCGCCAGCGAGTCGGCTGCGGCGCGTATGTCGCGCTCGGCTTGTTCGGTCAGCGATGCCGCAGCGTCGTTCTCTCGAACCCTCTTGCACAGAGGAAGGATCGATTCGGGCGAGCCCTTGGTGAGCACCTCGAAGGCGCCAGTCGCTAGAAGATGCAGGGTGCTCATTCGCTGGCGCTGCGACTCGAAGGGGAACTCGCCGACCCGGGGTGCGGACCTCTCCTCCGCTGCCCGCACCACACCTCCCTTGGAAGCGAGTACCAAGAGGGCGCCTTCGGTCGGGTCTCCCACGCAACGCCACCTGCCCTCGTGCATCTCGACTCGGGCCTCTCCGCACAAGGCGGCGACACGGAGCAGCCGGCGGACGTCGGCGCTCTCCATTTCGGTCAGGGGTCGGCCCTGCGAGTTCAGGATGGTCCCGCCCGGGTCGTATCCAGACCCGGAGGTGACGTACCGGGCATGGGGAACGGCGACGGCCCTCGCCGTCATTTGGTTGGTGGTGATGGTGCCCGTCTTGTCGGTGCAGACAACCGTCGTACACCCAAGGGTCTCCACCGACTCGAGCCGACGGACCAGGGCGCCGCGCCGCGACATGCGGGTGGCGCTCATCGCCAGCGACAGCGACAGGGTGGGGAGAAGGCCTTCTGGTACGAGAGCGACGATGACGCCGATGGCAAACAGGAAGCCAGCGCGGGCCGGCATGCCCAGCCCCACCGCGCCCCCGAAGAACAGCACCCCGGTCACGACGGCGACGACGGCGATGACCCGGACGACCCGGTTCATCTCGACGCGGAGCGGCGTGGGGCGACGAACCACCCCGGCGGTGAGCTCGGTGATCTTCCCCAACCTGGTGGCGGCACCGGTGTCGGCCACGACCGCAGTGCCGGATCCGGAGGTGACAAAGGTCCCGGGGAAGACCACGTTCGAACTATCGAGCGCATCCCCCAGCTCGCCCTGGTGCCGGGATGTCATCCGCGGTATCGGCTCCGACTCCCCGGTGAGCGCCGACATGTCCACCTTCAACTCGGACGATCCGACGACCCGGGCATCGGCGGAGATG
>DATADW010000117.1:0-4111 GCA_036258335.1 Acidimicrobiia bacterium
GCCTGGGACCTCGCCGAGCGGCTGGGGTGGGCCGAGACCTATGACGCCGAATACGTTGCACTCACCCAGCTTCAGGGTGACGCTTTCGTGACGCTGGACGCGAAGTTGGCCGAGAAGGTGGAAGGGATAGTCCCCACGGCGACCATAAGGGCGCTCAAAACCGCCTGAATCACCAGGCTTCCCCGGGCGAAGCCCGATTGTGTAAGCGCCGACCCTCGCTTGTCGCCGGCTCGGCCCACTGGATACTCAATCGTGCACGATCAGCTCGCCCACCCGGCCGGGACAGGGCGATCCGTCGGGTTTCTTGTGGGGATAGAGCCTCGTGGTCCGCTCGGCGCGGGCGAACTCACGGCCACAATCGCCACAACGGACCGTGAAGTCGATTGAGGTGGACTCGGCGTCGGGCGGCGGTTCCGGAACCCCGTTTGGCAATACGACCACCGATTCCTCGGCCCAGATCACCACGTCGAGCTCGAGCTCCCGGTCCCCCAACACCTTGACGAGCGTCCGATAGAGGTGGCCCGGCTCGAACACGCTCGGCAGCATGGCGAGACGGAGCGTCACCTGTGCTTGATCTCCCGGCGGCACGGTGAGCGAAGCCGGGTGCACCGAAAGCGGTGCGGTAAAGGCCACGCCGTCCGGACCCGTGCACACTCCCACCTCGAACGACACATTGACCGGGGATGACTCTGTGTTCTCGAGGCTGAACCGGGCGACGACCTCCTTGCCCGGCTCACCGTGGAGCTCCATCGGGACCCTCTCGGACGGCCCATGTGGATCGGATGGCTGCGTCACATGACCGTTCTCCAGGATCTCCCCATAGAAGGCGGCGCTGTACTCGCTCCCCAGATCGGCCAGATCCCGGTAGTAGCGGCCGGTGAGCTCTGCCACCCGGCGTCGGTATGAGGGGCCCTCGCGATGGGCGAAGTCGAGGTAAGCCCTGCTCACCGTCGCTTGGTCGAGCTCACCTCGGATGATCCGGCGTTGTAGCTCGGTGTGACTGCGAAGACCGCGCAGGATGTCTTTTAGCGCTTCGGTGCTGAGCGCATCGATCAGGCCCCGAATCCCAGACGACCCACGGTCCATGTCAGCAGCATCCGCAACCGCACTCGACGGTGTAGTGGCCACAGTCACGAGGCAGGACCGCCACCGCGATCCGCACCGGCCGGAGGTCGCAGCCTTCGATCCTGAGGTCCGCCACCGCCACGACGCAATCGTCCACGTCGGGCACCTCCCGTCGGTCGGCGACCCTCTTGTTGTCTCCGACATCAGTCCCGGAGAGGTCGACGACTAGGACCACATCGCGTTCCTCGCACGGCTTGAGGGTGAACTCGTCGTCACCGACGAGCTGCCCCTCGATGGACGTATCGCCGCCACCCCTGGTTCGGAACCCGGACAGCTCGAGCTTGACCTCGCGCTCACGGGCACGGGTGTTCTCGATACGAATTGGCACGACGCGCTGCTCGCCAAACCGCGCGTAGACGACCAGGTCCACATCGCCGACACAGCACTCGCAGTGACAAGAGGAGCCCGAGCATCCATGGCAGCGCTCCTCCTCGCACTGGCAACGACGCCTGAGAGACCGGTTGAACAGGGGCCGCCGGTGGCGACGCCTGCTGATCTCGGGTGATGCAAGGGTGCCGACGAAGTCGTCCATCGCCTCGGCCATCGAACTGGCCAGCGTGGAGACCGCGGTGAACATCGACCGGCCGGGACCTCCTTCGTGGTGATGGTGCCGTGTGCTGTGCTCGGTGTCGTGCGGCATCTCGCTTCTCCTCGCTATCACGCCGTGCGGCGGGTCGTGGTGCGGGTGGTGGTGGTGCGGGAAGTCGTTGGCTTCGGCTTGCGGGGAGCGCGCGCCGTTCGCGTCTTCTTCTCCGGGATCGTCTCGGGGGCGGTACCAATGCGGTACGGCACCACCACGAACTGGAGGTCTCTGGTGACGATGGGCACAAGCCCCCGGTAGCGGGTGTGCGGGTCCAGGGTTGTGGGCAGATCGATCTGCAAATCAAGCCGCATCGTCTGCCCAGGGGCCAACTCAGTTGTCCCAGTGAGGTTGCGCACCCGGAGCAACCCGGACTCGTCGAGGACACGCTTGGCTGCCCGTGCGATCGCCTCGACGAGGCGGTCAACCGTGACCGGGTCCTCGGTGTCGAGCGCCTCGGCCGCACGGCGCAGGATCCGGCACTCTTTCTGCTCGTCGTCGAGCGGCACCGCCCCAATGTCGCCGATCACAACCGGGAGATTGCCCCGGTTGGTGATGGTCACCGACTTGGTGACGGGCTCGCCCGGTCGATTGTCGATGACGAGGCTGGTTGGCTCGAGATCGATGGCGACTCTCTCAGTCACGTTGATGACCAGGGGGCGACTCGCTCCGCCGACCTCCACCCGGGCGTGGTATTCCCCGGGAGGGGTGGAGGGATCGAGTCGGAGTCGGAGCGGTGCCGAATGCCGTTGCTCGGGGCGGAGCACGGTGGTGCCGATCCGGCGTATCGACCCGGCCTCCAGCCCCAGCCGATCATCGGGTTCCTGGAGCGTGGCGGTGCGAAGGACCGCCGTCTCGTCGCCATTGTTGTGCAGCGGGACGCTACCCACGAGCTGGTCGGGGAAGCCCCGAACGACCACCGGCGCCTCTTCGTCGAGGTCGATGAGGTCGTACCCGGGGACCCGCTCCTTGCGTAACCAACGTGCCTCCCGGCTGTCAATCATGGAGCCTGATCCGGAGACCGTCGTCGCCGGCGCGACCCACGGCCGGAGGCGAGCCGTGGGCGGGGTGGTCGTGCTTGTGCCCATGGTCGTGCTGTGACCCGCCGCCGGGATGCCCGCCCACCTCGACATGCGAACGAGGCGGCAGGTCGTCGATGACGATCTGCGACTCACCCGACATGTTGAACCCGACTACTTCGAGCCCGAAGAGCGTGAACCCGAAGTGGCGGTCGTAGGGCCGCCGGATGCAGGTGCGGGGCAGCTTGTTGAGACCGACGTTTAGGCACAGATCGAGCACCACCGGCTTGACGTCGACCGCCATGTCCATGCTCATCTGGGTGACGATGGGCTCGGTCACAGCCAACTCCGCCCGGCTCTCGGTCTTGAGAGGCTGGGGGAGAATCAGCTCGGCTTTGGTGTGTATTGGCTCGGGTACCTTGAGCTCGGTGGAGAGGTTGATGTCCTCCAGCCCGATCAGGTCAAGGGCCACATTGATGTTGCTGCCGTCGATCGAGGCACCGATGTCGACGGTGCCACTGATATCGGGACCTTTGCTCACGACACCCCCCTCCGCCGATCTCGGGGATTAGAGCCGGCTGGGCCGACAGGTTTCCGAGCGTAGCATCGGTCGATGCCGCACGACCGTGATCTCGTCGAGCGGATCCTGGCGGAAGCCCGCGTCTGCGTGCTCGAAGAGATCACCGATCTACTCGAGTCGAACCGCGCCACGGGGTACGGACCGTTGTACGAATTGCTCGCCGACTATCCGTTCCGCGAGGGCAAGGGTCTACGTCCGGCGATAGTCATCTCGGCGGCAGCGGCGGCCGGTGGAACCCGCGACCAAGCGAGGGTCTCTGCGGCGGCACTCGAGCTGTATCACAACGCATTCCTGGTGCACGACGACGTCGAAGATCAGTCGGATTATCGGCGAGGGCGGGTGACGCTTCTCCGATCGCATGGCGCGGCGGTAGCGGTGAACGTGGGCGACGCAACCAATGTGCTCGCCATGCAGTTGCTTCTCCGAAACGCCGAGACCATCGGGCTCCAGAAGACCCTGCTGGTATTCCGTGAAGTGGAGAGAATGGCCCGGGAGTCGGTCGAAGGTCAGGCCATCGAGTTGGGGTGGATCGCCGGCCGCCAATTCGAGTTGGATGACCAGGATTACGTTCGCATGGCGCACAAGAAGACGTGCTGGTACACGGTCATTGCACCCCTCAGGATCGGAGTGCTGTGCGGGCACCCTCCCGGTGTCGGCTACCCGATGCCCCATGAACTACTGCCGTTGATCGAGTTGGGCCACCTCGCCGGGATCGCCTTCCAAGTATCAGACGACCTGCTGAACCTGGAGGCAGACCAGATACTCTACGGAAAGGAGATCGGGGGGGACCTCTGGGAGGGGAAACGC
>DATADW010000118.1:0-4568 GCA_036258335.1 Acidimicrobiia bacterium
CGGTGGAGAAGGTGCCTTCGGGTTGGAGGTACCAGGCGCAGTTCGGTGTTGGCGAGATCACCCTTGGGACCGAGCGGTCCGGTGTGGAAGAAGCCAGAGACCTTCGGGAGTGGGCAGAGTCACTGGGCGGGGCGATGGTGCTCAGCAACGGCCCTGCCTCGCTCTACGACGAGATCGACCCCTGGGGGACGCCACCTCCTGCGGCTGACATCCAGAGAAGGCTGGTGGAGCGGTTCGACCCGGAGCGGGTGCTCAACCCGGGGCGGCTCCCGGGGAGGCTGTGATGGCCTGGGTGACCGCCGACGCACCAACTCGCGAGGAGCTCTCCGCCTGTGTCCAGTGCGGGCTGTGCCTCCCCGCCTGCCCGACATTCCGTCTCACCGGGATGGAGACTGCCTCCCCACGTGGGCGGCTCTCGGCTATGTCCGCTGTGGCCGCGGGTGTGCTGGACCTCGACGGCACATTCGACGAGACGATGAGCTTCTGCCTGCAGTGCCGGGCGTGCGAAGCGGTATGCCCTTCCTTGGTCCCCTTTGGCCGCGCCATGGAGGGGGCGCGCGCCGAGTTGAGCGCCCAGCGTCCCCAGGGGAGAAGGATCAGGCAATTGGTCCTGGGAAGGGGCCTGGCCTCCCGTGCCATGGTCGGGACCGCCACCGTCGGGGCTGCCATGGTGCAACGAACCGGGACGTGGTGGATGGTGCCGCGTCGTCTGCGGGGCGGGCTGGCGGGTCTCCGCAGACTGCGCTTCCGCCCTCCATCGCACCTCGGCGTGGTCCGCCCGCCGACCGGCCCGCATCGTGGCACCGCCGCCCTTCTCTCCGGTTGTGTGATGGACCCGTGGTTCGGGGCGGTCCACGACGCCACCATCGACCTGCTCGCCGCGGCCGGCTATGCCGTAATCGTTCCCGAGGGACAGACCTGCTGCGGCGCCCTCGCCGCCCACGACGGCGCCGCAGAAGCGGCCCACCGACTGGCCGAGCAGAACGTCGCCGCCTTCGAGGGGGCCGATGTGATCGTGGTCAACTCAGCTGGATGCGGTGCCCATCTCAAGCAATACGGTCATTGGGCCGGCAGCGCGGGGGAAGGGCTGGGTAGCAGGGTGCGGGACGTCACCGAGGTCGTGGCGACGGCCATCGATGACGGCTACCTCCCCGAACTCGATGAAGGCCGGGGATCGGTTGCGGTACAGGACCCGTGCCACCTGCGGCACGCTCAGCGGATCACCGCGCAGCCAAGGCGGGTGCTCGAGGCGGCCGGCTATGACCCGGTTGAGTTGGGTGACGACGGCATGTGCTGCGGGGCGGCGGGCGTTTACAGCCTGCTCAGACCGGATACCTCCGCCGAGCTTGGCAGACGAAAGGCGGCGCAGATCCTGGCTACCGGATCCACGGTGGTCGCCACCGCCAACCCGGGATGCGAAATTCAGCTCCGTTCGCATCTCCCCCGTTGGGCCGAGATCCGTCACCCTGTCGAGCTTTATCACCGAGCCTTCCTCGAGTCGGTCCCGGCCGGAGGGCCAGAGCCAGGTCCTGGGGACCGGTAGGCTGAACTCGCAACCCACCGGAAGCAGCGGGATGCCGACTGACCAGGACACGTCGCCCGGGACGGGCGAATCGCCCACTGTGGCCGCAACGCCTCCGATCGGCTCGTCTCCGCCGCCACCTCCACCACCACCGTCTCGGTCGAAGAGATCGGCCCCCCAGGAGCAGATCGTTGTCGCCTCATCGGGTGCCGAGCAGGTCAGCCGAGCCTCGTCGGCCCGAGGGCTCGGCCAGCATTTCAGGGTGGCGATGCGCTCGCTGGGCGAGATGCTTGATGTCGGACTGCTCGTCCTCGGCACAGCCATCGTGGCGCTCGGGGTCACGGTCCTGCTCGACGGCTTCTCGGTGGTCGATCTGGGGTTGACCGATTCGGCCGGAGCCATGCTGGGGTCGGGGATCGTGCTGGGCGTCCTCGGCGCTTTCGCCCTGGGGGTGGCGGCTGAGGGCCCCATCGGCCACCCGGCACGTCGGGAATCGGGGGAACCGCTGGAGCGGGCCGCCGGACGGGCCTTGTCATTGGTCCTGGTCGGTCTAGGGATGTTGGCTCTCTCCACCTTTCTCGGGCCGCTCGTTTCCGGGTTGCCCACCCCGTTCCAGGTTGCCGTCGAGCTGCTCGGGACCATCGGTCTTGCCGGGTGCACCGTCGCGGTGGTGATCGGGGTGCCTCTCCTCTTCCTGCTGGAGGGGGCCACGACCCTCCCGCGTTGGGTCTCCGATTGGAGTGGTGGAACCCTCTACCTGGTCTGGGCGGTGGGGGCTGCCATCCTCAGCTGAAGGTCTGATCGATCAGCCGAAGGGATCGGGGAGGCGGTCCACCAGGTCGGGCCGGGCTGCGTAGTACTCCTCGCGCAACATGTCGAACACCAGCCCATCGTGGTGCTCGCCTCCCAACCAGACGCTGCGCCGAAGCCGCACCGCCACCTTGAAGCCCAGCTTCTCGGCCAACCCGACCATGCGGGGTAGTCCGGTGTGGGTCCCGAGCATCGTCACGCGCAGCCCGAGTTGCTCGAAGCAGAACCGGAGGAGCAACTCCATCACGTCCCGGGACGCCCCAGTTCCCCACGCCGGCTGGGTCATCGCCAGCCCCACCCACCCTCGGAGCCGGGGCTCGACCCCGCTGTACTGGGCGTACCCGATCGCCTTGTCGTCCGCCTTCCATTCGACGGCGAAGAAGCCGTCTTTACGGTCGAACGAGTAGTCGCGGTCGAGATAGCGGCGGCGAACCATCTCCTCGGTGTAGTCCGGGGGCAGCGCCTTGGGCCAAGCCTGGGTGGCGAGGTTGTTGCGCAGCGATGCCAACAGCGGCTCGTCACCGGGACGGATCTCGCGCAGACGGACAAGCTCACCCTCGAGGGGCACGGGACTTCACCCACTCCTCACGCAGTTGGTCGAACACCACCGTGTCGAACCAGCCTCCGTCGTGGACCCCGGTGCGCCGCTCCGCGCCGGCCAGGCGAAAGCCGTGGCGTTCGGCAAAGCGGAGACCCCGCTGGTTCCACCCCGCCACCCAGCAGGCGACCCCGGTGGCCACCGTCTCGGTGAACACCCAGTCGACCAACAGGGTCAAGGCCTCGCCGCCGAGCCCTCCGCCCCAGCGGCGCGGGTCTATGACAACCGCCACCGAGGCGTTTAGCGGGTCCCAGTCCCACTCGGCCACCGCGTGCCCCAGTATCTCGCCGCGCCGGCTGGTGACCGCCAGTGCGAGCCCGGTGCGCTGCTCCTGCCAGGCCTCGATCTGCTTCTTGACCTCAGCCTGCCCCAGAGGGCCAGTGTGCTCGGGCTCCAGGTAGCGGCGGCCCCTCAACTCGCGGTGCTCGAGCACACCGTGGAGTTGAGCGACATCCTCGGACTCGATCGAGCGCAGTGTCACCAGCGAGCCCTCGAAGCCGCCCAAGATCAGAGGTCCTTCTGGTAGATCGCCGAGGGGGTCAACTCGAAGTGCGAGCGCTCCATTGCCCCCACGACCCACGCGGACTCGGGGACCATCATGGTCACCAGACCGACCTTGACTTGGCGGGACCGGTCCACGATGGCACCGATGAGGGCATCGATCCCGTCGGGAGAGGTCGTCAACCACGGACAGTGAAGTGACCGCTCGTCGCCCGGCTCGAGAATCACCCAACCCGATGAGCACTGGAAGAGTCGCCCGGTGGCCGCCGCCGCGGCGACGTCGGTGAGACGCATCGCCCGCCAGCTCCACCCGATCGGGTAGAGGCCATGAGCATCCTTGACCAGCTCCGAGAGCGTCCAAGCGGTGTACGCCGGCTCTACTTCGGAGGGATCGGCAGGGTGGAGACGCTCCTCGGCGGCGACGCGGCGGCCGCCATTCCCCTGTGGGGCGCTGCCGCTACCGGGGAGGGGGCGTGACCCGCGCACCCAGCTGGCGACATGGCGGTATCCCAGCTTCTCCACCTGATGACGCGCCGGCTCGTTCCATTGCTCAACCATTAGCCGGACGGCCAGAGCGCCACGCTCTCTGCCCCAATCCACACCGGCTTCGTTGAGCCTCATCCCGACACCCTGACGACGTACGGACGGATCGACACGAGCGGCGTGGAGCCAGCACTCCTCGGAGGAGACCATCACGGCGCGCAGCAGGCCCACCGGCCTGTCCGTGGCGTCGACCGCCACCACCACTTTGCCGTTCGGGTCGCCCAGCCACTCGAGGAAGCGGTCGGCCACGTAGTCGCCCCAGGAGAAGGTGCCCAGCGTGAACGAGGCGACCGCGGCGAAGTCGTCGGCGTGCGCAGGCCGAATGTCGATGGCCGGCATCCGGGGAGCTTAGGAAGCGCCGAAACGACGGGGGTTGCAGGCGGCGTGTGAGGTCGTCGTCGACCGCGCTCGGTGGTGACGCCGCTGCCCTGCGACTAGCGTGATGGCTCGAGTGACTGTCGGCGAGGGCCAAGCCGCCCCGCCCGCCGGCCCCCCTTCCCAGGGCGGAGGGGAGCACGGGACCCTAAACCGGGCCGAGAAGCCCGCGATTGCGGCGCGCCTCCGCTATCTACCCGGTCTCGACGGTCTGCGCGC
>DATADW010000119.1:0-4912 GCA_036258335.1 Acidimicrobiia bacterium
CTCCCGGTCGCCGTAGTTGGCTTGAACCAGGGCGCCGACCGTGAAGCTCCCAGCCGGTGTCACCACCACCCGCGAGGACGTGCCGATGCCTCCCTTGAAATCGTGGCAGATCATCCCGGTCCCGCCACCGACGTTGCCCTCTTCCACCGGCCCCGGAGCCGCCGTGTCGAGCGCCGCCCTGGCGTGCTCCGGCTCGAGCGGAAAGGACCCGGCATCGCTCAGCCATCCATCAAACGTCTCCGCCACCACCGGCAGGTCGAAGGGATCGGCATATCCTGCTTCGACCCCGTAGGCCACGAGCGTGTCGCGCACCAGCCCGACCTGATGGGTGTTGGTGATCCCTATGGCCGATCCGAGGAGCCCCGACTCCTCCAGCCAGGGCAGCCCGGTCATCTCTCCGTTGCCGTTGAAGATGTGGTGCCCGGCGAAGGCGTAGTCCTCCCATATCCGGCCCTCCCGCGGCACCACCATGGTCACCCCGGTGCGGGCCACCGTGGGCTCATCCCGAATCACAGTGGCATGACCCACCCACACCCCGGGGACGTCGGTGATGGCGTTGTTCGCGCCGGTGGGGAGGTCGCCGATCTCGACGCCCAGCTGGCGGACTCTCAGGCGGCTCACCAGAGCATCATCGGCTGTTGAGGAGGCAGGCGGCAAGATGGTCGGTGCCCACCGTCTCGAGCGGAGGGTCGACGATGGGGCACTGGTCGAAAGCGCGGGGACAGCGGGGGTGGAACCGGCACCCAGGAGCGATCCGAGAAGGGTCGGGCGTCTCGCCGACGAGCACGATGGGACGGGTCCGCCGGGCGGGGTCCGGGACCGGCACCACCGACAGGAGCGCCTCGGTGTAGGGGTGTCGGGGTGAGGTCAGCACCTCGGTGGTGGGTCCGATCTCGACCACCCGGCCCAGGTACATCACCGCCACTCGGTGGCTATAGGCGGCCACCGTCGACAAATCGTGGGTGATCATGAGGACGGCGATGCCCTGTTCGGATGCGAGCCGGGCGAGCAGGTTGAGGATCTCGGCCCGTATGGAGACATCGAGCATCGACACCGGCTCGTCTGCGATGAGGACCTGCGGCTCCAGGGCGAGGGCGGCGGCTATGACCACCCGCTGTCTCTGCCCACCCGACAACTGGTGGGGATGGCGATCCCAGTAGACATCGGGTGGGCTCAGTCCCGCCTGCACCAGTGCTCTCTCCACCCGATGGCGCTCGTCGGCACGGTCGGTCGGCACCTTGTGGACCCGTAGGGGCTCGGCGACGATGTCGCCCACTTTCATGCGCGGGTTGAGCGACTCGTACGGGTCCTGGAAGATCATCTGCAGCCGGCGCCGCTTGGCCCGCATCGCATCCTTGTCGAGCATGGCGAGGTCGTCACCGGCAACGACGACGCGTCCACTTGTCGGCGGGATCAGCCCCAGTATCAGGTTCGCCGTGGTGGTCTTTCCACATCCCGACTCACCCACCACGGCGAGGACCTCGCCGGGAGCGACGGTGAAGCTCACGCCGTCCACGGCGCGCACCACACGAACAGGGCGGCGCCGCACGCCGTCGAACATGCTCCGGCTGGTGGCGAACTGGACCGCGATGTCCTCCACCTCGAGGACGGGCGTGCGCTCAGACATCGTCGCCATCTCCAACCGGCTGCAAGGGGGCCTCCAACAAGAAGCACGAGGCGGCACTGGATTCGCCTGCCCAGTAGAGCGGGGGCTGTTCGGTCCGGCACCGGTCGAACACGAAGGGGCAACGCGGAGCGAACCTGCATCCGGGGGGTAGCTCGTTGAGCCGGGGCGGAGCACCTGGGATCGCCACGAGCGGTCGGTCGGGGTGATCCATGTCGGGGAAAGCCTCGAGCAGCAGTTGGGTGTAGGGGTGGCTGGGTGAGGCGAACACCTCCGCCGCCAGCCCTTGCTCGGCAACCATTCCTCCGTACATCACCACCACCCGGTCACATGTCTGCGCAACCACACCGAGGTCGTGGGTGACGACGATCATGCTCATGTCCATCTCGTCGACCAGTTCGGCGAGCAGTTCGAGGATCTGTGCCTGGATCATCACGTCGAGCGCCGTGGTCGGCTCGTCAGCGATGATCAGAGCGGGTTCGCATGCCAGGGCCAAGGCGATCATCGCCCGCTGTCTCATCCCACCCGACAAGGTGTGTGGATAGTCGTTGATCCGTTCGGGGCCGATGCCGACCCGCTGGAGAAGCCGCTTCGCCCGGTCGTCGGCAGCCCCCTGGCTCACCGACGGCTCGTGGAGCCGGATCGCCTCGGTGATCTGGTCTCCAACCCGCCGCACCGGGTTGAGGGCATTCATCGCCCCCTGGAAGACGACCGCGAGGCGCTTCCACCTGAGGTCCCGCAAGCTGTCGGCGTCGAGCCGGGTGAGGTCCTGGCCTTCGAACAGGACCTCGCCGGCGGTGACCTGCCCCGACGGGGGGAGGAGTCTGAGGGCACCCATCACCGCCGTCGTCTTGCCACAACCCGATTCGCCCACCAGGCCGAGCACCTCGCCGCGGCGGAGCTCGAACCCAACGTCCTCGACAGCGGTGAGCACACCACCCGGCGACTCGTAACCGACGGAGAGACCCCGCACCTCCAGTATCAACTCTGGCTTGGGAGGGAGGAGGGAGGCCGGTCGAACCTTGAGCGGCTTCTCCTTCTCCAGGTGATGACGGATCAGCTTTGGGTTGAGCAACTCCTCGAGAGCGGTCCCGAGCAGCGTGGTGCCCAGTACCACCCAGACGATGGCAAGCCCCGGCGGGAGCAGCGCCCACCACGCGCCGGCAGACACCGCGCCGCGGGTGAAGGCGAGGTTGAGCATCTTGCCCCACGAGATGAGGAGGGGGTCCCCGAGCCCGATGAAGGCGAGCGTCGACTCGGAGAGGATCGCGAGCGAGATGACGAGGACCGTGTTGGCCAGCATCAATGGAAGCACGAGTGGGAAGACGTGGTGGCTCAGGATGTGGGGATCGGAGGCGCCGACCGCCCTGGCCCGCCTGACGAAGCCTCGCTCGCGAACCGAGAGCGTCTGCGACCGGACCAGGCGCGCGGTGGTCGTCCAACCGAGCAGTCCGATCACCAGGATGATGTTCCCCAGGCTCGGGCCGATCACTGCGACGATCACGATCAGCAAGGCCAGGTCGGGTATGACCAGGAAGAAGTCGGTGAACCGCATGATGGCGCCGCCCAGCTTGCGGTAGTACCCGGCGATCAGACCCAGTGCCCCGCCCACAACCAACGCGATGAAGGCGGCGGCGAACCCGACGATGAGCGAAACCCTCGACCCGTAGACGAGGGCAGAGAAAACGTCCTTGCCGCCGTCGTCGGTCCCCAGCCAGTGGAGGGCGGAAGGTGGCTGGTAGATGTCCATGATGGTGACCCGTACGGTTTCATACGGGTCGTATGGGGCTATCAGCGGGGCAAATACCGCCACGATGACAGTGAGCAGGATCATGGCCACGCCCACGATCCCCATCGGGCTGAGTCGGAATCGGCGCACCGCTATGCCTCCTCGATGCGCGGGTCGAGCCACCCGTAGACCAGCTCGGCGAAGAGGTTGGCCACGACGACGCTGATTGCCAGCAGCAAGAAGGCACCCTGGAGAACCGGGTAGTCGCGCTGATCAACCGCCTGCACCGTGAGCAGGCCCAGGCCGGGCCATGAGAACACTGTCTCCACCTGGATCGCCCCGGACACGGCGAACCCGAGGTTGAGGGCGATGATGGTGACCATGGGGAGCATGGCGTTCCTCAGGGCGTGGTCCTTGATGATCTGGAAGGTGGAAAGCCCCTTCGCCTTTGCGGTGAGGATGTAGTCCTCGGAGAGCACGTCGACCACCGAGCTGCGCATGATCAGCATGTACTCACCCACCAACACCAGGGTCAGGGTCAGGGTCGGTAGAAGCAGGTGGCTGGCGACATCCCCGATTTGATTCCAGATGTCGGTGAAGGACGCCCCAATTGTGACCCGCCCAGCCACCGGGAGACCGAGCCAGCGCGAGCCGACATAGAGCAGGACGATCCCCAGAAAGAAAGTGGGGAGAGACCACAGGAATAGCGAGAACCCGAGCGCTCCGACATCGACCTTGGTGCCGCGCCGCCACGCCGCAAGCAACCCCAGGAGGATCCCGAGGAATATGGCAATGAGCTCGGCAGGGAGCACCAGCCAGATCGTGTTGACCAGCGCCTGCCCCAGGAGATCGGCTACTGACTGGTCCGAGAAGGCGTATGAGATCCCCAGGTCGCCCGTCGCCAGAGCACCGAAGTAGGCGAAGAACTGCGTGTCGAACGGGTTTCCCCCGTCGAGATCGAGGAACTGCGGCTTGTCCAGCCCGAACCGCTCCTGCAGGGCGGCGACCGACTCTTCGGTCAACCTTGGATCACGTGCTCCGGATCGGGCCGGGTCGCCGGGTAGCACCCGAAACAGGAAGAAGTTGAAGACGATGACCACCAGCACGGTGACGATCGCCCATCCAACCTTTTGGAGCACATAACGACCGCGGCCCATCAGGTGGGTTCTGAGTTCTGGGTTTTGGGTTCTGGGATTTGGGTTTTGGGTTTCGATCCTTGTCGTGTAGTTCTGGTTCTTTGGTTCTGTTGGGTAAGGAGTGAGTGCGGGTGCTCGGTCCGCAAATTCTGCGCCTGCCCTGGAACAGCCCATATGCGAGCCGCAAGCGAGCCGCGTCTGAAACCGACAACCACACTCACTTCAGACCCGACAGGTACGAATTGAAGCCCAGAGCTCACGACTTATGACTCATAACGCACAACCCATGACTCATAACGCACAACCCATAACCCATAACCCACTACCCCGCTGGGCGGATGACGGTGAGGGAGGTCGGATCCTCGAGTGCGAGGCGGGTCGCCGAGTCCTGCCAGCCGGTAAACGTGTCGTTGCGGTACGCCT
>DATADW010000120.1:0-18421 GCA_036258335.1 Acidimicrobiia bacterium
GGGGGTTCATCTGGCTCGCCGCCGGCGTGGCGGGTGTGCTCGGCGCCGGGGCCGCCGTCGCCGGGGGCGGGGTGCCCGCCGTGCTCGGAGCGGTCTTCGCCGGGCTCTCGATCCTCTTCGCCACCCGTCCCAAGGTCGCCTCGCTTTTCCTCGCCGCCTCTGCCGGCGTGCTGGTGTCGTCGGCTGCTATCGCCGGCGATGCCCTGCTTGCCATCAGCGGGGCTGTCGCGCTGGGTGCGGTCACCGACGAGATGCTCCTCGGCCACTGGTACTTGGTGGACCCCCGCCTGCCCCGCTGGGCGCTGCGGACGCTGGCCGTGGTCGGTCTGGCCGCGGTCGCCATCGATGGTGCCCTGTTGCTGGCTCGAGGGGACTGGCCACCAGGAGGATCCGTGGTCGGCTGGGCGTTCCTGGTTGCCGGTCTCGCCACACTCGTCCTGATGGCGGCTGTCCTGGGCGCTCTGCGACAGCCGTCATATACCGGGGTAATGGCATCGACTGGTCTCTCCTACCTGGCGATGATCACCTCGCTCGCCGCCACCGTGCTGGGGAGATCGTTGCTCCCCGTCTGAGCGAGTGGGCCCACCGTTCTGTAGGCCCGAACCGCGCCTATGGCGCGGTTCGAACCCTGGGTTCGGGGTCGTCCCTACACTCCCCGCCCGGTGAAGATCTCCACGGGCCGGGGCGACGACGGCACCACCGGGCTCTTGTTCGGGGGTCGGGTCGCCAAAGACGACACTGGCCCCGAGGCGTACGGGACGGTCGATGAGGCCGTGTCGGCACTCGGGGTGGCACGGTCCCTGGCCCAGGGCGACACGGCCGAACAGCTTCTCCAGATCCAGCGCGACCTCTTTGTCGCCGGGGCCGAGCTCGCCACTGCCCCAGGCAACCGCGGCAAGCTCGAGCCCGGGGCGACGTTGGTCGACGATGAAATGATCGGCCGGGTCGAGACATGGACCGAGGAACTCGAGCGGCGGGTCTCTTTGCCACCCGAGTTCGTGGTCCCGGGCGGGGCACCGCTCCCGGCGGCGCTCGACATGGCGCGGGCCGTGGTCCGACGCGCCGAGCGCCGGGTGGTGTCGCACCTGAGGAGCACCGGAATAGACGACAGCCGTGTCGTCGTCTATCTCAACCGACTCGCCGACTTCGTGTTCATGCTCGCCCGGGCCGAGGAGGGAAGCTCGCAGCTCTGGCACGAGCAGGAGCGGTGACACTGTGCCGTTGATGACTTTGGTGGAGGCTGGCCCAGAGACACCATCGGTGCCCTCAGGGGCAGTCCTCATCGGTGTCCTCACCGAACGAGCCCTCCCTCCAGGGACCGAGCGGTGGTCGTCGCTGCTCGAAGGCAACCGCGCCCTTCTCGACGGCGTGGACTTCAGGGGCGACGCCGGGCAGGTCGTGAGACTGCCCGCTCCCGTCGGTGTCGATGCGGGATCGGCCCTCCTCGTCGGGCTGGGACCAAATGCCGACAACGAGGCGCTGCGCCGCGCCTCCGGTTGGGCAGCTCGATCGGCGGCCGGGACGGGGGCGGTTGCCACCGATCTCCATACCATCGGGCAAGCGGGGGCGGCTCGCGCCGTCACCGAGGGTTTCCTGCTGGGCAGTTATCGGTTCGATCGGTACCGATCGCGACCCAAGCCGCCGCCGCCATCCCGTCTGGTGCTATCCGGCGCCGAGGGAGCCCAAATCGGTGAGTTGGAAGCAGGACAGGCGGTCGCCCAAGCAGTGGCCATGGCGCGTGACCTGGTTCTGGAACCGGCGGCTGCCAAGTCGCCCGAAGACCTGGCGGCGCGCTTCGCCGAGGTCGGCACGGCGGTGGGAGCAACCGTCGAGATCCTCGAGGAGAGCCAGATCACTGCTGCCGGCCTCGGCGGGCTCGCCGGTGTGGGTGCCGGTTCGACCAGGTCGCCTCGGCTGGTTCGGATCCGATACCGACCGGAGGGCGCCACGGGATCGATAGCGCTGGTGGGGAAGGGGATCACATTCGATTCGGGAGGGCTGTCGCTCAAGACGGCGGATCTGATGGAGCCGATGAAGAGCGACATGGCGGGGGCGGCCGCGGTGGTGGCCACCCTGCAGGCGGTGGTGAAGCTCGGGCTCCCTCTTGAAGTGGAGGTGATCACGCCGTTGGCCGACAACCTGCCGTCAGGGTCGGCAATGAAACCGGGGGACGTGCTCCTCACCCGCAACGGTAAGACCATCGAGGTCCTCAATACCGACGCCGAGGGACGGCTGGTGCTGGCTGATGCCCTTGCCCTGGCCGCCGAGTCGATTCCCGATGTGATGATCGACGTGGCCACGCTCACCGGAGCTGCCAAGGTCGCGTTGGGGGAGAAGGTCGCCGGGGTGTGGGGGAATCACCCTTGGCTCGTTGACGCCATCGTCGCGGCAGCCACCACGGCGGGGGAGTCTGTCTGGCCGATGCCGCTCCACCACGAGTACCGCGCTCTGATCGACTCCGATCTGGCTGACATGAAGAACACCGGTGGACGGTTCGGCGGGGCCATCACCGCGGCCCTGCTGCTCTCCGAGTTCGTTGGTGACGTACCTTGGGCGCACATCGACATCGCCGGGCCGGCCCGCTGGCCCGATGACGAGCACTACCAGCGCAAGGGCGCCTCCGGGTTCGGGGTGCGGACATTGGTCGCTCTGTGCGAGACGCTGGTCCTGGAGGGAACGGCTCCAAAGTAGGAAGGGCGCAACGGCGCACGAGCTCGCCCCAGGTAACCTGTCCGATATGCGTCGCCGGGTTGTGGTGTCGGGGGGTGTGGCGGATCTCGCTGCTCTGATCGTGGCGATCGGCCTTGGCTCATGGCTCGTTTACAGCACCCCTTGGTTGTGGCAGGTGAGGCTCGGGCCGGCGCTTTCTGTCTGGCCCATGGTCGGTTTCCTCCTCGGCGGCGGCATCCTCGGCTCGGTGATAACGGCGCGGCCCGGGGTGGGCGTCCCCCGTCCCTCGTACGGTCGGGCCACGACCATCGCTTTGATCGCCCTGGCCTCGGTCGCCATCGGAACCCTGGTGTTCCGCACCTACTGGTCGCGGGCCTTTATCCCGATCGTCGTCGGCGTCTGGCTTGGCGCCGCCTTCGCCCACCGGTACGTGAGACGTCGCCGGCCGTGGGCCGAGTTGATGGTGGTGGTCAGCGCCGAGAAAGAGACGGTCGACCAGCTGGCGGTCGCCCCACATGCCCGGGTCGTGAACGTGCTCGACCCTGGGTTCGAAGGAGAGCTCGAGCCACTCACCAGCTCCACCACGCTGGTCGTGGACCTGAGAGCGGTGCTATCCGACCGTATGGCTCAGTTCGTTTCGTCCTCGGTGCTGGCCGGGCTCAACGTGCGCCACCTCACGCCGGTTTACGAGGAGCACACCGGACGGCTCCCCATCGTCCATCTGGCCGAGGGCTGGGAGCTCACCGTCCCCGTGGTGCGGAGCGCCCCTTTCACCCCTCTGAAGAGAGTGTTTGACACGTTGATCGTGCTTGTGCTGCTGCCGCTGGCGCTGCTGGTCGCAGCAGCGGTGGCGGCCACGATCAAGCTGGCGAGTCCAGGGGCTGTCATGTTCAAGCAACCCCGGATCGGTCTGAATGGGCGCGTCTTCACGCTGTACAAGTTCCGAACGATGGGGCTAGACGCCGAGCGCGATGGCCCCCAGTTCGCCGGCAAGCACGACGACCGCGTCTTCCCCATCGGGCGTTGGCTGAGGCGCTTCCGGGTGGATGAGATCCCGCAGATGTGGAACGTCTTGCGTGGCGACCTGGCTCTCGTCGGTCCCCGACCCGAGCAGGTCGCCTTCGTCCACCACTTCGAGGCGGTTATCCCGTTCTACGGGAACCGGCATCTGGTGAGACCGGGGATCACTGGTTGGGCGCAGGTCAACTACGGGTACGCCGACGACCGGGCCGACACCATCGAGAAACTCGCCTACGACCTCTACTACGTCAAGCACATGTCCCCAGGCCTGGACGTGACCATCCTGGGCCGTTCTTTGTGGACGGTTGTCACCGGGTTCGGGGCGCGGTAACTCGCTCGACGTTCCCCCCCGGCAGGCACAGATCGTCGTATTCGACCAGTCGGGGTGGGCGGGACTCGTCCGAGCAGGAGGGGCAAGAGGGGTGGCGGCGGAGCCTCACGGTGCGGAACTCCTCGTCGAGGGCGTCGTAGATGAGTAGCCGCCCAACCAGCGAGTCGCCTATGCCGAGCACGAGCTTGATCGCCTCCATCGCCTCGATCGACCCAATGATCCCGGGAAGGACCCCGAGCACCCCAGCCTCGGCGCACGAAGGTGCAAGCTCTGGGGGCGGTGGCTCGGGGAAGAGACAGCGGTAGCAGGGCCCGTTGTATGGGTCGAACACGGTTGCTTGCCCCTCGAACCGGAACACCGAGCCATGGACCACCGGGATCCGCAGGTGGAGCGAGGCGTCGTTGAGCAGATAGCGAGTGGGGAAGTTGTCGGCGCCGTCCACCACGAGGTCGTAGCCGGAGAGGACCTCGATCACGTTCTCCGCCGAGAGCCTCTCGGTATAGGGCTCGATCTTGACGTCGGGATTGAGGGCCGTGAGCGTCTCTCTGGCCGACTCCACCTTGGGCTGACCGATCCTGTCCAGGTTGTGGAGGATCTGCCGCTGCAGATTGGTGCTGTCCACCTGATCGAAGTCGACGATGCCCAGAGTGCCCACCCCGGCCGCGGCCAGGTAGAGGGCCGCCGGTGATCCGAGCCCACCGGCCCCGATGAGCAGGATCTTGGCGTCGAGCAGCTTGTGCTGGCCCTCCTCCCCCACCTCGGGAAGAAGGATGTGACGGCTGTAGCGGGATCGCTGCTCGCTGCTCAGCGTCACCGGGATCGACCAGGCGTGACCCCCGCTCTTCCATGAGCCGAACCCACCGCGCAGCGATCGGACATTGCCGTAGCCCATCTCTTGGAGGGACTTGGCCGCCAGCGCCGAGCGGGCCCCGCCGGCGCAGTAGAGAACGATCTCGGTGTCGGCTTGGGGCACGTGACTGCCGATGGTGCTTTCCAAGAGCCCCCTCGGGATGTGACGCGATCCCGGGACGGCGCCCTGCTCGTACTCGTCGATCTCGCGGACATCTATGACCACGAGCCGCGGTTGCTCCAACCTCGGCTCGAGATCGGCGGGCTCGACCTCGGTGACCTGCTCCTTTGCCTTGCGGACGAGCTCCTGATAGGTCAAAGACATGACGGCTCCTTCGGGCCCGCTCAGATTAGTGCTCTCCTCCTGGCACCAAGCAATAGGCTAAGTTTTGTCAACCATCACATAAGACTCTTGACGGTTGCCAACACCTCTGATAGCTGTACCGAAGTGCAGGGAGCAGCGTCCGGAGGTCGAGATGCCCGTCCTCCCGCATCACCCGCCGTGCAGCCTCCGGACGCACTCCCCGCACCTCGGCGGGCGGTGGTGGAGCGGCCGTGGATGGCGCCGCACATCTGGGAGGACGGCACTGAGGGGATGACGCCCGACGACCCGTACGTGCTTCGCTACTGGCCGCCGGCAATCGGGCCAGGCGCCACGGCCGACCTATTGCGCTTGATCGCCGCTGCCCAGCGTCAGCGGCAGGTGCGACGGCCCATCCATCTCTCGGTGCTGATCGAGGAGGGACTTGTCAGCGGCGACGGCGCTCGACTGCTGGTGCGCCGCGTGGTTCCCGCCCTGCCCGGTCGGTTGCGCCGCCGACTACCCGGTGTCCTCAAGCGTGAGTTGGAGGAAGGCGCGTAGGGAGCAGGGCAAGGTCAGTCGCCGTCACCGTTTTCGCCCCCTTTACCGTCCCCACCTCCGGGCGGTGCGTCGGAGAGGACCCCGACCACGAGGGTGATCGTCCCGCCGTACTGGATCACGCCGCCAGGCGGCGGGGTAGTGCCGACGACTATGCCGACCCGCTTGGGGCTTCGGACCGGTTCGTTGGCGACGCCGACGGTGAGCGCCCCCACCCCGGTCTCGGCCTCGAGGTCGCGGATGGCGGCGAGGGCTTCGTCAACGGTCATGCCACGGAGGTCGGGCATCGCCGTCTTGGGGATCTCACCGGTGGAGACCCCGATCGTCACCGACGTTCCCTGCACCACCTCGGCACCGGCCCCGATCGATTGGCTGAGGACCGTGCCCCTCGGCTCGAGCGAGACCACTTCGGAGCTGTTGCCGATGAGCCTCGCCTCACGCAACACCGTCAGCGCCGCCTCCTGGTCGAGCCCGACCACCGAGGGCACCACCGTGGTGGGCACCTTGAAGTAGGCGTTGACCCCCGGCGGGTCGGCCGGGAAGTCGCTCTCGGGAACGTCTTGGAGCACGTACTCCATGAACTCGCCCCATATGGGCGCCGGGACCGTGCCGCCGAAGACCCGGTCGTAGCGCTGCCCGTTGGCCACCACGTTGACCAGTTGCCGCTGTTCGTCGGGGAAACCGACCCACACCGCGGTTGTGTACTCGGGGACGAACCCGACGTACCAGGCATCGCGGTGCTCCATGTGCGTCCCGGTCTTCCCCGCCTGGGTACGCCCGATGTTGGCGTTGGAGCCGGTCCCGTTTACCGGCACTTCTTCCAACGGCCGACGTGCTGCGGCGGCCAGTGCCGGGTCGATCACCTGGGTCCGCTCCGGCCCCCGTTCGTAGATCACCTCGCCGCGGGCGTCGACGATCCGCGACACCAGATAGGGACGGGCCCACCGGCCATTGGTGGCGAAGCTGGAGTAGGCGGATGCCATCTCGAGCGGGCTAACCGCGCCGGAACCGAGCACCACCGAAGGGACGTCGGGGATGTCCGATTCGATACCCATGCGGTGGGCGACATCGACGATCTTGTCGGGGCCCACGGCAAGCGAAAGTTGGGCGTAGACCACGTTCGTGGAGGCCACGGTGGCGTCGTATAGCGACATGAGCCGACTCCCCGCACCCTCGGCGTTGTCAACCTCCCAGATCTTCCCGTCCTCGGAGCAGACGTAGGGGCATTCGAGCCGGAGCGGGCTAGTGGCATCCCAGAAAGAGCGCATGCTTCCCCCATTCTCCAACTCGGCGACGAGCCCGAAGGGCTTGAAAGCCGAGCCCGGGTTGCGCCGCCCCTGCACGGCCAGGTCGAACTGCTCCTCCTCGAAGCTGAGTCCACTGGCGATCACCTTGGTCGCACCAGTGCTGTTGTCGACCATGGCGATGGCGCCGGTGGGGGTGGGGTTGTCCGGGTCGGTGCTGGGGGGCAGCCACTCCCGCAGCATCGAGTTGGCGTATTGCTGCAGTCCCATGTCGATCGTGGTCTCGATGCGGAGGCCACCGCCGCCGTCGCACTCGACTACATCGCCCGGGCATCCGAAGACCGCCTGCTTTCGCTCCTCGGCGGTCCGGCCCAGGAAGGCGAACTCCGGGTCGTTGAGCAACTGCCGCTTCACCTCGGCGACCACGTGCTCAGCCGGCCCGACAAAGGGCTGGTGATCGATCACTTCGAGCGGGACTTTCTTTGCCTTGCGCGCTTGGGCTCTCTTGATGAAACCGAGCTCCACCATCCGTTCGAGCGTGGCGTTCCGCTTCTCGATGGCGTTGTCCGGTCGGCGGCGCAGGTCGTACAGCGACGGGTTGCGGATGAGCACCGAGAGCGCTGCCCCCTCAGCCAAGGTGAGGTCAGCCAACTCCTTGCCGAAGTACTCCCGCGCTGCGCCCTTTATCCCGTAGGCGCTCCATCCAAAGTAGACGGAGTTGAGATAGAACTCGAGGATCTGCCGCTTGGTGTAGCGCCGCTCCAACTCGACGCTGACGAACATCTCGCGGATCTTGCGCTCGGCGGTTATCTCGTTGCCGACGAACACCTTGGCCACCTGCTGGGTGATGGTGGATCCGCCCTGGTCGGACCGGCCTATCACGTTCTCGAACAGTGCCCGGCCGAAGCTCCTCCAGTCGACCCCCTCGTGCTCGAAGAAGCGGCCGTCCTCCGAGGCGAGGATTGCGTTGACGACCCTCTTGGGGACATCGCCGATTCGGGTTGGCTCGCTGAAACGGCCGTCGTGGAGCTCGGCGAGGAGCAGGTCGTCGCCGCTGTAGATCCGTGACACCTGCGAGAGGTCGGGGAGCGCCAGCTCCATCGCCGCCGTGTCGGGACGGTACTTCTCCTCCAGACCCTGGAACACGCCGTATGCGGTGTTGACCCCGAGGAAGCTGAACAGCGCCACCCAGGTCGAAGCGAGGACCGCGATGGAAAGCAGCACAGCAAGCGCCACGAACCAGCGGCTACGCCGCTCGCGCCATTCGAGTTCGTGGATGGGGGCTCTGGCCATTTGGGATGCTCAACTAGATGGGTTGCCGGCGGGTGTCGAGCACCGCCGAATCACGCCTCGCTACCGGAACAGGACGCTCGGGGCGCGGCTGAAGTTCCAGGTAACCTGCGGCGCGGTCCCATCAGCATACCGGCCGCGGAGGCGATCGAGTGTCCACCGACCGCTCCACCACCAGCGGCATCGAGGTGGATGTCGTCTACCGGCCTCCGGCCGACCCCGTCGAGATCGAGGACCCGGGCGAGTATCCCTACACCCGAGGCCCCCACGCCACCATGTATCGGGGCCGACCGTGGACGATGCGGCAGTACGCCGGGTTCGGCACGGCAGAGGAGACCAACCGGCGTTTTCATTCACTCCTCGCCGCCGGCCAGCACGGGCTCTCGGTCGCCTTCGATCTCCCCACTCAGATGGGGTTCGACTCCGATCACCCCATGGCAGCGGGGGAGGTGGGCAAGGTTGGTGTGGCCATCGACACCCTCGACGACATGCGCCGCCTGCTCTCCGGTATCCCCTTGGGGGAGGTCAGCACCTCGATGACGATCAACTCCACCGCCCCCATCCTCTTGTTGCTCTACGAGGCGGTGGCCGAAGAGCAGGGGGTGGCTCCCGCCGCCATCCGGGGCACGGTGCAGAACGACATCCTCAAGGAGTACGTGGCGCGGGGCACCTACATCTACCCGCCACGGGAGTCGATGCGGTTGGTGACTGATCTGTTCGCCTACTGCGCCGCCCGGCTGCCCTCGTGGAACACGATCTCGATCAGCGGGTACCACATCAGGGAGGCGGGAGCCACCGCGGTGCAGGAGGTGGCGTTCACCCTGGCGCACGGCCTCGCCTACGTCCGGGCGGCGATCGACGCCGGGCTCGAGGTGGATGACTTCGCTCCCCGCCTCTCCTTCTTTTGGAATGCGCACAACAACCTCTTCGAGGAGGTTGCCAAGTTCCGGGCGGCGCGGCGGCTCTGGGCCAGGTTGATGAGGGAGAGGATCGGGGCGAGCACCGAGTCTTCCAAGATGCGGTTCCACACCCAGACAGCGGGCAGCACGCTCACCGCCCAACAACCGGAGAACAACATCGTCCGCACGACCGTCCAGGCGCTGGCCGCGACGCTAGGAGGCACCCAGTCGCTGCACACCAATGCCTTCGATGAGGCGCTGGGACTGCCCACGGAGCGGTCGGCGACCATCGCCCTGCGAACCCAGCAGATCCTGGCGGCGGAGTCGGGGGTGACCGACACCGCCGACCCACTAGCAGGCTCGTTCTACGTCGAGGCGCTCACCGACGAGGTCGAGCGGCTGGCGCTCGATCTCATCGAGCAGGTCGAGGAAATGGGGGGGGCGGTGGCGGCGATCGAGGAAGGTTTCGTACAGCGTCAGATCGAGGATTCCGCATACCGGGAGGCCCGCCGAATCGAGGAGGGCTCATCAGTGGTGGTCGGGGTCAACCGTTTCGTCGATTCAGAACACCAACCGGTTCCGCTTCTCGAGATCGATCCCCGGCTCGAGGCTGACCAGGTCGCCCGGCTGGCTGCGGTCCGCAAGAGGCGCCGCCAGCCCGCGGTCGACAACGCTCTGTCGGAGGTGGCGGAGACCGCCGCCGGCGGCGAAAACCTGCTCCCGCCGATGTCGGCTGCACTTCGCCTCGACGCCACCCTGGGAGAGGTCTCCGATGTGCTCAGGAAGGCGTTCGGGACCTACCGCCCGGGTTGACGCGCGGAAGGGAGGGGGTTCATTCCCTCCCCCCGGCGGGGGGAGTACCCGACTCCGGAGGCGTCGGGGAGGGGGGAATGGTTCACTCCCAACGGTGCTATGACCGCGAGGCGATCAACGTTGGGGAGTTCGGTTCTCCTTCCCACCCGCTCCGCAGAGGGGCTCTCCCCCCTACGGGGGGAAGGATTCTTGCTGCTGTAGCCTCACGCGGTGAGCAACGGCAACGAGGGGCCTCGTTTTCTCATCATCGGAGGAGGGCCGGCGGGAAACACGGCGGCCACGATCGCGGCATCACTGGGTGCCAGGGTGACCCTGGTCGAGGAGCAGATCGTGGGCGGCGCTGCCCACCTCTGGGACTGCATCCCCTCAAAGACCATGGCGGCGACTTCGATCCGGATGGAGTCGATCCGTCACGCGGCGCGTCTCGGACTCCTCGCCCAGCCGGGGATCGTCGACCTGTCCACGCTCGCGGAGCGGATCAAGACCATCTCCAACGACCTCCGCAACAAGGTGATCTCGCTGCTCGAGTCTCAGGATGTGCAGATCATCGAGGGTCGGGGGCGTTTCACCGGGCCCCATTCGGCCGTCGCCGATACTGAGAGTGGCGCGGTCCCCATCGAGTTCGACCTGGCGCTGATCTCGACCGGGTCGGCACCCCGAGTTCCGGAGTGGGCCGACATCGATGGTGAGCGGATCCTCACCACCCGTGACGCATACGACCTCAGCGTCCTTCCCGAACATCTGGTCGTGATCGGGTCGGGGGTAACTGGGGTCGAGTTCGTCCACATCTTTGCCAGCCTCGGCTCGGAGGTATCGCTGGTGGTCTCGCGCCAGCAGGTGCTTCCAATGGCCGATCCCGAGGTGGCGGCCGTGCTCGAAGAGGACTTCCTGGAGCGAGGCGTCCGGCTGTTGATCGGCGCCCGCGCCACCGGCGCATCTCGAAAGGACGATGGGGTACTGGTCGAGAGCGATGACGGAAGGCGGGTGGAGGGGTCGCACGTTCTGCTGGCGATCGGATCGGTGCCCCTCAGCGACGGGATCGGATTGGAGGAGGCGCAGGTGAAAGCCGACGGCGGGTACGTCGTCGTCGACGCCTTCCAGCGAACTACGGCTCCCCATATCTACGCCGCCGGCGACATCACCGGGCAGGTCCCGCTCTCGTCGGTGGCAGCGATGCAGGGTCGAAAGATCGCCCGCCACGCCCTCGGCTACCAGGTGACCCCGATCGATTACTCCAAGGTGGCGCAGGCAGTGTTCACCGAACCGGAGATCGCATCGGTCGGGTTGGAGGAGGCTGAGGCGGCCTCGGAGGGGCGCAAGGTCCGCATCACCAAGGTCCCTTTTGCCGCCAACCCCCGCAGCGTGCTCCAAGGCCAGACCCGCGGATTCGTCAAGGTGATAAGTGACCCGGCTACCCGGGTGATCCTTGGCGGGACCATCGTCGGCCACCGCGCCTCGGAGCTGATCGGGATCCTCGCCCTAGCAGTGCAGGGGAGGCTCAAGGTCGACACATTGGTGGAGACGCTGATGGTCCACCCCTCACTCTCGGAGAGCATCAGCGATGCCGGAGAGTGACCCAGAACTCAAGACTGTCCAGATCATTGGATGCCCCGAGGACCTGGGGCAGGCAAAGCGTGGCGTCGATATGGGGCCATCTGCCATGCGGGTCGCCGGGGTGGTCGAAAAGCTCCGTGCCCTCGGACATACCGTCATCGACTCGGGAGACATCGTCACCTCCGACATGGCGTCCGAGCAACCCGGAAACCCCAACCTGCGGTGGGTCGATCAGGTGGTGAAGGACATGGAGGTGCTGGCCGACGTGGTCGAGGCGGCGGTCAGAGCGGGCAGATTTCCGCTGGTCCTGGGCGGGGACAACTCAGTGAGCATCGGCACCATGGCCGGCCTGGCCAGGGTCGAGCCCCGTCAGGGGCTTATCTGGGTGGACGCCCACCCCGACTTCAACGTCCCAGAGACGACGCCCAGCGGCAACATCCACGGGATGCCGGTGGCGGCGATCGTGGGCGATGGCGACCCCCGGCTTACCGAGGTCGGCGGGGTCACCCCCAAGGTGCTCGAGGAGAACCTCGTCTGGATCGCGTTGCGTGACGTGGATCCGCGTGAGCGGGACAGGGTCAGGGCGAGTCCGGCCACCGCCTACACGATGCGGGACGTCGACGAGATGGGGATGCGCCAGGTGACCGGCGAGGCGATCAACCTCGCTACCCGGGGCGGGGTGGATCAGATTCACCTCTGCTTCGACATGGACTCGATCGACCCCCGCCACGCACCGGGAACTGGTGCCCCTGTCCCCGGAGGCCTCTCTTATCGCGAGGCGCACCTGATGATGGAGGCGTTCAACGACGCCGGCATCATCACCTCGGCCGAGTTTGTCGAGGTCAACCCGGCGCTGGATGTGCGCAACGGCACCGCCGAGTTGGCCGTAGAGCTGATCTGCTCGCTGCTGGGGAAGCGGATTCTCTGATCAGCGGACGATGGCGAGCACCGCGCCCGTGGAAACCGTGTCACCGGGGCGGATCCTGAGGTCCACCACTTCGCCCTCCACCGGGCTGGTGACCTCGTTCTCCATCTTCATCGCCTCGAGCACGCACACCGGGTCACCGGCACCGACCCGGTCGCCCGCCTTGACGTGGACCTTGACGATGGTTCCCTGCATCGGGGCGGGGATCAGCCCGGGTTCGCCGCCGACGGGTACCGGTGAGCGCGACAGCTTCGGCGCCCGGCGACGGGGGGCGGTGCGCGTGCCGCCTACGGACAGGCCGGTCTCAGGTGACCAGTAGCTGACGGTGAACCTTCGACCGCCTACCTCGACGGTCAGGTCGCGCCTCGCCATAGCCTCCTCCTCGGGGAGCACAGCCGGCACTGCCGTCTCTATCCCGCTGAGGTCGATCTCTTCCTCGATCCACCTGGTGTGGTGCCTGCCCGATACGAAGTCGGGGTGGTCGAGCACCATGAGGTGGGCTGGGATGGTGGTCGGGACTCCGCTGACAACGAACTCTCGTAGCGCCCGCCTCCCCCTCTCTATCGCCTCGGACCTGTCCCGGCCCCAAACCACGAGCTTGGCCATCAGGTTGTCGTAGTACTGGCTGACTCTGGTGCCGGGCTGGATCCAGGAGTCCACCCGCACCCCGAAGCCACCCGGCTCGCGGTACTCGCTCACCCGCCCCGGACCGGGGGTGAAGTTGGCCTTGGGATCCTCGGCATTGATCCGGAACTCCATGGCGTGACCCCAAGGCTGGACGGCGTCGAAGGAGAGAGGCTCACCGGCTGCGACGCGTAGTTGCTCCTTGACCAGGTCGATCCCCGTCACCATTTCGGTGATGGCATGCTCCACCTGAAGACGTGTATTCATCTCGAGGAAGAAGAACTCGTTCTCCTGGTCGACGAGGAACTCGACCGTCCCCGCATTGACGTAGCCGCAGTCGCGTGCCACCGCCAGTGCTGCCTCACCGATGGCCTTGCGGGTGCTCTCCTCGATGGTGCTCGACGGGGTCTCCTCGATGAGCTTCTGGTGACGCCGCTGGACGGTGCAATCGCGCTCACCGAGAAAGACACCGTTGCCGTGGTCGTCCAGGACGATCTGCGCTTCGATGTGGCGGGGACGCTCCAGGTAACGCTCCATATAGAGCTCGGCGCTCCCGAAGTACGCCTCGGCCTCACGGCCGGCACCCTCGAAGGCGCCGACGAGGTCTTCAGGGCGGTGAACGACCCGCATGCCCTTGCCGCCACCCCCGTGTGCCGCCTTCACCGCCACCGGGTAGCCGAACCCATCAGCTATCTCCGCTGCGGCAGTCGCTGATCCGAGAGGCTCAAGGGTGCCGGGGACCGGTCTGACGCCAGCGGCCTCGGCGGAGCGTCGCGAAGAGATCTTGTCTCCCATGGTGGCGATGGCATCGGGCGGTGGGCCGACCCATACCAAACCGGCCTCGATCACCGCTCTGGCGAAGGCGGCGTTCTCCGCCAAAAACCCATAGCCGGGGTGGATGGCGTCGGCGCCTGCCTCGAGCGCCGTTTTGATGATTCGCTCGCCCGACAGGTACGACTCGGACGCCGGCGCCGGCCCGATGTTCCAGGAGTCATCGGCCAGATCGACGTGGAGCGCATCCCGGTCGAGCTCGGAGTAGACCGCGATCGACCGCATCCCCAATTCCTTCGCCGCCCGGATCACCCGCACCGCGATCTCGCCCCGGTTAGCGACGAGTAGAGAGTTCACGGGGGTGATCCTACGGGTGACCGCCCGCCGGAACGGTCGAGACGGAAGACGGAAGACGGAAGACGGAAGTAACAGACGCCTTCCCATCCGGGCGGGCATCGGGTAGTTAGCTCAAATGAGGTCATTCGAAGAACTTGTTGTCTGGCAGAAGATGTCCCTGTTAACGGTCGCTGTACATGGCGCCACTGCAAGGTATCCGAAGGACGAACGATTCGGCTTGGTCACCCAGACCCGTCGGTCCGCGGTCTCGGTGGCGGCGAACATCGCCGAGGGATGCGGGCGACGGGGAGCGAGAGAGTTCGCGCGCTTCGTAGATATCGCGCTGGGCAGCGCCTACGAACTCGAGTCGCATCTGCGCGTCGCCGCTGCGCTTGGCTACCTGCCTAGCGGAAGTTTCGAGTCGCTCAAGGCAGATCTCGATGAGGTGAAGCGCATGCTCGTCGGGCTCGCACAGAGCCTTCAGCTCCGCTTTCGTTGACCAGCCTGATGGAGGCGGCGCGTTGTCTTCTCGAAAGCGCCGTCCCCCCATCTCACTTCCGTCTTCCGTCTTCCGTCTTCCGTCTCCCCTCACAGAGGGATATTCCCGTGTTTCTTCGCTGGGAGCGTCTCGCGCTTGGTTCGGAGCATCGCCAGAGCACGGACTAGTTTGGGACGGGTGGTATTTGGCTCTATGACCTCGTCTACCAGCCCTAGCTCCGCGGCGCGGTACGGGTTGTAGAACAGCTCCTCGTAATCGGAAATCAGCTCGGACCGCCTCTCGTCGGGGTCACCCGCTCGCTGGATCTCCCGCCGGAAGACGACGTTGACCGCTCCCTGGGCACCCATCACCGCGATCTCGGCCGAGGGCCATGCATAGACGACGTCAGCGCGGATACCCCGGGAGTTCATCACCACGTACGCCCCTCCGTATGCCTTGCGGGTGATCACGGTGACCCGGGGAACAGTGGCCTCGCTGTAGGCGAAGAGCAGTTTTGCGCCATGGCGGATGATCCCGCGGTGCTCCTGGTCGACCCCCGGGAGGAACCCAGGGACATCGACAAATGTCACCAGTGGGATGTTGAAGGCGTCGCAGAATCGGACAAACCGCGCTGCCTTCTCGGATGCGTCGATGTCAAGGGTCCCGGCAAGGACCGATGGCTGGTTGGCGACGATCCCCACCGACGAGCCGTCGATCCTGGCGAGCCCCACCACGATGTTGCGGGCCCAGTGCTCGTGCACCTGAAAGAACTCGCCGTCGTCGACGACCATCTCGATCAACCTGATCACGTCGTACGGCTGGTTGGCCGAGTTGGGGATGATCGAGTCGAGATCGTCCTCGACCCGGTCCGCCCCGTCGGTTGGGGTGAAGTACGGAGCAGGCTCCATGTTGTTCTGGGGGAGGAACGAGAGCAGGTAGCGGACCTCCTCCATCGCCTCGGCGCCCCTCTCCGACACGAAGTGGGTCACACCCGAGATCCCGGCGTGGGTCCGTGCGCCCCCCAGTTCCTCGAATGTGACCTCCTCGCCGGTGACTGCCTTGATCACATCGGGCCCAGTGATGAACAGATGGCTGGTGCCTTCGACCTGGAACACGAAGTCGGTGATCGCCGGCGAGTAGACCGCCCCCCCTGCACATGGGCCCATGATCACCGATATCTGTGGGATCACCCCAGAGGCTCGGACGTTTCGCTCGAAGATCCGCCCGTACCCGTCCAGCGCGGCCACTCCCTCTTGGATGCGGGCCCCGCCCGAGTCCTTGAGCCCGATCACCGGGACCCCCATCTCGAGGGCCATGTCCATGACCTTGCAGATCTTGTCCGATACCGCCCGGCCCAGGCTCCCGCCGAACACGGTGAAGTCCTCGGCGAAGACGAACACAGTTCTCCCGTCGATGTTGCCCCATCCGGTTATCACCGCGTCGCCGGGCGGGCGGGTCTGCTCGATGCCAAAACCGCTCGCTTGGTGGCGGACGAACATGTCGATCTCTTCGAACGAGCCCTTGTCGAGCAGCAGTTGGATCCGCTCGCGAGCGGTCAGCTTCCCCTGCTCGTGCTGACGGGCTACGGCTCGCTCGCTGCCTGCGTGCAGCGCTTGGTCGCGCAGGCTGCGCAGCTCCTCGATCCGCTCCTCGGTGCCCATTTGGTTCCCTCCTGCGACTCCGGTATTGGACCTCGCGAGTGTGGCGGGGGATACATGTTCCAGCTGTTGACGGCAGACGGGAGACGGCAGACGGCAGTACCCGTCGGGCGATTGAGGCCCGGAGGCCGGGAGGATTGGGCGTCCGGACACAGGACTGACGTCAGTAGTTTCGCTCCCATGGAGGCGGTGCGGGTGGTGAGGCTGGACGAGGTGGGGTCCACACAGGACGAGGCTCGATCCCGTTTTGAGGGCACACCGGTATTGGTGTTGGCCAAGCGGCAGAACCGAGGAAGGGGGCGCCATGGTCGAACCTGGACGTCTGCGCCGAGGGCCCTCGCCGCATCGCTCGCACTCTCGCCCCCATGGTTTGCCGACACGTGGGGGCGGCTCAGCCTGGTGGCGGGCCTGGCCGGCTCCTCGGTGCTTCCGGGAAACCCCCGCCTCAAGTGGCCCAATGATCTGGTGACCGCCCGGGGGAAGGTGGGCGGAATCCTTGTGGAGGCGTCGGGTGCGGTGGTGGTTGCCGGGATCGGAGCCAATCTCCATTGGCCCGATCCACCCGAAGGCTCGGCGGCGCTTCTGCCCGACGACCCGGGTGCTGATTTGGCGGACGCTATCGGGATGGAGTGGTCAGATGACTTACTCCGGCGGATCGAACGTGGCCCTCAGCACTGGGGACGCCCCGAATACGTCGCTGCCTGTATCACTCTCGGCCGAGAAATCACGTGGGAGCCCGAGGGGCAAGGCCGCGCAGTTGACATCGCTGAAGACGGCGCGCTCGTTGTCGAAACCGCGAATGGACGGGTCCGCCTCGTAGCCACCGAAGTCAGCCACATCAGGTAGAGGCACCGTCGAGTCCCGACGATCCCATCCCCCCGATGGAGGGAGTACCCGACGCCGTAGGCGTCGGAGGAGGGGGGCAATGGTTCACTCCCAAAGGTGCGTGAGTCCCGTGAGGAGCACCGTGGGGACGGATCTGGATTTGGCTGCCGTATGCCGTATGCCGTCTGCCGTCTGCCGTCTCCTGCCTACAACTAGGGTCTCCGCCCATGGCCGTCCTTGCCTTCGAGGGGAGATTTCCCATCCTCTACGGCTCGTACCCGGTGCCAGTGGGGAGCAGCGTCGTCCAGGGTTACCTGGCCAGGCCCGACGATGCCGGGATCTTCCCCTCGGTCCTGCTCCTCCACGACATCAGCGGGATCACCGGGACCGAGAAGGACCTGGCCCGGAGGCTGGCAAGGAGAGGCTTCGTCGCCCTGGCGGTCGATCTCTACCGGCGGAGGCGGCCCCCGGCCGACCTCGACGATGCTTTCGCCGCCTATGCCGCCACCAAAGACGAGTCTGCGCTGATCGCCATTGACGAGGGGTATCAGTTCCTGCAGAGCGAGGACGTCCCATGGACCTCCAAGCCAGATGTGGCGCTGGTCGGCCTCGACATCGGCGGTCGCTTCGCTCTGCTCTACGCCTTCGACAACCCAGCGGTGCGGTCGGTGGTGGTGGCGTACACACCGCTCGGGGGGGACGAAGACCGCTCCCGCCCTCTGGCTGCGGTGATTCCCCGCCTGTCGGTCCCAATACTCGGTGTGTTCGGTGCCGACGACGACAAGGTGCCCGTCGAGAGCGTCGACCTGGCAGCTCAGCTGGCACCAGGCGGGCAATGGCTCCTTTACGAGGGTGCCGGCCATGATTTCCTGGATCCCGACGCCGCCTCGTACCATGGAGGGGCGGCAAGCGACGCCGAAGCTCGGATGCTCGAGCTTCTGGGGGCGACCATGCCCCCGCCCCGGCCCGCCGCAGCCGGTTGACCATTCGGGGCCGCTCGAGGGCCTACTGGTAGTCTCCCGCCGTCCCGGCGCCGATCGCGAATCCATGACGTCCACCATCCCGCCGCCAACGACACCCGCCCCTCCTCCAGGTGGACCGCACCCGCCCGGTGGGGGGCGGCATGCCGATTCAACCGTCAAGTCGCCATGGCCTCGGCGGCTCCTGATCGCTGCTCTCGTAGCGGCAAACATCGGTGTGTTCGGCGTGCTCTGGTATGTCAGGAGCCTCAACACCACGTTCGAGGAGGCGGTGACCAGGGACGACGCCGTCGTG
>DATADW010000121.1:0-14250 GCA_036258335.1 Acidimicrobiia bacterium
TGGAACCAGCTGAGCGCCGAGGTGGGGGAGCGGATGATCGAACAGCGCGACCTCCACCGTTGGTTCGGGGTCCAGCTCAACAACGGGATGTGGGATGCGATCGAGGACCCGTCCGTCGGGCCTGACAGCCCCGTTGAGACCAGGGAGCGCCTCCTCTACTCCGCCTACGCGTCGGCCTACCACTGGATCCAGGTCGGCAACGAAGCGAACCATGCCAGGGGTGAGCACCTCATCGCCCGGATGGCGGTCAAGATCGGCGAGTACGAGCTGGGCGCCCGCCATGCCCGCCGCTGTCTGGAGCTGATCGAGGCCCACCCCGAGGTGATGGAGGCATGGGACGAGCCTTTCGGCCACGAGGCGCTGGCTCGCGCCTTGGCCGGCCTCGGCGATGGCTCCGCCGCGGAGAAGCATCGGGCGACAGCGGTCGAGCTCACCGCGGCGCTCACCGACGCGGAGGATCGCGCCATCCTCGAGGGCGAGCTGGCACGGGAGCCCTGGTTCGGGCTGACCTGATCCACCGATCGGATCGGGAGATCGGCGGGGGAGTCACGTGTGAACCCGGCGCCCGGTCAGGACGTGACCGGGCCGTTGATGAAACCGACCGCTGCATCGGTTTGGCCGGCGATCGTCAGCGAAGTTTCCTCGATTGGGAGGCGGTGCCACAACGCCAGGACGAGATCCTCCGCGAGGCCGGAGACCGTCGCCGCCGCGCCGACCGGCTTGCCTCGCAACACCTCGACCCGGCCGGGTTTGGCTGTCGGCGTCAGTGTCCACGCCGCGCCGGTGTCGATGGTCAACAACTCCAACACGTCGTCGAGCACCTGATGGCCGCGGGTGCGGGTGAAGGTGTGGAGCAGTTCGTCGATCCCATCGGTGGCGACCAGGGGAGCGATCGGAGTGATGGAGCCACTCGCCGACTCGGTGTCCCAGCGGTGGACGGTGGTTTCGTGCGCCTGGCGGCGCCTCCAGAATCCGGCGACCTGTGGGCTACCCGGTGAGAAGTTGGGGCATCTCGCCGTGGGGTCTGCAGCCCCGAGGGCTGCGGTCAGAGCCTCGACACCTTGCTCGAACCACCTGATCAGAGTCTCCCCTTCGTCGCGGCCGCGGTGAAACCCGGAACCGTCCCACGAGCAGGTCGTGACGATCTGGGTCGCCCATCGGTGGACACCACCGAGATGGGCGACCACGTCCTGCATCCGCCACCGCTTCATGTGGGGGACCTTGGCGTCGAGCGGCCCATCTCTCGCCACGGCAGCGATCCGGCCACCCTCTGCCGCCACGATCTCGTTGTAAGTCGCCGGGTCGACCCAGCCGGGGATGGCGTCATCAGCACTCAATCGCATCCCTCCTCAGTGAAGGAGCCGCGCAACGGCTAGAACGGTATCCGATGATCGGCTCCACACTTCAACCGGGCAGCCGCGAGCTGCTCCAGTTGTTCGCTCCGACCCGTCAGGTCTACCTGGACACGGCGACATATGGCCTTCCACCCACCGCCACCCTCCACGCCCTGGTCGAGGCGGCCGCGGGTTGGTGGTCGGGCACCGCGGCGTACGAGGAGGATTGGGAGCCGGCTGGCGAAGCCTGCCGTGAGTTGATCGCCCCCGTACTGGGTGGAGATCCCCTCAGGGTGGCGCTGATGCCCGCGGTTTCGGTGGCCGCGGCGTTGGTGGGGGCCACGCTCGACGACCGGTCGGTCGTCCTCCTCCCAGATGGGGAGTTCGCCTCGCTGTCTCTCCCGCTGGTGGCTGCGGCTCGGCTCGCCGGCGCCGAGGTTCGGACCGCCCCGTTCGCGGACCTCACCGACGCGGTCGATGGCACCGTCACCTTGGTCGCGACCAGCCATGTCCGTTCGAACGGGGGCGCCACGCAAGACCTCGCCTCGCTGGCGGCAGCGGCCGTTTCGGTGGGAGCACAGGTACTAGTCGACGCCAGCCACTCGGCCGGGATCCTCCCGCTGGATGCCGACCGATTACAGATCGACTACGTGGTCGCCGCCGCCTATAAGCACCTGCTCTGCCCGCGGGGGGTGGCGTTCCTCCACGTGGGGGAAGGGACGCGAGTACCTCCAGCCCTGACGGCATCCTGGCGTGGGCTCCGGCCCGGCGCCGACTTCTTCACCACCGAACTCGACGACCTCACCGACGGTGCCACCGGGCTCGACGTATCCCTTGCCTGGCACCCCTGGGTCGGAGCGCGGCGCTCGCTCGAACTGCTCGGCTCCATCGCGGCTGTCGATCGTGAAGCGTGGTGTGTCGGGCTGGCGACGAAGGCGGCCGAAGCGCTCGGGCTGGAACCAACCGGATCCTCGGTGCTCGGCGTGCCGACATCGGACGCTCCACAAACGGTCAAGGCGATTCTCTCCCAGAGGAGCATCGCCGCCGCGGTGCGCGCCGGTGAGGTGCGTATCTCGTTCCACGTCTACAACACCGACGAGCACGTCGAGGCGGCTGTCGATGCTCTCGCTCCGCTGGTCAAGCCACGCTGATCACCAGGTGGCGATGGCGCGGCACGGTCCTCCCGAGCCGTTCTCCCACGGGACGAGACCCACGAATACGGTTGCCCCGCGCGGGGGGACTTCGTTCAGGTTGGCCATGTTCTCCACCCCGAAATGGTCGGCGCCGAGCAGCATGACGTGGACATCGAACGTGGTCGAGGCACCGATGTCGAGGCTCAGGGTGTCCACCCCGATCCCGGTTATCTGCCTTCGGTCGAGGAGGAACTCGACCGCTTCACCGCTGAACCCGGGGAAGTGGAACAACCCGTCGGGTCCGGTGTTGCGATAGGCATCCTCGTCCCCGACGCGGACCTCCCAGCCCGAGTACTCGCACACCAGCGCTCCTCGTGGGATCCGCCCATGGCGGCGCTCGTAGCCGCGTATGTCGGCGACAGTGACCGCAGCGTCCGGATCGAGGGCGGCGCGGTCGGAGATGTCGATCACAGCCAGCGGCGCCATCAACTCGTCGGGTGTCAGCTCGTGGGCGAGGCGGTTGCCCTCGACGAAGTGGCCAGGCACGTCGACGTGGGTGCCGGAATGCTCGGCGAAGGTCCAGAGCTGCGAGTAGTAGCCGTCGTCCTCGAAGGTGGTCAGCGTCTCCGCGACGGGGTTGGGTCCGGCGTACATCGGGAAGCCCTCGACGAAGACGTGGGTCAGGTCGCTGATCCGATCGAGCTTTCCACGCGCGGCCATCACCGGGGCAGCAGGACCGGCCACGGTAACCGCGGCTCCCAGAGCGGCAGCGGCGCCCGCTTTGAGGAAACCTCGGCGGCTCACGCCTTCGTCGTGCCGGTGGAGACTGGTGACGCACATGGGCACCTCCTTGGTCGATCCTCGATGGCGAGGCTATCCCGACTGCGGTCGGATCAGCCGGGTCGGGCGACCGTCACCTCGTGGGTCTCTGCATCACGCTCGACGAACCGGATGAGGCCGGCGGCTTCTTCTTTCAACGCACCGACATCGTCTTTGGGAAGCCGTTCGAACGGCTCGATCCTCAACATCGCCCCGCCTCCGGACCGTTCTGTTTTCCAGGTGCCACGCACCGATCCGTCCACCAGGAACGTGGGGTAGGACTGGGGTGCCTTGGTGTGGAAGATCCGGGGGCGGTACTCCTCGGGGATGATCAGCGCCCTCCGGCAATGGACCAGGAGGGCGGCATCCCAGGTGCCGAGAAACCGCGGCGGGGCCGGAGTGTCGGCGGGGGGCAGGGGGGCACGGGGCAGGTCGATCAGTTCGGTGCCGTCCGGACCGAGGAAGGTGCGGAGCCGCAAACGCGGCGAAGCCTCGGCCAGCCTGCCAGACGGGACACCGGCCCACGAGGCGACGTCTCCCAGGGTCGCCGGACCGAAGCCGCCCAGGTAGCGGCGCAGGAGGTGCTCCAACCCGAGGTCCTCCCCGGCATCCGAAGGCCCCAACCACTCCTCCGCCAGCTGGAACCGATCGGCACGACGGCGCTCCCAGGTCCCGGAAGGTGGGACCCGGACCATGGGCACCCAGACACCCGCCCAGACCGAGGACCCCATCTCGGCGAGCACCGCGTCCAGTTCCTTGCGCGGCCACACCCGCCCGGCGAGGGTGGCCCGAAGCGTTGCCGCAGCAGCGTCGAGATCGAACCCGCTGGCATCACCGCCACCCTGGGTCCGCAGCCACCACTCCTGGCGCGACGGCCCCACGCCGGCGGCGAGCAGCCAGAAGTCGCCGGCCGAGACGATGTGGATGGTGGAGCGCATCAGAGTGGCTTGCACCACCCGGCGTCTTTCCAATGCGCCGGTCAGGTCGACGAGGGTGAAACCCTCGAGGCTCGACCAGAGGCGGATGTATGGCGATGGGGCGTACTGCGACTGCAACCCGGCCACCCGCTCCACCGCCCGTTCGACGGCAAGCCGGCGCCGGCGGAGGAGTAGTTGGCGCTCGAGGACGGCTCGATTCAGCTCCCGCGTGGTGAGAGTACGACGCAACGCCTGAGGCTCACCCGGGAGGTGTCCACCCCGGTGGGGGATCGAGGTTGACCACGATCCCCTCCTGGGTGGAGCGAGCCACCACCATCCGCACCGGTTCGGTATCGCTTCGGTTCAGCTCGACGTGAACCTCATGGGGCCCAACCCAGAAAAAGTCGCCAGAATCCGCGTCCTGCACATCGGCCAGCGTGTCGCCCGAGATGGAACGAGCCCGCCCGGAGATGACGTAAATGGCGCTCTCAGCGATGCCGTGGTGATGGACCGCCGATTGCGACGCGGGTGGCAACTCCACGTACCCCACCCAGAGCCGCTCGGCACCGGTGGTCGCCCCGGCGATGGCGGCCTCGCGGAGCATCGCACCACTGGCGTGGTCCTCCACCCGCTGGTCCGGCTTGATCACGTGCAGGATCGAACGACTCCTCCGCTGGCAAGGCGACGGTAGCCGCGGCTAGTCGAGAGCTGCCGCCAGCCGCTGGTGGATCAGTTCGACCTCGTCGGGATCGTGGTAGATCCCCAATCCGATCCGGATCCGGTCTCCCCTGGCGTCCACGATCACCCGGTGGTCGAGGAGCCGCCGCTGTATAGCGGTGGCATGCTGGGTACTGAAGGTGAGGAAGTGTCCCCGCTCTGGCACCGAGCGGTCGGGAAGCAGCGTGCCGAGGTCGAGCCCGGCGATTGGCCGTGTGGTGAGCCGGTCGAGCAGGGCCTCTTGGATAGAGACGACATGATCGTGGATCATTGCAACGTCACTTCCCAACGCGGCGAGCCATCGCTGCACCGCGTTGAACCGGTAGAGCCCGGTCGGGTCGAAGGTGGCGCCGAGAAACCTCGCTCCGTCAGGCGGGTAGGAGACCTCTCCGCCCGTGCCCTCCTCGAGGACGCCGAACCCGGCGAGCCAACCGGTGTCCACCGGCCGCTCGGCGTACCCGGGAGGGCAGTGGAGGTGACACGCTCCTTCCCCCGCCATGGCGTACTTGTAACCACCCGCCGTGTAGAAGGCGCGACCCGCCATCGGGCCAAGATCGGTCGGGAGAGCCATGAAACCGTGGTAGCCGTCGATCACAACCGCGGTCGACGGGTCGGGGACGGCGCCGACGATTCGGGCCAGGTGGGGCACCACGTAGCCCGAGTCGTAGGCGACGTGTGAGAGGTAGACGAGGTTGTGGCCAGCGGCGGCGGCCACCCGGGCGAAGCGGTCGGGGAAAGAGCCGAGGGGCTCGAGCGGGATCCTGGTCACCGTCGCCAACCCTTGCTCCTCGAGCCGGCTCGCCTGGCGGGCGAAGCTGTGGAACTCGGAGTCGGTGGTGAGGATCCGGGTCGGTCGGGGGAGGGTGGATAGAAGCCTCATCACCAACTCGTGGGTGTTGGGGGCGAAGGCGATAGTCGTCGGGTCGGGGAGGCCGAGCACCATGGCCACGTGCCGCTGGGCCTCGGGTATCACCTCATCGAAGATCCGGTCCCACTTTTGGTCCATCCAGGCAGCGGCGTCGAGCCAGGCCTGTTGCTGCGCCTCGAAACTGACATCCGGCCAGGGATGATGGCTGTGGGCGGCGAGGTGGAGCCGTTTGGGTTCGGCGCCCACGAACCGGGAGAAGTGCTCCTTCCAACTCATGGGCGCGACGGCCGACCTCCGACTAGAAGTCGCTCCGTCCCCGGTAGAGGAAGGCGGCCATCTGACCTCGGGTCACCGGGTCTTCCGGACAGAACTGGGTGTTGCTCGAATTGCAGCCCTGGGTGATCCCCGACTTGGCCAGACGGTTGATGTTGTCCTCGTGGGTGTTCCCCTCGTCGTCGTTGAAGAAGTCCTTGCCCGCCTGGGGGAGGTCGAGCGCCCGGGCGAGGAACGACGCCATCTGCGCCCTGCTGACGTTGTCGTCGGGGCAGAAGGTCGTCCTGCTGGCACACCCTTCGGTGATCCCGGCAGCGGCCAACCGGTTGATGTTGTCCTCGTGGGTGTTCCCCTCGTCATCGTTGAAGAAGTCCTCGCTCGCCTTGGGGAGGTCGAGGGCCCGGGAGAGGAACGAGGCCATCTGACCTCGGGTCACCTCGTCCTGCGGGCAGAAGTGGTCATTGGTCGGCGGGTTGCACCCCAGCGTGATCTCCTCGCTGGCAAGCCAGAGGATCTCCGTGGTGAAGATGTTGCCGATGATGTCCGAGAAACCGAGCAGCTCAACTCTCATGAACCCGCTGCCCTTGCCGGTGACAGTGACCTGGAAGGCGCCGTAGGTGCGGACGTCGCTCGTCTTGAGGGTGTGGTCGGCGGCGTAGGGGCTTGGAGGACGCTGCTTGTGCTCCCTGAGGAGACTGAAGCAGGCGGCCAGGTCCTGGCCATTTGGATCGTCCGCGCAGGCCGACGTCCGCTGGTCAACGGTGTGCGCTTGGACCCCCCGGGCTGGGCCGGGAACGGGATCGTACGTGGTGTTGAGCCTCGTCTCGAGCACGACGTAAAACCCCTGGACCCCCTGGGGGAGCACGATCAGTTGGCGGTTGGAGCTACCAGCCCTGTAAAGCTTCACCGATCGTGGCCCACCGCTGTAGAGCAGGACTTGGCTCGAGTCGACCCACCCGGCGGCATAGCGGTTGAAGCCGATCGACTGATAGGGCTCGGCCAGCGTCTCGCTCGGTGAGCCGTTGGCAGATGTGAGGTTGCCGCTCATGTTGTCTGTCGGGTTGTCGTACTCCCAGACTTGGCCGCTTATGAAGGTCTCGCCGGAGTAGGAGTGGGGGAAGTTGAGGCTGTGCCCCACCTCGTGGGCAATCACCGACACCAGCGCCGAGCTGAAGCCATTCTCCTGAGCCGCGGCGTCATTGACCGCCTCGGCGCCGGCCAGCACGTATCGGCTGTTCTCGGGGAAGGTATCCGGTGCCTGGGGACAGCTCCCGCCGCCGTTGCAGATAACCCCGGGTCCGCCCAGTGCCGACCCGACGTAGCCGTTCTCCACCACGATCACGGCGTTGGCGTTGCCACCGGTCTGGGTAGCGGCCCCGCCGAGACAGTCTGAGGCATTGCCTCCGCTCACGGTTCCGCCGGCGGCGAAGTTGGGCTGGTAGCGGCCGGCCGACACCGAGTCGAAGTAGGGGCCCAGCTCGTTGTCGAGCTTGTTGGCCACCTGGTTGGCCGTCAGGCTGTAGGAGCCGCCCACGTCGCAGATCCACACCTCGAGCCGATCGGTGCCGAGTGAGTGGCGGCGCATCTGGGTCCCCCCAGCCACGATGGAAAGAGGCTCCCACCCATAGATCTCATTGGCCTGTGGCGTGGCCGAGGTGCCGGGGATCGTCTGGATGACGCCGTCGTCGCTTGTGCCGAAAGGCGGTAACTCGGTGGGTTCCTCCTGCGCGTTTGCCGTTGCGGTCGTGGCCAGCATCCCGAAAAACGCGACCAAAACGACCAGCCGCTGCAGAATCTTGTTACCCCTCATCGAACGTCCGCCTCTTCTCCGATACGTTGAACAAGACGATACCCCTCCTATTTTGGAACCGTCGAATTGGTGGCGCTGTCCTGGTAGGGCGTCATCGAACCGGTGTTGAAGACGGCGACCCGGTCATCGGTTTTGATCCATCCCTGCTCGAGCAGCCGCTTGTAGGCAGCCCAAGCGGCACCGCTCTCCGGCCCGGCATCGACCCTCGCAACATCCGCCATCGCCGCCGCGGCCTCCCACATCTCGCCCTCGTCCACCGAGACGGCGGTGCCGTGGCTGTCGGTGAGCGCGCCCACGCAGAGATCGAGACCGAGCGGTGAAGGGACCCGGAGCCCGGTGGGTGAAATCTTGGCGTCGACGATGGGCGATGGCGAGCCAGTAAAAGCTGTTACCACGGGGTCGCAACCGGCGACCTGAGCCGACACCATGCGGGGGCGCTCCGGGCCGATCCAACCCAGGCGTTCCATCTCTCCGAAGGCGCGCCAGATGCCGATGAGGCCGGTCCCTCCTCCGGTCGGGTAGAGGATGACATCGGGGAGCGACCTCCCGAGCTGCTCCCAAAGCTCGTAAGCCATGGTCTTCTTCCCTTCGATCCGGTAGGGCTCGCGCAATGTCGAGACGTCGAAGGCGCCCGGGGGACCGTTGCTGCGCAGCCAGGCGCCGGCGTCACCGATGGTCCCTTCGACGAGGTGGACCGTTGCCCCGTGGGATCGGGCGGTCTCGACGAACCACGAGGGCGTGTCGTCGGGCAGCGCCACCGTCACCGTCAGCCCGGCGGCGAACCCGAAGGCGGCGAGAGCGACAGCGGCGTTCCCCGCGGAAGGCGCTGCGAGCGACTTGGCCCCGAGATGACGGGCCATGGTCACCGCCATCGCCATTCCTCGGTCCTTGAAGGACCCGGTGGGGTTGACCGATTCGTCTTTGATCCAGACCCCAGGGCCGGCAGCGACCAGGGGGGTCCATCCCTCCCCGAGTGTGACGGGCTCGGCCTCGGGAAGCACCTCGCGGTAACGCCACATCGAACGCGACCGGGTCTCCAGCACCACAGGGTCGACCCGCTCGATCTCGTACTCGCAAAGCAGCGGCGAGCCGCACCGCTCGCATGTACCACGCAGCTCATCGGCGGTGAATCGGGTCGAACACGACGAGCAGATCAAGGGCGGCATGGGCGCACCGTACTTGCGGGGCGGGTTCTCTTCGGAGAGAGTGAGGCCGTGGAACGGAGCACAGTGGGCGACACGCTGGTGGCGCTGAGCGCACTCGCCCCAGCCGACAAGGCGGCACATTGGGACCCGGTCGGTCTGCAACTGGGCGACCCCGAAGCCGAATCAGGGCCGGTGGCGGTGTGTCATGAGGTCACCAGCCAGGTCATCGAGGCTGTGCTGTCCCACCAGCCGCGGCCGGCGCTCCTGGTCTCATATCACCCGCTCCTTTTCCGGCCGGTCACCTCGCTGGTGGCCGGGAAGGGGCCTGAAGGCAGGGCGTTACGGCTGGCGGCAGCGGGCGTCGCCCTCGCCGTCGTCCACACCAACTGGGACGCTGTCCCGGGAGGGGCAGCCGATGCTCTCTGCGCCACCCTGGGCATCGAAGAACCGGCCCCTTTCGGTCCGATCGAGGCTGGCCCAACGTTCAAGGTGGTCACGTTCGCTCCATCCGAATCAGTGGAATCGCTGGTCGAGGCGATGGCCGTCGCCGGCGCCGGCCGGATCGGCAGGTACACCCGCTGCTCTTTCCGAACGCCCGGGTCTGGTTCCTTTCTCGGTGGCGACCTGTCCGACCCGGTCGTCGGCCGAGCCGGTTCACCCACGTTGGCACCCGAGATCAGGGTTGAGATGGTGGCGCCCGCATCGCACCGCGACGCCGTCTTGGCCGCCTTGGTGGCGGCCCACCCCTACGAGGAGCCGGCTTTCGACGTGATCCCTACCGTCTCCAATCTCGGGTTCGTGGGGAGGGTCGGGATCGCTCCGGTGCGCAGCCTGGACCGTTTCGCCGCCATCGTGGCGGAACGGCTCGGCCCGGTAGGGCTCCGGGTGGCCGGGGACCCCGAGCAGGCGCTGCGGCGGATCGCCGTCATCCCCGGATCAGGTGGCGATCTGATCGAAGCGGCGGCGGCCGCCGGCGCCGATGCCGTGGTCACCGGCGATGTGCGGCATCATTCGGCCGTGTACGCCATGGAGCGAGGGGTGGCATTGCTCGATCCCGGGCACACCGCCACCGAGCGACCCGGGATCCGGGCGTTGTACGCTGCCATCCGGTCGATGGAGCCGGGCGCCATCGACCTCACCCACCTCGACCCGACGCCGTGGAGGGACCTTCGCTGATGCAGGAACTGGACAGTCTGGCCGACCTGCTCGACCTGCAGGAGGTCGACTCCGAGATCGACCGGTTACTGCATCGCCGCCAGAGCCTTCCCGAGCTCGAGCAGTATCGGGCGGCGCACGAGGCGGCGGAGGGGATCGTTGCCCGGCTAATGGGGGAAGAGGCGGAGCTCAAGCAGGCAGAGTTGGTGCTCGACAAGGCAGAGGGCGAGCTCGGGTTGCTCGAGCAGAAGCTGACCCAGGAAGAGCGAAGACTCTACGCAGGGGGGATGAGTGCCCGGGAGACCGGGAACATGCAGCACGAGGTGGAGTCGCTCCGCACGCGGCGAAGCACCATGGAGGAAGGGGTGCTCGAGTTGCTCGACCAACGGGAGACCCTGCACAGAACGGCGTCGGCCAGCCGCGACGAGTTGGAGGCAGCCCGCCGGCTGGAGGCGAGCCTCGAGGAGACGGTCGCCGCCGAGTGGCGGGTGATCGACGTAGAGATCGCGGCCAAGGAGGCCCGCAAGGCAGACATCGCTCCGTTGGTGCCGGGTGGGCTCATGACTCTGTATGACGGTCTCCGCCAGCGCGACCCCGTTGCCGCAGCTCGGCTCATCGATGGGGTCTGCGGGGGATGCCACCTCCGGCTGTCTCCAGCGGAGCTTCTCGAGGCGCTGGCTGAGAACCCTCCCCGTTGCGTCCATTGCCGCCGGATCGTGGTGCCCTGAACCACGATGCCGGGCCGGTACACCCTCTACACCGACGGTGCGGCTCGGGGCAACCCGGGACCCGCCGCCGTCGGCGCCGTGATCTACGAGGAAGGCGACGAGCAGCCGGTGGCGACGGTGAGCCGCCCTCTAGGTGTCGCCACCAACAACGTCGCCGAATACCAGGCGGTGATCGACGGGTTGGAGGCCGCCACCGAGCTCGATCCGGACGAGTTGGTGGTGCGCGCCGATAGCCAGTTGTTGGTACGGCAGCTCACCGGCAGGTACCGGGTGAAGGCGCCCGGTCTGGTGCCGCTTCACCGCCGGGCGATGTCGCTACTCGCCGGGTTCCGCTCGGTCCGGCTGGAGCATGTCCCTCGGGAGCGCAACACCGTGGCCGACTCCCTGGCCAATGCCGCCCTCGATTGACACGGCGCTGAAGTGCTCTTCTGGGACATCGGGATGGCGGTGCTCGTCTTCAGGGTGGTCTACCGCGACCCGAAGGTCGACCTGCGCCTCCTGGCGCTTGGTGCGGTGCTTCCCAACCTGATCGACAAGCCGCTCACCCTCCTCTTTCCTGACACCTTCCCCGCCGGACGGACGGTGGCTCACACCTTGGTGGTCTCGGCCGCCGTCATGACGGTGGTGCTTCTCACCACCCGGCGCGGCCGGAGGAGGCGGGCATTCATGGCGGTTGCCATCGGCATGCTGCTCCATCTGGCGCTCGACGCCATCTGGACCGAGCCCGAGGTGTTGTTCTGGCCGGTGCTCGGTGCCGAGTTCCAACCCGATGCCGGAGGCGGGGGCTGGCCGTCGGTGGTCGCCTCGCTTCTTACGCCGTGGAACTGGCTACTCGAGTTGGTCGGGCTGGTCTACCTCATCGTGCTGTACCGGGCGGCAGGGTTGGCGGACCCAATCGCCCGCTCAGCCCTCATCCGCAGCGGCCGGCTGCCTGGTTGACCGCACGACCTTGAGCAACATTTGGATGGTGACCAGGACCAGCAACGCGGCGAACATCCTCTGCAGTACGAAGCCCTCGATGCGTAGCGCCAACTGCACGCCGGCAACCCCGGCGGCGACGCCGCCGAGCCCAACGACGACGGCGGCGCGCTTGTCGACCCTTCCCGCCCGCAAGTTGGCAAGCGTCGCCACCACAGCGGTGGGGATGATGGCGGCGAGGGATGAGCCCTGGGCGACATGCTGGCTTATCCCCAGGAGGAGCACCATCGCCGGCACGTAGATGATCCCGCCGCCGACACCGAGCAGCGCCGCCAGTGTCCCCGCCACCAGCCCGACCAAAACGAGCGACACCGCCAGCCGGGGTGACCAGACGACCGAGGTCGCCGGCGCTGTCTCCTCGCCCGATTCGACGAACAACCTGACCGCGGAGACGGTGGCCAGGACGCTGAAGGCAACGGCGAGCCAGACCTCGGAGATGTGGTCGAGCAGCCTGGTGCCGATGTAGGCGCCGACGGCCGATCCACAGGCGAGCACCGCGGCGACTACCCAGTCGACCGAACCGGCGGCACCGGCGGTGATGGCGGCGGCGGTGGCTGTGGCGAGGATCGCCGCCATCGAGGTGGCGTGGGCCCGATGCTGGGTCAACCCGAGCAGGAGGACCAATCCGGGCACCGCCACGATGCCGCCTCCCACCCCGAACAGTCCTGCAAGGAACCCGGCGATCAGCCCGATGGCGACGGCGCGCACCATCCAGCCACCGTCGATCTTGGGCATCTGCTCAGTGTAAGTAGGCCACCCGAGTCCGCCTCCGGCGGCGACCGGGTTGGCACCCGAGTCCCCGGCGGCGACTGGGTTGGCACCTGCCTTGTCCGGACCCGTAGCCTGCCGGGATGCGGAACCGGGCGGTGTTGTTCGCGGTGGTGCTGGCGCTGGCCGGCTGCTCCGGTGACGGGGAGGCGGCGAGCACGACGGTCCCGCCACCGGGACCGCGAGCGGTGGTCTCCGACCTGGTCGACGCACTCGATCGGGGGGACTGGGAGGCAACCAGCACGCTGGTCGATGAGGACCAACTCGCACTGCTCGCCGCAGTGGAGAGCGAAGATCCGGCTGAGGCGTCCGAGATCGTGGAGGCGGGGACGCCGCCAGCCGTCCGAGCGGCGTTTTGGTCGTCTTTCATCGAGAGCCTGAACACATTCAGCGGGCGCAAGCTGTCAAAGGGCGAAGTCGGTGACCCGGAGCGTTTCCGGGTGGGATCGGTGCGCTTTGCCGCCGTCCCGTTCCGCCTGGGGAGAAGGGCAAGCCATGACTGGGTGCTGCGCAATGGCCCTGATGGATGGAAGGTGGACCTGCTCGCCACCTTCGGTGCACGGTTCGCTACACCACTACACGACTGGCTGGTTGCGGACGAGGGGTCGCCCGAGGTAGCGAAGATCCGACGGGAGCTGCAACGCGACCGCACCAGCCTCGAGGCGGCTGCCGAACACGGTGGCGCCGGGGGCAACCCGCCCGCCGAGAGCGAAGCGGTGCGCAGGCTGCTGGGATATCTGGCGAGGTTCTAGCCGACGGAAGACGGAAGACGGCCGCAGCTCAGGCCTTTGGTCGCAAACCCCGCAAGTTCGGCAACACGTCCGAGCCGATCATCTCGATCAGCCGCTCTTGGTCGAGTGAGGTCATCTGAAAGGCGACGACGTCGGCGCCGAGGTGCTCCACCAGCGGGCGGTAGGCGGCGACGATCTCCTCCGGGCTCGAGACGATCGTGTACTGACCGAGGACGTCCTCGCGGGGTAGCTCGTCGGCCTTTCTCCGCAGATCGGCCGGATCCACCGCCTCGAGCCGTCCCGGTGCACGCAGCCCGCGCCAGGGGAGGAGTGCTTCCCAGGCCTCCTCGGGAGACGAGGCGAAGATCGACCACCTCGTGGCGAGGATCGGTGGTGCCGGCCGGCCGGCCTCCTTGGCTGCCCGCCGCGCCGGGTCGCAGACCCGCTCGATGGTGTCCGTCGGGGCCTTGACCGAGGTGATGATCCCGTCGGCCTTGCGCGCCGCCAACTCGGCCGACTTGGGGCCGCCGGCGGCCAACCATATTGGAACCCGGCCAATCGGCGGCGAGTACAGCTTGGCTCTGTCGGTGCGGTAGTAGCTCCCCTCGTAGGTGAGCTTCTCACCGTCGAGCAGGCGGCGCATGATCTCCAGCGCCTCGCCCATCCGCGCCGCCCGCTCGGCGTAACCGGGGAAGGGGTAGCCGAGCGGTCCCTCGTTTATGTTCTCCCCGGTCCCCACCCCGAGATGGAACCGCCCCCCGCAGAGGCGGTCCAGAGTGGCGGCGGCCTGGGCCATGACGCCGGGGTGGAACCGGAACAGCGGGGTGGTGACGCCTGTGGCGAACTCCAGCCCAGTGGTGGCCGCCGCCATGGC
>DATADW010000122.1:0-9866 GCA_036258335.1 Acidimicrobiia bacterium
CATCGCCATCGACGGGCTCGAGGTGCCGCTCACCGCCTTGGTCGTGGGCGACCCGGCCTACCTGCTCGACATCGCCGCCGCCGGTGCTGCCGCCCTGGCCGCGGGCGCCACGACCGATGCGATCGCTGCCGCCAGTTGCGATTTCCGGCCGGCGGCGCACCGCCGGGAGGTGGTGGGGATGTGGAACGGGGTCACCTGGGTGGACGATTCCAAGGCGACCAACCCCCATGCCGCCCTGGCGGCACTCGATGCCTACCCGTCCGTCGTCCTCATCGCCGGCGGCCGGAGCAAAGGGCTTGACCTCACTCCCCTCGCTCACCATCCCCATCTGGGCAGGCTGGTGGCGATCGGCGAGGCGGCGCCGGTGCTTTTGGACGCCAGCCCACCCGGGATCGGGGTCTGGGCGGGCGACATGGCGGAGGCGGTGCGGCTCGCCGGCGAGGCCGCTGTCCCCGGCGACGTAGTGCTGTTGGCACCCGGTGGTGCGAGCTTCGACATGTTCGAGTCGTACGCGCACCGGGGCGAGGTGTTCGCCGACGAGGTGCGTACCCGCCACTCCGAGGCCGACCACACCAGGCCATCCGGGAGGGACCGATGACCGCCAATGTCACATCGATCGTCCGGGCCCGGGCGGAGGCACGGGGCCGAGCGCAGCGCTCGGTGGCCAACACCAGGCTGCAGGTGGGGCTGATCGTCGTCGTCGGGGTGCTCACCGTCGTCGGGCTCGGCGCCACTCTGTCAGCATCGTCGGTCGCCGGGCTGGAGCAGGCACAGGATGGTCTCTACTTCTTCAAGCGCCAGGCGATCGGGGTGGGTATCGGCCTAGTGGTGCTGGTGGCGACATCGCTCATCCCGTACAGGGTCTATCGGCGCCTCGCCTGGCCGATATTCCTGGTGACCGTGGCGCTGCTGGTGGCGGTCCTCGTGGTCGGGACAACCGTCTATGGCGCCACCCGTTGGCTGCCTTTGGGCCCGCTCAGCTTCCAGCCGTCCGAGCTGGCCAAGTTCTCCGTGGTGATCCTGATGTCGGCCCTGCTGGTGAAGAAGCAGTCGCTGCTGCTCGACTTCGGTCATTTCATCGTGCCGGTGGCAGCCATCGTGGGGACGGTCGGGCTGCTGCTCATGCTCCAGCCGGATCTGGGGACTTCGATCATCGTCGGGACGGCAACCATGGCTGTCCTGGCCGCATCGGCGGCACCATTGCGGTATGTCGCTTTCGTCGGGGTGTCGGCGGTGGCGGCGACGACGGCGCTGGCATTGGTCGAGCCTTACCGCCGGGCGCGCCTCACCTCCTTCCTGGACCCGTTCGCCGACCCGCTGGGCGACGGCTACCAGCTCATCCAGAGCTACTTGGCCCTTGGGACCGGCGGCACCTTCGGCGTGGGCCTCGGCGCCAGCAGGGCCCGCTGGCTGTTCCTCCCCAACGCCCACAGCGACTTCATATTCGCCATCATCGGCGAGGAGACCGGGTTCCTCGGGGGCGTGGTGGTGCTCTTGTTGTTCGCCTTCCTCACCGTCCTCGGGGTGGTGGTGGCGCTGCGGGCGTCCGACCGTTTCGGACGGCTCCTCGCGATCGGGTTCACCGCATGGCTTGGGACACAGGCGCTGGTCAACCTCGGCGGGGTGATCGGGCTGCTCCCCATCACCGGGATCCCGCTCCCCTTCGTCTCGTTCGGCTCCACCGCCATCATCAGTTGCATGGCAGCGGCGGGGGTCCTGGTCAACATCGCCCGGCACGGCGGTTCCCGGCGGCCGGCCGGCGGATGAGCCGCTCCGGTGGACTTGGCCGGGCCGACCTCCGGGGGTTTGGACGGCGATGAGCTACCTGATCGCCGCCGCTGGTACCGGAGGTCATGTTTACCCGGGACTTGCAGTGGGCGAGGCGCTGGTTGCGGCTGGCGTCCCCCGCCAAGACGTGCACTTCGTTGGCGGGGAGCGGCTCGAGACCAAGGTCTATCCGGCGGCGGGATTCCCCTTCTTCGCAGTGCCACTACGCGGGCTGGAGCGGCGGTTGACCCGGCGCAACTTGGCGATCCCTCGGGTGGTGAGTTCGGCCGCCGGCGCCATCGGCAATGAGATCGTCGCCCGCGGGGTTGGTGCCGTCCTCGGGATGGGCGGATATGTGACCCTCCCCACGGCATGGGCGGCGCGCCAGCGCGCCGTTCCGCTCTTTGTGGCCGAGCAGAACGCCGACGCCGGGCTGGCCAACCGGGTGTCCTCTCGGTGGGCGGTCGAGGCATTCACCTCGTTTCCCGAGACCCGCGGACTCCGCCACGGCCGCTGGGTGGGCAACCCCATCCGTCGTGGTCTCGCCTCATTCGACCGGGAGACGCTCCGCCCCGAGGCGCTGGCTCGCTACGGGCTGGTCCCTGACGTGACCGTGGTCGGCGTGGTCGGTGGCAGCCTTGGGTCGGCCAGGATCAACAGGGCATTGGTCGAGATGGTCCAAGAATGGACAGGCCCCGACTTCCAACTGCTCCACCTCGCCGGTGAGTCGAACCTGGAAGAGGTCACTGCTGTGCAGTCCCGATACACCGGCCCGGTCCGCTGGTCGGTCCTCGGGTTCGAGCCGGAGATGCAGTACGTTCTCGCCGCGAGCGATCTGGTGGTTGCCCGCGCCGGCGGCTCGGTCGCCGAGCTGACCGCCACGGCGACGCCGGCGGTGCTCGTTCCCGGTGGGTTCGGGTCGAGCGGTCACCAGGCGGCCAACGCCGCCGTCCTGGCCGGCGCCGGTTCGGCTCGGGTGGTGAGCGAGGAGCAGATTGGGGAGCTGGCGAAGGTGATCGAGGAGCTGATACTCGACCGGGAGCAGCGGGAGCGGATGGGCGCGGCAGCGACGGCCATGGCACGCCCCAACGCCGCCGACGAGGTCGTTTCTGCTCTGTTGGCCGCCCATGGATGAGCCCGGCTCGCCGGGACGGGGCGAGACCTTGGCCAGAGCCGCTCGAGTCCACCTCGTTGGGGCGGGTGGGGCGGGGATGAGCGCCCTGGCCAAACTGCTCTTCCAACAGGGCCGCACCGTCACCGGCTCCGACCTGAAGCAGTCTCCGGCGCTGGCGGATCTGTCCGACCTGGGGATCGAGGTATGGACCGGGAGCCGGCCTGAGTCGGCGATCCTCGCCGATCTTGTGGTGGCTTCTTCGGCGGTCCCGGCCACCGATCCCGAGTTGGTCGCAGCAACCGCGAACGGTGTCACCGTCTGGCAGCGTCCTGACCTGCTGGGAGCGCTCACCGCGGTCATGCCCGCCATCGGCGTCACCGGGACTCACGGGAAGACGTCATCGACCGCCCTGGTAGTCACCGCGCTCCGTGCGCTGGGCCGCGACCCGTCGTTCGTGGTGGGGGGTGACCTGGTCGACCAGCGGACCAACGCCCATCTCGGCGAGACCGGCCTCTTCGTTCTCGAGGCGGACGAAGCGTTCGGCACATTCCTCCATCTCGACCTGGTTGGCCTGGTCGTCACCAACGTCGATGCCGAGCATCTCGAGCACTACGGGGACATCGCAGCACTCGACGATGCCTTCGCCTCGGTGGTGGCCGGGGTCAGGGGACCGGCGATAGTGGGGATCGACGATCCGGGGGGGAGGCGGCTCGCCGCTGCCACCGGGGCCGAGACCTATGGGACGGCGCCCGATGCCCATTGGCGGATCGAGAACGTCGAGGAGGGCCCGGCGGCGGTTCGTTTCCGGCTCCTGGGTCCCGATACCCAGGTCGATGTCGAGGTGGGCCGCCCCGGCGCCCACATGGCGCGCAACGCCGCAGGAGCGCTTGCCTTGGTCGGTCTGTTCGGGATGGACGTGGCCGCCGCCGCCATGAGCTTCCGAGCCTTCGCCGGAGTGCGCCGGCGTTTCGAGGTGCGGGGTGAGGTCGGCGGTGTGACCCTGATCGACGACTACGCCCACCATCCCACCGAAGTTGCGGCCACACTCTCCGCCGCCAGGCGGGGACCGTGGCGTCGGGTGTGGGCCGTGTTCCAGCCCCACCTCTTCAGCCGCACGCTTGCCCTCCACGACCAGTTCGGCGCCGCCTTCGCCCTGGCCGACCGGGTGGTGGTCACCGATGTGTTCCCTGCCCGCGAGGCGCCCATCCCCGGCGTGACCGGGGAGCTGGTAGCCGCTGCCGCCCGACGCTCGATCCCTGCCACCGTGGACTATCTCCCCCACCGAGCCGACCTCGCACGGTTCATAGCGTCGAAGGTCGAGCCGGGAGACGTGGTGCTCACCATGGGGGCGGGGGACATCACCTCGCTGCCGGACGAGCTGGTCCCGTTGCTGGTGGAGAGGTGGGGAAGGTGACCAACCCCATCGACACCCTCGTCGCCGCCGGGCGGGCGCGCCCCAACGCCGAACTGGCGCCCCTGACCACATACAAGCTGGGTGGTCCGGCTCGCTGGCTGGTCGAGGCCGCTTCCGAAGAGGACGTGGTTACCGCGGCGAGAGCCGCCACCGCCGTCGGCGTCGACCTGCTCGTCCTGGGAAGAGGGTCCAACCTGGTGATCGCCGATTCCGGTTTCAACGGCCTCGTGATCCGACTGGTGGGCGGTCTCACCACCGTTGAGCTGGAGCCCTCGGGAGATGTCAGAGCCGGCGCCGGCGCATCGCTCCCCGTGGTGGCGCGCCATGCGGCGCGCTGGGGGCGTGGAGGGCTCGAATTCTTTGTCGGCGTCCCCGGGTCGGTGGGGGGCGCAGTCCGGATGAACGCCGGATGCCACGGGCGGGAGACGGTCGACGTGCTGTTGGACGCCAGAGTGGTGGACGTGAAGGCGGGGACGGTCGAGGACCGGCCAGCGGAATCGCTCGGTCTCGGATACCGAAACTCGGCGCTCGGGCCAACCGATGTTGTCATCGGCGCTCGCTTCAAGACCGAGGCGGGGACGGTCGAGGCAGCGGAAGCGGAGATGCGTCAAGTGACACGATGGAGGCGGCTCCACCAACCCGGAGGGACGCTCAATGCCGGGAGTGTCTTTGCCAACCCTCCTGGTGACACCGCTGGGCGAATAATCGACCACCTAGGGCTGAAGGGGTTTCGCGTCGGTGGTGCAGCGGTGTCGACCAAGCACGCCAACTTCTTCGTGGCCGGGGCTGGCGCCACCGCCCAGGATGTCCACGACCTGGTGTGGGCGGTTCGACGGCGGGTGGGCGACGCCACGGGCGTCTGGCTTCGCCCCGAGATCCGTTTCGCGGGAGAGTTCGCGTCGTCAACCGACGACCCGACAGATGGCGATGCGCAATGACGGTGCTCGATCCCAGGATCGCTCGGCGCCGCCGCCAGGTAGCCGAGCACCATGCCCGGCGGCGGGTGCGGCGCCTGGTCATCCTTCTCGGGCTAGGCGTGGTCGCCGGGGTTGTGGCATGGGGGTTGCAATCCCCTTTCCTGTCGATCCGAACCATCCGAGTCGAGGGGGCCGAGCCGGCCAGGGTTCGCCAACTCCTGGCCGATGCAGGGTTCTCGAAGGGCCGCCCAATGGTGACGATCCAGCCCAGCGAGGTGGAATCGGTGTTGGAGCAGGACCCGTGGGTGGATGAGGCGGTCGCCACGGTCCGCTTTCCCGACATGCTCGATGTCGAGGTGCGGGAACGGGAGGCGGTCGGCTGGGCGCGTACCGATGACGGTTGGATCCTCCTCTCGGCGAGCGGCGTGCCGGTTGAGCGGCGAGAGGGGCCGGGTGCAGGCGATCACGGGCTGATCTCGATCGCGGTATCGGACGCTGTGTTGGGGGAGCGTCACCCCGGGGAGATGGTGCGCGGTGCCGCCGCCTTCCTCGCCGCCTTCCCGGCGCGCCACCGTGGGGGCATAACGGTGCGCGAGGTCAACGGCGAATTGTGGGCCCGGCTGGATGGCATCGAGGCACGGCTCGGCTCGCCGAGGACGATGAGGGCAAAGGCAGCAGCGCTGCGCGCCGTCATAGCTGAAGTTCCGCCTGGATCGACCATCATCGTGATCGCCCCGTCCCATCCCGCTGTTCGGCTACCACCAGAACAGTCGGCCAATGCGGCATCCGACCGAAGCCAGTAGCCTTCAACATTCACTAGAGGGTGAGAGTACCACTCTTGCCACGCCCTACCCTTCTATGTAACGCTGTAGTCGAGGGTGAAGGCAAGGGGTCCGTCGCCGGCTTCCAGGTGGCGGATGGTGGAGCCGGTCCCGAGCACGTCGAGCAGGCCGAGAGGCCCGATCGATCAGACCGGAGGCCCGAGAAGCGTTCTCTCCGGGCCCGGAAAGGACAACCGATGTCAGGTAGATCGAGCAGCAGCGGGACCCGGCCGCAGAGTTACATCGCCGTGATAAAGGTGGTAGGCGTGGGTGGTGGCGGGGTCAACGCGGTCAACCGGATGATCGATGCCGGTGTGCGCGGTGTCGAGTTCATCGCCATGAACACCGACGCGCAGGCGCTGCTGATGTCCGACGCCGACATCAAGCTCGACCTGGGACGCGACATCACCCGAGGGCTTGGTGCCGGGGCCAACCCGGAGGTGGGCCGGGCTGCGGCGGAGGCGCACCGCGAGGAGCTCGAGGAGGTCCTCAAGGGCGCCGACATGGTCTTCGTCACCGCCGGCGAAGGCGGCGGGACCGGCACCGGCGGGGCGCCCGTGGTTGCCGAGGCGGCGCGGGGCTTGGGTGCCCTCACCGTCGGAGTCGTCACCCGACCGTTCGGGTTCGAGGGCAGGAGGCGCTCGCTCCAGGCGGAGCAGGGAATCCAGGGGCTGCGCGAGGCGGTGGACACGCTGATAGTGATACCCAACGACAAGCTGCTCGAGATCGCCGACCCGAAGTCGTCGATCATCGACAGCTTCCGACGGGCCGACGAGGTCCTCATGTCTGGTGTCGCCGGTATCACCAACCTGATCACTACCCCTGGGTTGATCAACGTCGACTTCGCTGATGTCAAGACGGTGATGCAGGACGCCGGCACTGCGGTGATGGGCATCGGTCGGTCTACCGGGGACGACCGAGCCACACAGGCAGCCAACAAGGCGATCTCGTCGCCTTTGTTGGAAACCTCGATGGATGGTGCTCGCGGTGTGCTCCTCTCGGTGAGTGGGCCGGCAACGATGACACTCCACGAGGTGAACAACGCGGCCAACGTCATCAAGGAGCATTGTGATGACGAGGCGGAGATCATCTTCGGGGCATTTGTCGACGACATGGGCGGCGAGGAGATGCAGGTGACCGTGATAGCCGCCGGGTTCGAGCGCCGCCGTGGCACCCGTGGGGTGCTCAGCGGTGTCCTCTCCACGGGTGACGAGGACGACTTCGAAATACCTGCGTTCGTCCAGGGATGATCCTGCGCCCTCGGGGCTTTCGAGGAGCTGCCTTCACCTTGGCGGGGGCCGGTGACCAGCGGGGCAATCCCGCAAAGAGGTCGTCGGTCGCCGCTGAGTTGGGGATCGAGCCGGACTGGGCAACGCTCCACCAAGTCCACGGCAGGACGGTGATCGAGGCGACGCACCCCGGAGAGATCGGGGAAGGCGACGCCCTCTTCACCCGCATGGCCGGGCTGCCGGTGGCGGTGTTTACAGCAGACTGCCTCGCCGTCGTGCTCGAGGGCGATGGGATCGTCGGTATCGCACATGCGGGTTGGCGGGGGCTGGCCAAAGGCGTGATAGCGGCCCTGCGGACTGCGATGGACGACGCCGGCTCTCCGGCGAGAGCCGCCGCCATCGGTCCGGCCATCGGCTCCTGTTGCTTCGAGGTGGGTGAGGACGTGGCCGACCGCTTTCCCGACGAAGCGGCCACCACCACCTGGGGTTCCCCAAGCGTCGACCTGCCCGCCTCGGCCAGGGCGGATCTCGGCGGGCTCGAGGTGTGGGACGCCGGGCGCTGCACAGGTCACGACCCGGGTCTCTTCTCGCACCGGCGTCAGCGCACCAGTCGCCGGATGGCCGCTATCGGCTGGCTGCCGTGAGCGGCCCCGCTGGAACCGACCTACGATCGGGTCATGGATCGCACCGATGTCCAAGGCTGGCTCGACCGCTATGTGACGGCATGGCGCGCCAACGACGCTGCTTCCGTCGCCGACCTGTTCACCGATGATGCCGTGTACAAGTACCACCCTTACGACGACGGGCCCAGTGCCGTCCAGGGACGAGAAGCCATTGTCGCAAGCTGGCTGGAAGAACCCGACGACCCCGCGGGCTGGGAGGCGCGATACGAGCCATACGCCGTCGATGGCGACCGCGCTGTCGCCATTGGCTGGAGTCGGTATCTCGCTAAGGGTGACGAGCCGGAGCAGACCTACCACAACGCCTATCTGCTCCGATTTGGCCCCGACGGGCGGTGCGCCGAGTTCACCGAGTTCTACATGCTGGCGCCATCGGGGCAGAGCGACGGCGGAGAGAGCGCTTAGCGGCCGGACATGGCGACAAGGTCCGCGGCGGTGAGCTTCGACGCCGCGATGCGGCGGATCGCAGAGGCGGCGCGGCGTTCGGGCCGCGGACCGGACGAGGTCACTCTGGTCGTGGTGTCCAAGGGCCGCAGCGAGGGCGAGATCCTCTCGATCTACCAAAAGGGCCACCGGGATTTCGGGGAGAATCGGGCAGCGGAGATCGCCGAGAAGGCGGCACGCCTTCCCCGTGACATCCATTGGCACTTCGTCGGACCGCTCCAGACCAACAAGGTGCGTATGGTCCGGCCGGTCACCTACCTGCTCCACTCGCTCGATCGGGAGCGGTTGGCGGCCGCCTGGGTCAAGGGGCCGGGTCGACCGCCCCCCGTGCTCGTAGAGGTCAACATTGGCAAGGAGCCGCAAAAGGGCGGGGTGGCGCCGGACAGGGCCGGTGACCTCATGCGGTCGGCTATCGACCTCGGTCTGGAGGTCCGGGGTCTCATGGCGATCCCTCCCCAGGTGCCCGACCCAGAAGGGGTGCGCCCCTACTTCCGCCGGCTCGCCGAGATGAGGGACGAGCTCGGGAGGACCATCGTTTTGCCGGTCCTCTCGATGGGGATGAGCGACGACTTCGAGGTCGCCGTCGAGGAAGGGGCGACGGTTGTCCGACTGGGACGGGCTATCTTTAGCCCTGGCGGAGACGACGGGATCACATGAGCTCGCTTTGGCAGAAGACGCTGATGTACCTCGGACTGGTCGACGAGGAGCAGCTCGACGAGGAGGTCGAGCCCCGGCCGCCCGCGGCCGCCCGTTCGACACGCCCCACGTCCACCCGCCCGGTCACCAGGGTGCACGGGGCGGGCCGGGACACCGTGGCCGGGCGACGGGTGGAGCCACCTCGGGGCGCCGGGTCCCGACCGGTGGTGGTCCCCGCCGACCGACAAGACGCCCCCTCGGGCTCGGTGCGCCCCGTTCGTCCCACCGAGGTGCAGAGCGACGTGGTGCGGGTGACGGATTTCGGCGACGCCAAGGTGCTGGCCGACCGGATCAGGGAGCGGACACCGGTTGTGCTCGACCTCAGGTCCACCGATCCGGACATGGTGCGCCGCATCATCGACTTCGCCAGCGGACTGACATACGCCCTCGATGGGACCATGGCCAAGACCACCGACGGAGTGGTTCTGGTGCTTCCGCCCCGGGTGGCACTGGGGCAGGAAGAGCAGCGGCGGCTCGAAGGACAGGGGTTGTACGAGCTACCTGAATCGGCCTCCTGACATCCGATGACCCTCGTCTGCAACCTGCTCCTGATTTATTCGCTCGTCGTCCTCGCCCGAATAGTCCTCAGCTTCTTCGACGTCCCCAGCGACCACCCAGTGGGGAGGGTCCGCCACGCCCTGTCGCTTGTGGTCGACCCGGTGCTCCGTCCCATCCGGGCTGTGCTCCCGCCGGTCCGGCTTGGCTCGGTCGGGCTCGATCTGTCACCTCTGATCCTGTTCCTCGCCATCAGCCTGCTGAGGTCGTTCCTCTGCTGATAACGCTC
>DATADW010000123.1:0-6484 GCA_036258335.1 Acidimicrobiia bacterium
AACGCAGGCATGGGGGTCGAGAGACCCTCTCCCTTTTGCGCCATGAACCGCCACTTCGGAAGACCGCGCTCGGCTGAACGGCCGAGACGCAACGGTCCAATGGCCCTATCGACGGTTGCCGTTCGTTTCGTACTGTTTCCCCTAACGGAAAGGCGGCAAATGCGCTACGTGTACGACTTCGCCGAGGGCTCGAAGGAGAACAAGGAGTTGCTTGGCGGCAAAGGCGCCGGGCTGGCGGAGATGACCCGACTGGGACTCCATGTGCCCCCGGGGTTCACGGTCACCACGGAAGCATGTCGCGCCTTCATGAAGGACGGGACGCTTCCCGAAGGACTATGGGCGCAGGTGTCCGCCGCGATGGCTCGGCTGGAACAAGCCACCGGTCGCCGCCTTGGTGGAGGTGGCGGGATTCCGCTGCTGGTGTCGGTCCGCTCCGGCGCCAAGTTCTCCATGCCGGGGATGATGGACACCGTCCTCGACCTCGGCATCAACGAGCTCGTGGCGAAGGAGATCGCCGAGTGGGCCGGCAGTGATCGGGTCGCCTGGGACATCTACCGGCGCTTCACACAGATGTTCGGAAAGGTGGTGCTGGGAGCGCCCGGGGAGGCGTTCGAGCAATTCCTTGCGGAGCTGCGCAGCCGGCGTGGTGTGGAGTACGACTCCGAGCTCACCGCCGACGACCTCAGAGAGGCTACGAGCCGTTTCAACGAACTCATCGAGGCCACCACCGGCAAGAGCGTGCCACAAGAGCCCATGGACCAATTGCGGGCGGCCGTGGAGGCCGTCTTCTCCTCATGGGGAAACCGTCGCGCTCGCGACTACAGGCACATCCATGGGATTTCCGAGGACCTGGGGACCGCCTGCAATGTCCAGATGATGGTCTTCGGCGACCTCGGCAGTGATTCGGGGTCCGGTGTCGCCTTCACCCGTGACCCGTCCAGCGGAGACGCGACGCCCTACGGCGACTACCTGCCCGACGCCCAAGGAGAGGACGTCGTCGCCGGGATTCGTAACACCCTGACTCTCGATCAACTCTCACAACTCCACCCCGAGATTCACGCCGAGTTGCTCACCGTTATGAAGCGGCTCGAGGCCGACTACCGCGACATGTGCGACATCGAGTTCACGGTGGAGAAGGAGGTGCTCTGGATCCTCCAGACCCGGGTCGGGAAGCGCACCGCCCGAGCGGCGGTGCAGCTAGCCATCGACATGGCAGACGAGGAATTGATCGACCGCGCCGAGGCAGTCCGTCGCGTCGATCCGGCATCGTTGGAACAGCTGCAACGGCCCCGAATCGACGAACAAGCGAAGATTGAGCCGCTGGCAGTTGGGGTTGCCGCCTCGCCCGGTGCTGCGGTCGGTAGCGTCGTCTTCGACGCCGACCGCGCCGTGGAGCTGGCCGGTCATGGGAGCAGGGTGATCCTGGTCCGGCACGAGACGACTCCCGACGACATCCACGGGATGGCCGCCGCCCAAGGCATCCTGACAAGCCGAGGTGGCAAGACCAGCCATGCAGCAGTCGTGGCGCGGGGAATGGGAAAGCCGGCGGTTACCGGTGCCGCCAAGCTGGAGGTCGATGAAGCAAAAGGCGAGCTCAAGGTCGGCTCGACGGTGGTCATCGAAGGCGACCTGCTCACCATCGACGGCACGAGCGGAGCGGTGTACGTCGGGGAGGTGCCTCTGGTCGATCCGGTGCCGGCACCCGAGCTGGAGCGGCTACTGAGTTGGGCCGACGAGTTCCGAGCGCTGGGGGTTCGAGCCAACGCCGACACCCCGAACGACGCCATCCGGGCACGTGCAGCGGGGGCTGAGGGCATCGGGCTGGCTCGCACTGAGCACATGTTCATGGGCGAGCGACTCGGAATCGTCCAGCGCATCATCCTGAGCGAGGATGCCGCCGATCGGTCAACCGCCCTGGACGCCCTGCGACGCCTGCAGACTGAGGATTTCGAGGGGCTGCTGGAAGCGATGGATGGACTGCCTGTGATCGTCCGACTGCTCGATCCACCCCTCCACGAGTTTCTGCCGTCGCGGTTCGAGCTCGAACAGGAGCGGCGGGAGAGGGCGGAAAGAGGGGAGGCACCCGACGAGAGCCTGGCACGGCTGGAGGTTGCCGTGGGGCGTTGGGAGGAGCACAACCCGATGCTGGGGCTGCGGGGCGTCCGGCTCGGCCTGATCGTCCCCGAGCTCTATCGCATCCAGGTCGGGGCGGCCCTCGAAGCGCTGCGGCTTCGCCGCCAGGCAGGGGGCGATCCGCGGCTGGAGATCATGGTTCCCCTGGTCTCGACGGCCGAGGAGCTCCGCAGGGTCAGGGATATGATCGGCGAGGAGCGCACCGCGCTGTTTCCAGACGGTGAAGTCGACATCCCGGTCGGTACCATGATCGAGCTCCCCCGGGCGGCGTTGCTTGCCGGGGACATCGCCCGCGTAGCGGACTTCTTCTCCTTCGGAACCAACGATCTGACCCAGACCACCTATGGCCTAAGCCGCGACGACGCCGAACGCAGCTTCCTGCCCTTCTTCCTCGAGGAGGGGATCTACCCCAACAATCCTTTCCAGACCATCGACGAGGAAGGGGTGGGCCGGTTGGTCGAGATCGGCACCCTTGAGGGAAAGGCGGCCAATCCCGGCCTGGTGGTCGGGTTGTGCGGCGAGCACGGTGGCGACCCGGCTTCAATCGCCCTTTGTCACCGCATCGGCCTCGACTACGTCTCCTGCAGCCCTCCGCGGATCCCGGTTGCCCGTCTGGCCGCAGCTCAGGCGGCGCTCGGCGGGAGTATGGCCAGCGCCTCGACCTGATGAGTTGGGTTTTCGATAGGACCGGTCCCCGTCGGCCGCCCAGCACGGCGAGCGCTTCCGTCCGGCTCGGGACGAGTTGCCCGCGTGCCCACCGTCGAGGCGCTGCAGACGATGCCGGATGCCGGCCGCAGCGAGGCTCCGGGTCGAGGTACTCGCATCCTTCGGGGATCCAGGCCTATGAGTCGTAGGTTCCGTGTCGATGACGGTCCCATGCAACCGCGCCCGGTTGTCGCCGTAGGCCACGATCTCCGATCCCCGCATGGATACCGCCGAACCCCGAATCACACCTTTCACAGATCGTTGGGTCGGGGCCGAGTCGGCACCGGGGTACTCGATGAACGCTCGATGAACGGTGGTCCTGACTCGGGGCAAACGTCTCCTGAACGGGTCAGGCCGGCCGATAGGGCTGAACAATCTCGGCGCGCCAGGTCCTCGCATCCGGCGACTCGTCGGGATCGCTGAAATACGTGTCCCAGCGATCGCCCACCGGGTCGAAGCCTCTCTCCTCCACCCACGCACCGAGGGCATCGTATGCGGGCTTCATGGCGTCATAAGGACCGACATGTGTGGTCACGGCGACCGGCCCGCCCGGAAGCGACGAGGAGCGAATAATGCCGTCACCTTCGACTGCCTCCACCAGCGGGAATCCAGCCTCGACCTCAAAGTGAGTCTCATCCAATCGGTGGTACCGGGCGAATGGCGGTCCCGCGGCCGGGGCGGCCTTCGCCGATAGGTAGTTGAAGATCGATTCGAACGCCTGGGGCATCCAGTCTCCGATCTCGGAGGCCGACAAGATGGCCACCATCACCGCAGTCGGCTGGTCCCCCCGGGTCTCCGATCTGATCGAGTGACTTTGCATGTCGACAGTCTCCGGCACCATCGGAACCGGAGCTAGGGCACAATGTCCACTTCCTTACAGCATGGGACCGCAGCCCCTCGCCGACGGCACCAACGGCCCTGGCAGTAGACCCATGTCAGCGGGCACGATAGGGCCAGGGACGTAGGCCGCACACGTGTTCAGGCGAGGTCTGTGACGATGAGAATCCGCCGATCCGCTTGGAGCTGGGCGGCGTCCAGCGCTCCCACCGCGGGAGCCGTGGTGTGGGCGGTCAGGGTCGAGACGTTAAAGGGGAGGAATGCGGATGGACTGCTGGCTGGAGCGGGCCGCCCACCCTGGAAGGGAGAAATGCATGATGCCCGAACGGATCGGGAGGGCGGCCGGGGCCGGGGCGCCGGCCGGCCTTCGCTCGAGGAGGAGGTGGAAGTGAGGGCAATCGTGCTGATCAAGCAGGTGCCGGATCTCCGGGGAGCGCCGATCGGGATGCGAGCAGACGGCACGATTGACCGGGCTGGGGCCCCAGCGATCACCAATCCCGCGGACCTACACGCCTTGGAGGCGGCGCTGAACACGGCCGACGAGGTGTGGGCACTGTCGATGGGACCGCCAAATGCGGAAAAGGCACTCCGCGAGGCGGTGTCACTCGGCGCAACCCGCGCCGTGTTGCTCTGCGATCGGGCCCTCGCCGGCTCGGACACATGGGCTACCGCCAATGCCCTTGCCGCGGCGATCAGACATCTCGGAGGCTGTGATCTCGTCATGTGCGGAATTTCCGCACTCGACGGCGAAACGGGTCAGGTGGGACCCCAGGTCGCCACCCGCCTCGGCTGGCCGCAGGCGACGGGCTGCGAGGCCCTGGCGCTTGACGGAACGACGGTTATTGCCCGGCGGATCGTCGAAGGCGGCTTCGAGCGCCTCCGCCTCCCGCTGCCGGCATTGGTCACCATCGCTGAGACGGCGTTTGCGCCCCGGTACCCGTCCCTGATGGGTCGCCGGAGGGCAAAGGCAGCCATCGTCGAGCGGCTCGACGCCGGCGATCTCGGGCTCGACGCGTCCACTGTGGGCCTCGACGCGTCACCCACAAAGGTCGCACACATGAGGCCGGTGCCTCTTTCCGAACGGTCCTGTCGGTTCGTCGGAAACGACGGGCTCACCTATGACGGGCTCATCCGCGCCCTCGTCGAAGTCGGCGCCTTCACTACTTCAGGCGGTCGGTCCACACCACGTGATGAGTCAGACGTGACGGGCGACCCGGCACCAACCGAGGCGTTTGTCGGCGACCCGACGGTATGGGTTGTGTGCGAACTGCACGACGGCAAGCCCGCACGCGTCTCGCTCGAGCTGGTGTCGAAAGCCACCGACCTTGCCCCAGCCCTCGGTGGTGGCGTCGCAGCCGTGATTGCCGGAGATGACCCGGACGCCGCCGTCGCCGAGCTGTCTCGCCACGGGGTCGACGCGATATTCGTCGCCGACGACGAGGTGTTCACCCCGTATCGCACTGAGCCGCACGCGCGCTTCATCGCCCAGCTTGCGGCCGCCCGCTCGCCCTCGGCGATCTTGTTCGGGGCGACCACCACGGGTCGCGACCTGGCGCCGAGGGTGGCCGCGATGCTCGACACGGGACTCGCCGCCGACTGCACCGACCTCGTCGTGGCGCCCTGGGAGCGGCGCGGCATACGCTACGAGGCTCTCCTCCACCAGATACGGCCGGCCATGGCGGGCGGCGTGCTCGCCACATGCGTCTGCCCCGAAGCTCGCCCGCAGATGGCGACGGTACGACCGGGGACATTCGAGCTGCGCGCCGCGCCGCGACAGTCCCACATCCAAATCGTCCCAGTGCCGCTCGAGCCCACGGACCTCCGAGTGGAGGTCATCGACCGCGATACGAGCACCACACATCTGGGTATCGCCGACGCTGATGTGATCATCTCCGGCGGAGCCGGGTGTGATGCGTCGAGTTGGCACCTTGTCGAGGAACTCGCCACGGCCTTGGGTGGGCGCGTCGCCGCGTCACGCGGCGCAGTCGAAGCGGGCCTGGCACCTCGGGCGCTGCAGGTTGGCCAGACCGGTACGACCGTACACCCCCTCCTCTACATCGCATGTGGCATCTCTGGAGCCCTCCAGCATGCGGTGGGCATGCGTACTGCTCGCACCGTTGTCGCCATCAACCGGGACCCCGACGCCTTCATCTTCCGTCTTGCCCACTTCGGCATCGTGGCCGATGTGCGCGACGCCTTGCCTCAACTCACCGCCGCATTACACCGCTCGGGAGCATGACCGGCGCAGAGGTGGACAGCATGGGCGCAAGACGTTGATCTGATCGCGACTGGGATCGGCAGAGCACGATCGAGCCCGAAGTCGGGAGCCGGTGAGGTGGTCGAGGTCGGGTCGGACGTTGGAGGGCACGGGACCTTCCGCCCTAGTGGCGCCGCCGGGCAAGGCCTACGTTCGCTACATCAGTTCGAGGAGGAAGCGATGGATGCGTCCGTGGGCGGCCGATCAGCGACTTCGCGGGTCGGGTACGCGGCTGCGATCGCGGTGAACGTGGTGTTGCTCTACATCGTCAACGTCTTCGTCAGCCCCGATTCTGTGCCCTTCCTCACCGCTGGGTGGAACAGCGTGCTGTGGTTGATCGACCTCTCGCTCGTCGCAGGCGTCGTGGTCAACGCCATCTACTTGGGGTACGACGCAGCCTGGTTCAAGGCGATCAGCGATACAGCGCTGGCCGGGCTGACCGTTCTTGTGGCGGCTCAGGTGCTTCGGGTGTTTCCCTTCGATTTCACCGAATACGACTTCAACTGGGCAACCACCGTTCGTGTCGTGCTCACCTGCGTCGTGGTCGGGTCG
>DATADW010000124.1:0-3788 GCA_036258335.1 Acidimicrobiia bacterium
TCCCGGTTGAGGGAGAGCCTGGTGGAGCACGTCGTTGAGAGCCAGATCGGCAGCGGTCACCGGGTCGTCACCGATCTTGGTCTTCGCGGCCACCGCGCCGGGGGTGAAATTCTCGAGGACGCCGGCAGCGAGCTTCAAGGCGTGAACGATGCGGGAAAGGTCGCCGGCTCTGCTCATCGGGGTGCTCTCCTGGTTCGGTTCAAAACGGCCAAAACACGGGGACCAGCGCCACCAGCGTCACCACCACCAGCAGGGTGAGGGGACCCCCGAGACGCGGGTAGTCGGCGAAGCGGTAGCCCCCCGGCCCGTAGACCATGGTGTTGGTCTGGTAGCCGATGGGGGTGAGGAAATCGACCGAGCTGGCCACCGCGATTGCGATGGCGAAACCGCGGGGCTCGAGGCCGGCCCCGGTGGCGGCGGCGACGGCGATGGGGAACATGAGCAGGGCGGAGGCATTGTTCGAGACCAGCCCGGTGAGCACGACGGTGGCTACCACCACACCGGTGAGGATCCCAGATGGACCGAAGACGTCGAACGCCTCGACCATCCCGTCGGCCACGATCTGAGCCAGACCCGACGTCTCGACCGCGGCCGCCACCCCGAATGCGGCGGCGATCACGATGATCACATCGAGGTCGACGGCGTCGCGGGCCTCGCTGGGGGTGACCGCCCCGAAGACGACGAGGGCGACAGCCCCGAGCAGGCTGGCCTGGAGGATCGGGATTATCTCGAGCGATGCAGCGAGCACGATCGCCAGCGTGATGGCGCCCACCAGGATCGCCTTGGTGGTGGGCACCGGCGGGGTGCCTCCGGTCGAAGACACCAACAGGAAGTCTCTCCGATCGCGCCATCGATCGCCGAAACCGGGGTCGGCGATGAGGAGCAGCGTGTCGCCAACGCGAAGTGGAACCGAACCCAGCTTGGCGTCGATCCGTTGCCCCGCTCGGTGGATGGCGACCACCGCAGCCTGGTATCGCTGCCGGAAACCGACCTCCTTGAGCGTGGTTCCCACCATCGGGGATGTGGGGCCGATCACCGCCTCGAAGTAGCGCGCCCGGCTGGTGTCGAGGTCGAGCAGGTGGGTCTCCTCAGCCGAGGACAGCCCCCGGATCGCTTGCAGGTCGAGGACCTGATCAGCCATCCCTACAAAGCGGAGTACATCACCGCCGTGCAAAGTGGTGTCGGGGGTGACCGGGGCGATCACTTCACCGTCGCGGTCGAGAGCGGCGAGGAACACTCCCTTGAGGTGGCGGAGTCCGCCGGCCTCGACCGCCCGGCCGTCAAGGGACCCGGATTCGTCGACCACCATGTCGAGGACGAAACGCTTGGCGTCATCCTCCGCCTCCTCTCTCACCGACCGGCGCACCTTGAGCAGCCGCGGGGCGAGCACGACCAGCAGGACCCCACCCACCAGGGCGATCGGCAGCCCGACCCGGGTGATCTCGAAGAACCCGATCGGGGGCTGGCCGGCGTTCTCCAAAAGGCCCGAAACGACGATGTTGGTCGAGGTCCCGATCACGGTGACGACGCCGCCGAGCAGGGCGGCAAAGGAGAGCGGCATCAGGTACAGCGAGGGCGAACGCCCCCGCTCCTCTGCCCATCTCTCCACCTGGGGCAACAACATGGCGACGATCGGCGTGTTGTTGAGGAAGGCCGAGGCGCTGATCGTGGGGAAGACCAAACGGGCCAGCGAGCGCCGCATCCCGACCGTCGCACCGAGGGTCATACGAACCACGGGGGTTAGGGCTCCCGTCTTCTCGACGGCGCGGGCCAGCACGAACAGCGCAGCGACCGTTATCGGAGCCGGGTTGGCAAACCCGGCAAAGGCCTCTTCGGGGGTGACGATCCCGGCGACCAGCACCGCCACCATCCCACCCACCATCGCTGCCGCCGGCGCCACGAGGTCGCGCACCAGGACGACGAGGATGATGACCACGACGGCCAGCGTGAACCAGGCCTCCCAGGTCAACGCGTCCCCCCGCAGCGGTCACCCGGTGGAGGGGACGGGGCTTTGATCAGGTCCTCCGACGGCAGAGTGCCGCCGCTGCTCAGTCGGCCCCGCCATTGGCGGCGAGGTAGCCGAGGCGCTCCAGATGGATCATCACCTGGTTGGCGGCCTCCTCCGGGGAGAACTGGGTGGTGTCGATCACGACCTCGGCGTCGGTCGGCTCCTCGTACGGATCAGAGATCCCGGTGAACTCCTTGAGGATCCCGGCCCGTGCCTTGGCGTAGAGGCCCTTTCGATCTCGCTCCTCGCAGATCTCGATCGGCGTGGCGACATGGACCAGGTTGAACCCGCCGACCGGCTCGATCATCCCACGGACGTCCTTGCGGGTCTGGTCATAAGGTGCGATCGGAGCACAGATGGCGATGCCGCCATTCTTTGTGATCTCCGAGGCGACAAAGCCGATGCGCCTGATGTTGAGGTCACGGTGCTCCTTGGAGAACCCGAGTTCGGAGCTGAGGTGCTTTCGAACGAGGTCGCCATCGAGGAGGGTCACCGGGCGACCGCCGATCTGGAGCAGCTTGACCAGCAAGGCATTGGCGATGGTCGACTTGCCCGAACCGGAGAGACCTGTGAAGAAGACGGTGAATCCCTGCTGCGAACGCGGGGGGTGGGTCTTGCGCAGCTCGCGGGCCACCTCGGGGTAGGTGAACCACTCGGGGATCTCCCTGCCCTCTGCCAGCCGCTGCCGCAGCTCGGTGCCTGAGATCGACAAGGTGTGCGCTCCCTCGGGGACCTCGTCCACCGGGACGTAACGGTCCTCGTCGGGGAGGTAGACCATCATCTTGAAGTCGACCATGCGGACGCCGATCTCCTCCTCGTGCTTGCGGAGGAGGTCCTGGGCGTCGTACGGGCCATAGAAGGGCGTACCGGAGGTGTCGCTCCCCGGACCTGCATGGTCCCGGCCGACGATGAGGTGGGTGCACCCGTGGTTCTTGCGGATGATGGCGTGCCACACAGCTTCCCGCGGCCCACCCATCCGCATCGCCAGCGGCAGCAGGGAGAGTGTTGCGGTGAACTTGGGGTAGTGAGAGAGGACCGCCTGATAGGCGCGCACCCGGGTGTAATGGTCGACATCGCCCGGTTTGGTCATCCCCACCACCGGCTGGATGAGCAGGTTGGCGCCGACCTCGGCCGCAGCCCTCATGGTCAGCTCGACATGGGCGCGGTGCATCGGGTTGCGGGTCTGGAATGCGACCACCTCGGTCCAGCCCAGCCGGGCGAACTCGTCGCGGACCTGGCTCGGAGTGCGGCGCAGGTCGGTGTAGTCGTAGTGGATCGGCGCCTGGATGCCCTCGATGGTGCCCCCCACATACCAGGGGTTGCTCCGGCTGAGCAGGTGGCCGACACCGGGATGGGTCGGATCAGTCGTGCCGAAGACGCTGCTCGCCTCCGCCTCGTGGTCCGGTTGCCACACGTCGCCCACGGTGAGGACGGCGAGCATGACCCCCTCGAGATCGCGCAGCGCAAGGCGCCCACCCGGCTCGAGCTGACGGGCGACCTCTTCGGTGACGTCGAGGGTGATCGGGATGGGCCATAGCGTCCCGTCCGAAAGCCTCATCTCGGTGCATACCCGGTCGTAGTCATCCCGGCCGAGGAAACCGCGTAGCGGGGAGAACCCGCCGTTGAGCAGCAGCTCGAGATCGCACATCTGACGTTCGGTCAGGTCCCACGAAGGCCACTCGGCCGATTGGGTCCTGAGCCCGGCGGCTCTCTCGGGGTCGACGATGAGGTCGACGAGCGTTCCGCCGTGAGGGGCGATGAGGTGATCGGCCACGAATCT
>DATADW010000125.1:0-5192 GCA_036258335.1 Acidimicrobiia bacterium
AGATAGGCATCGGTGGCCACGACGACCGCGACGGGCTCGCCGACGTAGCGCACGAATTCGTTGGCCAGTATGGGCTGTCGGTAGGGGGTGAGCTCTGGCAGCGAGACCTGCCGGTACTCGATGGGCGGTATCCCACGGACATCATCGGCGTCCCACACCGCCACGACACCCTCCGCTTGGCGGGCATCGTCCAGGTCGATTGAGAGTATGCGCCCTGAGGCAACCGGCGACCGCACCACCCTCATGTGCAGCATCCCCGGTACGACGATGTCGGCGGCAAATCGACCGCGGCCCTTGAGCAGTGGGGGGTCCTCGAGCCGCTTGACCGAGCGGCCGATCACCGCGTAGCCGGCCGCTGCATTGCCTCCTGAGCAGCCCGCACCGAGGTGAGGATGTTCTGGTATCCGGTGCAACGGCACAGGTTGGATGACATCGCCTCCCTCAACCCGACCTCGTCGATCTCGGGGTCGTCCTCGAGCACCGCCACGGCCAGCATCAGGAACCCAGGAGTGCAGAAGCCGCACTGCAGGCCGTGGTTGTCCCAGAATGCCTGTTGCATGGGGTGAAGGGTGTCGCCGTCCGCCAAACCTTCCACGGTCCTGATCTCGGCGCCTTCGCACTGCACCGCGAACAACAGGCAAGACCGAACCGGCTCGCCGTCGACCAGGACGGTGCACGCCCCGCAGACCCCATGCTCGCAGCCGAGATGGGTGCCGGTCAGACCGCAGTCTTCGCGGATCGCGTCCGCCAGGGTCTTGCGCGGCTCAACCTCGACCTCGTAAGTGACCCCGTTGACCCTGAGGCTGACATCCGTCCGGTGGTCACGCATCAGGCCGCTGCCTGGCGCATTGCTCGGAACAGCAACACGCTCACCAAACGGCGCCGGTACTCGGCACTGGCGTGGATGTCCTCAAAGGGCCGGACTGAAGTGGCTGCGATCTCGGCGGCTCGTTGAAACACTCCATCTTGAGGTGGCTCGCCGATCAGAGCGGCCTCAGCCTTGGGTAGGCGAAGCGGACGATCGGCCGCGCCCCCGACGCCGAGTCGGGCGGCGGCGACACGGCCGTCGACGATCCGAAGCACCGCCATCGCCATCACCAGCGCGAAGTCCCCAGCGCGACGGCTGAGCTCTTCGAACCCAACGAACTCATCGTCGGCGAGGAGCGGGAGGCGCGCCTCGACGAGCAGTTCGTCGGGACTCAGAGCGGTGGTGAAGACGGTGTCGAAGAACTCATCGGCGGCGAGCACCCGCTCCCCCCGCATCGAGCGCGCCACGATCTCGGCCTCGAGAACGACCGCAGCCAGGCACCACTCGGCCGCTGGGTCGGCGTGAGCCAGGCTGCCACAGAACGTGCCTCGGGTCCGGATAGGGAGGTGCCCGATGTGGCGCGCTACTCGCGGCAGGATCTGGCCAAGCGGGCCCGGGGCCAACGGTCGTTCGAACCGGCGATGCCGGGCAAGTGCTCCAATACGAAGGACCGCCCCATCAACCTCGACTCGATCGAGCTCGTCAACCCGGTTTATGTCGACGAGCGTTTCGGGGCGCGCCAAGCGGAAGTTCATCGCCGGCACCAGGCTTTGCCCGCCTGCCAAGACCTTGGCCCCCGGTCTCTCTGCGAGGATTGTCAACGCTTCGTCGATCGAGGAGGGGGCCGAATACTCGAACCGCGCCGGCTTCATCGACCCGAGTCCGCCATCGACATCGAGCGCGGATCAATCGCCATCAGCACCATTCAATCACTCTGCTCGGTCGAGGTTGACCCACAGCGCCCGTGCCATCCGTTTCCCGGGATTCGAGATCCGGTGCGGCACCCCTGAGTTGTATGACACCAGATCGCCAGGCCGAAGTTGATACTCCTCGTCGCCGATCTGCACCACGAGCTTCCCCTCGATGAGCACTCCGTACTCGAATCCCTCGTGGTGGAGGGGTCGCTCGGCGCTGGAGGTTCCCGGGGCGTACTCGTTGACCGCCACCTCGAGGCCGCGTTGCCGATCGTCTCGGAGGACACGGCGCCTGACTCCGCTCGGAGTATGGAACTCGGGCTGTTCCTCGCGACGGGACACGGGGTCGGGCTCGGACGGTCGGTCGCCCGATACCAGGTCGCGCATGTGTACCCCGAGTGCGTATGAGATGGCAACCAAGGTCCCGATAGAGGGACTGGTCTTGCCACGCTCGACCAGGCTGAGCATCGAAGCGCTCAAGCCGGTCATCTCACCGAGTTCCTGAAGTGTGAGGTTGCCTCTCGAACGGAGGCTTCTAATTCGAGTCCCGATCGCGTGCAAGGTCTCGACAGCCGCCGAGTCGGTATCGGCGAGCTCGGCGTCAGGTCTTGCTGTTGTCTTGGTCATGACCTCGGCATCCGAAGCCTAGGCCGAGGTTTGGTCCTGGCTCGATCGTCGTCTTTCCGATCTTCACGTCGTGCGAGGCGCAGTCCGTCAAGACTCTGCCACGATCGCACGTTTAACATGATCAAAATGCCTTCAACCGCCACCAATGACTTCGGCTCACCCGATCTGGGGGCGGTATGCATACTCGAAACGGGTGACGCAAACCCGGAAGTGCCGATCATCGAGGTCGGTGGAGTCGCCCGGGCAGTGGTCTGGCCCGGCACCGGCGCCTCGTTGCGCTCGATGCACACCATCGACCTGGGACCGCGAGGAGCCACCGTCGTATTGAGCCACCCCACGGAGGCGGTGTACTACGTGCGCGCCGGAACCGGCCTCGCCCTCGAGCCCGATTCCGACGACGAATTCGCGCTCGAACCCGGATCGATGGTCCACGTCGAGCCAGGCACCCGGTACCGATTCGAGGCGGGGCCGGAGGGCATGCGCATCGTGGGTGGGCCGAGCCCTCCGGACCCAGAATGGTATCGGCACCTCTCGGTGAGTGGTTCGGCCGGAGCCGTTTGGAATCCCTTTGCGTCCGCGCCCTTCGACACACCCCGAGACGGCCTGGTCAGGCAAATGGTGCACGGAGCGAACATGTCGGCAACCAGGTACCGGTTTGACGAAGGTGGGACCTTCCCGCTCCATAGTCATCAACAGGAGCAGATCACATACGTGGTCAGGGGTCATCTCACCTTCGAGATAGATGGTCTCTCGCACCGGGTCTTTCCCGGCGATGTGGTCTTGATTCCGCCCGGGGTTCCCCACGCGGCGCTGGCAGGCGCGGGCGGTGCCGATGTCGTCAGTTTCGTATCTCCGGCCCGAACCGCCTCCGACGGGATCGTCATGATCCCGGACTCGGGTGCCAATTGACACGATTGGGCCGGTGGACGGTCGCTCGGAGGGAAGCCTGATGGCGGTCCGTGTCTTTCACCGCGACCGGCCGGGTCTCATCGTTCCGATGATCGCCAGGGATGCCCGCCTGGTGGTCTGGCCGGGTGTCGGGGCGGAGACCGCCAACATGAACTACGTCGACATGCAACCGGGCGAACGCAACGTCCCGCACGTGCACAGCGAGTCCGAGGACACGATATTCATCCTCGATGGCCGTGGGACCATCGATGATCTCACCAACGACTCTCGGCTCGAGTTCGAAGCGGGGCAGGTTGTCCACGTCCCCGTCGGGGTTTGGCATTCGGTCACCGCCGACCGGGGGTCGCGAATCGAGAGTGTGGGCGGCCCGTGCCCAGCCGACTACGTCATGCTGCGCGCCGCAGGTGCCATTTTCGATTCCAGTCCGTGACCATCCGGCTGGCTGTCGCGCAGATCACGGGCATCCCTTTCCAAGCCGACCTCAATCGCGCTCGCACCATCCGAGTGGCGGAAGAGGCGTTTGTCGGCGGTGCCGACCTCGTGTTGCTCCCCGAGCTCATCATCCCTGGCTACGTCTCGGATCAGGAAGGTCTGGCGACGATTGCCGAGCCCATCGATGGACCCACCGTTGATGCCTGGCGATCGCTGGCGGCCCAGCACGCCGGGTGGGTGGCGGGTGGTTTCGCCGAGGTCGACGACGGCATGCTGTACAACAGCGCCGTCCTGGTCGGCGCAGACGGTGTTCTCATCCATTACCGCAAGCTCCACCTGTTCTCCGCCGAGCGCGAGGTGTTCTCGCCCGGCGATCTGGGGCTCCCCGTGGTCGACCTGCCCTGGGGAAGAGTCGGTCTGTGCATCTGCTACGACCTTCGCTTCCCCGAGATCGTGCGCGGGCTGGGACTACGCGAGTGTCGGGTCGTGCTCGTGCCAACCGCGTGGGTGACCGGCTTCGACACCGAGCGGCGTGACATCGAGGGCTACGCGCCCCAGGCGCGAGCAGCGGCTGTGCAGGCGAATCTCAGCCAGGTGTTCATCGCCTGTGCCTCGCAGGTAGGAGATACCGGCCAAGCCGACCTCCTCGGATCTTCGCTTCTGGTCGACCCGCATGGTCGAAGCGTGATCGGGCCGCTGGGCGACGCCGAGGAAACCGCTGCAGCAGACATCGATCCATCTGCTGCCGATCAGGCACAGAACCGCGGCTCGGGGATCAATCCTCGCCAGAACCGGAGGACCGATATCTACCGGCTGTGGCTGGAAGGCGAAGAACTGTGACGTGCCTCTCTCTTCATGTGACCGCACTCAAATCCTTGGAGTAGGGTTCACAGAGGTCGAACTGGGACGTGCGGTAGAGGTCTAGGAGGTCAGGTGAGGCTGGTTGATCTCACGCACACCATGAACATCCACACGCCCGGGTGGGTGGGTTACGCCGGGAACAAGCTCTACTACGCGCAAACCCTGCAGACGCATCGGATCGTGGCGCAGCGAGTCGAGATGGCGATGCACGCAGGCACCCACATCGATGGTGGACTCCACGCTGCAGACGGTGGAGGCGACATGGCCTCCTATCCCCTGTCCTTCCTGGTCAACCACGGCGCCATCATCGACATCTCGGACATGGTGGACGACTGGGACGTCATCACCCCAGATATGTTGACGGCGCGCGTCGAGATCAAGAAGGGCGACATCCTCATCATCCACACCGGCTGGCATCGGTACTACGAGGGCCAGTCTCAGCAAGACCTCGTGAGGTACTTCTGCATGCACCCGGGCGGCAACCTCGACTTGCTCGATTGGATGCTCGACATGGAGATCGCCTGGTTCGGGATCGATACCGGTTCAGGCGACCATCCCATGAATACGACGATTCGCGACATGCGCCCCGACCTGGCCGCACAATTCGAAGATCACGTCGGCATGCCGGTCAGGGAGTTCTT
>DATADW010000126.1:0-4038 GCA_036258335.1 Acidimicrobiia bacterium
GACCAAACCCTCGAGGATCCGCTCCCCCGCCTTGTCGTGGGCCACCAGGTCGTGGAGGCTGTCGCACTCCGGGGTGGCGTATTCCGGATGGCTCCCCACATCTAGGTAGAGCCGGGCCCCGTTCTCGAGGAACACGTTGGAGGAGCGGCCCCAGCTGACTACCCGGCGGAACAGGTACCGGGCCACCTCGTCGGGACTGAGCCGGCGCTGGCCCCGCAACGTGCAGGTCACCCCGTACTCGTTCTCAATCCCGAAAATGCGCCGTTCCACTGGCGGCGACGGTAACAGTCGGTGCGGTCAACGACGGAGAACTACTACCTGGATAGAAACCGGCGTGTAACCCCATCCATCAGGTTCAGAATGCCGCGCCCTACTTCGGTTCCGCCGCGGCGAGGTCCTCGAGTGAGAGCCGGCGGAACAGCCTGCGGGAACGACTGCGGTCGAGCACGGCGGCCTCCCAGCCGCCGATCTCCCGTTCCTCAGCCGTGCGGAATGCGTCGGCAACCTTGCGGAGCGCGTCGTCAAGTGACGCGCCCTCATCGTGTCCGGTCTGGAGCATCTCGGTGAGCTGCTCGGCCTTGCCCCCCACCGCCGACACCCCGCGCTCGTCGTAGAGGGTCCCGTCGTAGGTCACCTTGAACAGCCGACTGTCGTCGCCGTTCGCACCGACCTCGGCCACCAGAACCTCGACCTCCCATGGCTTCATCTCATGGGTGAAGATCCGCCCCAGCGTCTCGCCGAAGGCGCTGGCAAGGGCGATCCCGGTCACGTCCTGGCGGCTATACATGTACCCGGTGACGTCGGCGAACCGGATGCCACCTTGGCGCAGGTTCTCGAACTCGTTGTAACGCCCGGCCCCGGCGAAGGCGAGCCGGTCGTAGATCTCGCTGATCTTGTGGAGGGTCCGGCTGGGGTTCTCCGCCATCAGCAGGACACCGTCGGCGTACTCGATGGCGACGATGGAACGGCCCCGGGCGATGCCCTTGCGGGCGAACTCCGCCTTGTCCTTGATCAGCTGCTCGGGCGGGACGTAGAAGGGGATGGTCACGGCATCACCGAATGGTCGTCAGCGCCCGCTCTGCCACGGCGCGCACCCGCTCCGGGTCGACGTCGTGGTAGCCGGCGGAGGTCACGATGACCAGGTTGGGGAGGATCCCACGGTGCAGGTCGGGGCCGCCGGTGGCGGTGTCTTCCTGGGCCGCCGCCACCAGCGCTCCCATCCCGATATCGAGCGCTTCGTCCTCAGATAGGTCGGGCCGGTAGAACCCCCGCAGGAAGGCTTTGGCCTCCTTGCTTCCCGACCCCGTCGCCCCGAAGTCCTGCTCCTCGTAGCGGCCGCCGACCACGTCATATGTGAAGACCCGACCGGTCTCCTGCTCCTCGTCGTAGCCGGCGAACAGCGGGACCACGACCAAACCCTGGAACGCCATGGGCAACTGGTTGCGGACCATCCGCGCCAGATAGGTCGCCTTGCCCTCCAGGCTGAGACGGTGCGAGCGGATCTTCTCGTAGTGCTCCAACTCGGTCTGGAAGAGCCGCACCATCTCCAAGGCGATCCCGGCGACTCCGGCAATGGCCACCGCCGAAAACTCGTCGGCTTGGAATACCTTCTGGATGCGGCGGTGGGCAACCAGGTTTCCCTCGGTGGCCTGGCGGTCGCCCACCAGCGCCACACCGCCGGGGAAGCGTATGGCGAGCACGGTTGTCGCCTCTGCGACGGGGAGCCGGTTTGGGTCCACTTGGCCCGACCAGGGCGACTCGAGCCCGAGACGGACGAGCAAACCGGAGAAGCTGGACCCGGGAACCGGTGCTATGAGCGGCAGAGGTTCGGCCGACGGGTCCCCCGTCACTCGCCGCCCTTCTGGACGTAGTTCTTGACGAACTCTTCGGCGTTCTCCTCGAGGACGGCGTCGATCTCCTCGAGGAGCTCGTCGATCTTCTCGGCGGTCTCCCGGCCGCTCCGCCCCGCCGCGGCCTCGTCGGCCTCGTCGGCCTCGTCGGTGTGCCGCTGTGGTGGCTGCTTGCGCTCCTGCTCGGCCATCGAAACCTTCCTCGTCCTCGATCCAGGTCACCGATCTGGTGGCTCAGCCGCCGAGCGCCTCCAACAGCGCTGCGGCGTCTTCGGCCTGGTCCAGGATCGCCTCGACCTTGTCCTTGCCCCCACGCAGGGGCTCCATCATAGGCACCCGCTTGAGAGTCTCCCCGCCGGTGTCGAACACCATGGAGTCCCAGTTGGCGGCGACGAGAGCACCGCCGAACCGGGCGACGCAGCGGCCGCGGAAGTATGCCCGGGTCCTCTCCGGAGGCTCGGAGCACGCCCGGCCGACCTCCTCGTCGGTGAAGAGCCGGCGCATCGCACCGCTGCGGACCATCCGGCGGTGGAGCCCGAGTTCGGGATCGACGTCGTGGTACTGGAGGTCGAGCGCGCTCATCTTGGGATGCGACCACTCGGTGCCGTCTCGCTCGGCGTACCCGTTGAGGAGCCGCCACTTGGCCACCCAATCCAAGCGGTCGGCGCAGCGCATCGGGTCGGTCTCCAAATCGGCGAGCACCTCCTCCCAGGCGCCGACCACGTCAACCCACACCGCCTCGGGGAGCTCCGACTGGGCGTACTTGGCCAGCCACTCCAGGTACTGGCCCTGCAGCTCGAGCGCGGTGGCTGTCCCGCCGCTCTCAAGCTCGATCGGTCGGCCCAGACCCACGTCGTGGCTCACCTGCCAGCAGGCGGTCACCGGGTCCGCCAGCGTGAGGGGGTCGGGGATTGCGCCGTCCTCCAGCGCCGAGAGCAGCAACGACGTCAGCCCAAGCTTGAGGAAGATCTGCGGCTCGGAGAGGTTGGCGTCGCCGATGATGACGTGGAGCCGCCGGTATTTGGTCACGTCACCGTGGGGCTCGTCCCTGGTGTTGATGATGGGACGCTTCAACGTGGTCTCCAACCCGACCTCTTCCTCGAAGAAGTCGGCCCGCTGGGTGAGTTGGAAGGGGACGGCGGGGCGGCCGTTCTCCGACCCCACCTTCCCGGCGCCGGTTATCGGCTGGCGGGTGACGAGGAAGGCGGTGAGGTACTTGACGACCTCACCGAAGGGCAGAGAGCGTGCCAGCAGGTAGTTCTCGTGGGCGCCGTATGAGTTGCCTTTCCCGTCGCTGTTGTTCTTGTAGAGCGACAGCCGCTCCCCCTCCTTGAGGACGGCGCGTGCTTGCTCGGCGGCGCGGGCCATCACCACCTCGCCCGCCTTGTCGTACAGCGCCGCCTCGAGCGGGTCGTAGCACTCCGGGCTGGAGTACTCGGGATGGGCGTGATCGACGTAGAGCCGTGCGCCGTTGGTGAGAACGGCGTTGACCAGACCGGAATCGACCTCGGGAAGGCCCTGCCCGTCAAACCCGAAGCCGCGGGCATCGCGGCCGGGGGACTCCTCCTCGAATGACCACTGCACCCGGGCTCGCTCCCCCGGGTACGAGTTGACCACCAGGCTCGATGCCAACGCCGGGTTGAAGTCCGGTTGGTTGCGGATGACGATCCCGTACTCGGTCTCGGTCCCGAGCACCTTGTGGATGGCCATGATCAGGCCGGAGCCGGGAGTCGGAAATCTGAAGCCGAACCGGCGGGCCGGCCCTTACCTTCAAGTCTTCCGTCTTCCGTCTTCCGTATTCCGTCTCTCACAGGTACTGCCCGGTGGTGACCGCTTCGATGGCTCGGGCCTCGTCCTCGCCCTCGATCAGCGTCCGCACGTAGACGATGCGCTCGCCCTTCTTCCCCGAGATCTTCGCCCAGTCGTCAGGGTTGGTCGTGTTCGGCAGATCCTCGTGTTCACGGAACTCCTGCTTGATGGCATAGAGGAGGTCGTTGAGCCGGACACCGCCCGTTCCCGTCTCGATATGACGCTTGATGGCGTCCTTCTTCGCCCGGCGCACGATGTTCTCGATCATGGCGCCGCTGGAGAAGTCCTTGAAGAAGAGGACCTCGCGATCCCCATTGGCGTAGGTCACCTCGAGGAAGCGGTTGACCTCGTCGGTGGCGTACATCGCATCGACGGTTCG
>DATADW010000127.1:0-3246 GCA_036258335.1 Acidimicrobiia bacterium
GAAGGGCGTGTCGTGCCGGTCACGACATCCAGCCGTCCGACGAGCAAGAGGAGGGCGGCGGATGAAGAGATTGCTTCTAGCAATTGCGTCCCTGGCGATGGTGGTGGCGTGCTCGACCGGAGAACCGGCAGCCACGACCACAGCCGATACCGCGCCGACTAGTGCAAGCTTGGTCGCCGCAACGACCGCGCCGGCCACTTCCCCACCCACGACGTCGGCACCGGCCACGACCGTGGCTGCAACAGACTTCCCGGTGACGGTGTCTGCCGGCGACCGCGATGTCGAGATCTCGGCTCGGCCCGAGCGCATCGCATCGCTCTCTGCAACCCACACCGAGGTCCTCTTCGCCTTGGGGGCCGGCGACCAGGTGATAGCCGTGGACATGTTCTCCACGTCGCCACCTGAGGCAGCCGAGAAGGAGCAGGTCGACGCCTTCGAGCTCAATGTGGAGGCGGTGGCGGCACTCGAGCCCGACCTAGTGATCCTGGCCTTCGACCCCGGCGACGCCGTCGCGGGTTTCGAGGCACTCGACATCCCGGTGCTCCTGTTCGACGCCCCATCTGACCTGGACGGCGCCTACTCACAGTGGGAGGTCGTCGGCGCCGCCACCGGCCGGGTCGCCGAAGCGGCATCGCTGGTGGCGGACACGAGCGCTGTCATCGACCGCTCGGTCGCCGAAGTGCCCGAGATGGCCCACCCCGTCACCTACTACTACGAGCTCGATCCGACCCTGTACACCGCCACGTCGGGGACCTTCATCGGCTCGCTGTTCACCCAGTTCGGGATGGAGAACATCGCCGACCCGGCCGACCCCGATGGGACCGGCTTTCCACAGCTGTCACCCGAAGCGGTGATTGAGGCAGATCCAGACTTGATTTACCTGGCCGACACCCAGTGTTGCCAGCAGGACGCCGCCGCGGTGGCGGAGCGCCCCGGATGGGACACCCTCGGTGCGGTGGAGCGAGGCGACATTGTCGAGCTTCCCGACGACGTCGCCCAGCGCTGGGGGCCGAGTGTCGTCGAGTTGGTCGAGATGATCGCCTCGTCGCTGGAGCGCCACCTGGAGCCTGCCGCTTGAGCCCCGACCTGGCGTCGGGACGGGGGGAGGCCGTGCTCCGGCCGGTGCGGCTGCCCTGGCAGGCGCTGGCGCTGGCGCTGCTGGCGCTCGCCGCTGCGGCGCTCGCCGGACTGGTGTTGGGACCGGCGGCGTTGCCCCCCGGCGATGTGCTCCGTGAGCTTCTCGGCGCCCTGCCCTTCGTCAACATTGAATCGACGCTCGATGCCAGGCAGACCGCCATCCTGTGGGAGTTGCGCGCCCCCCGTGTGGTCCTCGGCGGACTGGTGGGCGCGACTCTCGCCACTGCCGGAGCCGCCTACCAGGGCGTTTTCCGCAACCCGCTGGCGGACCCTTACTTGCTCGGTGTCGCCGCCGGTGCCGGTCTGGGCGCCACCATCGCCCTCGTAGCCGATGCCGCCCCGGGGTTAGTGGCGCCCGCAGCCTTCTGCGGGGCGGTGTTGGCGGTGGTGTTGGCGACCTCGCTCGCCCGGACCGCCGGTTCCAGCCGCACGCCGGCAACGCTGATTCTCGCCGGTGTCGCCGTCGCCGCTTTCCTCACCGCGGTGCAGACCTTCCTCCAGCAGCAGCGCTCGGATTCGATCCGCGAGGTCTACTCGTGGATCCTCGGCCGGCTGAGCACGGTCGGATGGAGCGAGGTGTGGCAAGTGATGCCGTATGTCGTGGTGACTTGGTTGGCCATCACCGTCGGCCGCCGGCTGCTCGACGTCCTCGCAGTGGGCGACCACGAAGCAGCCACGCTCGGTATCCGACCAGGCGGCGTCAGGGTGGTCATGGTGGTGGCGGCGACTCTGGGGACGGCGGCGGTGGTGGCCGTGAGCGGGCTGATCGGGTTCGTCGGGTTCGTCGTGCCGCACACCGTGAGGCTGCTGGTGGGATCCAGCTACCGGGTGATCGTTCCCCTCAGCCTGGTGCTGGGTGCTGCCTTCCTGATCCTCGCCGACCTGGCCGCCCGGACCGTGGTGGCACCGGGTGAGCTGCCCATCGGAGTCGTCACCGCCTTCATCGGAGCGCCGTTCTTCGCTCTGGTGTTGTGGGCAGGCCGTGGGGGTGAGTTGTGATCCCAACGCTGGTTGCCGCGGGATTGCGCGCCGGTTACGAGGACCGGGACGTTCTCCACGGGGTCGACCTCGAAGTGCAGGCGGGGGAGTGGGTTGTAGTGATAGGCCCAAACGGTTCGGGCAAGTCCACCCTGCTGCGGGTCATCGCTGGCACCCTCAACACCACCGGCAAGGTGTCGATCGATGGGACACCGCTCGGCGGGCTCTCTCGTCGGGCTGTAGCGAGATTGGTTGCGATGGTGCCTCAGATCGCGGTGATCCCCCAGGGGATGCGGGTGCTCGACTACGTCCTGTTGGGTCGCACCCCGTATCTGGCGCCATGGGGCTCCGAGGGGACCGATGACGTGGCGCTGGTGGAGCGCCTGCTCCTGGACCTCGACCTCGACGGGTTTGGATCGAGGGAGGTTTCGGCACTCAGCGGCGGCGAGAGGCAGATGGTCGTGCTCGCCCGAGCGCTCGCCCAGGAAGCGAGGGTGCTCCTGCTCGATGAACCGACCACCGCACTCGATATCGGCCATCAGCAACAGGTGCTCGAACTGGTCGACCGACTCCGGCGGGAGCGGAGAATCGCCGTGGTGGGGGCGATGCACGACCTGACACTGGCCGGACAGTTCGCCGACCGGCTGACGTTGCTCGTCGACGGCGCCGTCGTCTCCGCCGGGAAGCCGGCCGACGTACTCGATTCGGCGGTCATCACCGAGCATTACCGGGCGAGGGTGACCGTCATGACCGGCCCCGACGGCGGACGGGTGGTGGTCCCGCTGCGCGAAAGGGCATCCCGGAGGTCGTGTTGACCACAAGTGGTGCCTATCGGTCTCTGCGATCAGCAACACGGTCGTCGAAGAGGTCGCCAAAGTCGATGGCGTGAGTGGGCCCACGTGGACTTGAACCACGGACCTCATCCTTATCAGGGATGCGCTCTAACCGGGCTGAGCTATGGGCCCTCGATTGTGGCTCTGACCAAATTCCCTAACCGGTTACGAGGGGCAGGTCAGCGACCCAGAATAGACGCGGCGGGGTCGTCCGGGGCCGGCGGCGTCCGCTGTCGGTGCTTTCATGCGGGTGCGGCTCGGGCGGAGCCTCGTTCACATGTCGGCGTGCAGCGCGTCC
>DATADW010000128.1:0-11168 GCA_036258335.1 Acidimicrobiia bacterium
CTCGACCGAGGAGGTCACGGTCGTCGAGTCCGCGAAGGCTACGGCCGCCGAGCCCGAGAAGGCTACGGCCGCCGAGCCCGAGAAGAAGATCGACTGACAGTCGAAGTGCGGGGCGACAGTCCCGCATCCGGACGACACGGAGTCGCCGGAACTTCTCTCTTCCCGGCCACGTTCGGTGGTTGACGGCGTGGGCGGATTGGCGCCGCACGACTGGGAAGAGGTGGCCCGTACCCATGGGCGGAAGATCTACAACTTCGCCTACCGGCTCACCGGCAACCGTGACGACGCGGCGGACCTGTCACAGGAGGTACTCATCCGTGTCGCTCGCGGGCTGCGCGACTTCCGCCCCGGCTCTTTCGACGGATGGCTGTGGCGGATCACCCGCAACGCATTTCTCGACGAGGTCCGTCGGCGCCGCCGCCGCCCCACCGCACCGCTGCCCGACGACGTCGATCGCACCGATCTCCTCGTAGCTGAGACCCACCAGGTCGCAGAGGACGACCGCCTCCCGGAAGTCGAACGGCAGGGCGAGCAGCGCTTGCTGGATGTCCTCACCGAGCCGAACCGAAGCGAGCACGTCGTCGGGGGCCGGGGATGAGAGCAGATCGGTCCGATCGACGTCGTCCGGCAGTGGTGCGGTTGGGCGACGGCGCCGGCGGCGTACCTCGTCGAGAAAGGCGTTGCGGGTAATTCGCCACAGCCATCCGTCGAACGAGCCGGGCCGGAAGTCGCGCAATCCGCGGGCGACACGAATGAGAACCTCTTGGGACAGGTCCGCCGCGTCGTCACGGTTGCCGGTGAGCCGGTAGGCGAAGTTGTAGATCTTCCGCCCATGGGTGCGAGCCACCTCTTCCCAGTCGTGCGGCGCCAGACCTTCCACGCCGTCAACCAGCGAACGTGCCCGGGAAGAGAGAAGTTCCGGCGACACCGTGTCGTCCGGATGCGGGACCATCGCCCCGCACTTCGACTGTCAGTCGATTTTCTTCTCGGGTTCGACGACCGTGACCTCGGGTTCGACGACCGTGACCTCGGGTTCGACCGTCGTGACCTGGGGTTCGGCGGCCGTAGGCTCCTCGGTCGAGCCCTCGTCGACTCCCTTGCGGAATTCCTTGGCAGATGCGCCGAGGGAGCGCGCCAGATCGGGCAGTTTCCGCGCCCCGAAGAGCAGCAAGATGATGACGAGGATGATGACTAATTCCGGTCCACTGAATCTCATCGCCCTCTCCTTTCACCACCATGGTAGCCGTCATCGGTGGACGAAAGACCAAGTACCTCGGTGGCCCAGATTTCGGCGGCGGATCCGCCCGACCACCCGAAGGGCCGCGCCGCGAAGGAAAGCACCAGATCGGTGGCGCCTGCCCCGGACATCTCGGTAACCCACTCCCGCCCCCGTTCGACCGTCCACTGCTGGGATTGGGCCACCGCGACGTCGGCGTCGACCGCCGCCGCCGCACCAACCGCCACCCGAATCGAGCGGGGATCCCTCCCCTGGGCATCGCATTCCTCTTCGAGCCTGTGCACTGCTTGGACGACCCGGCTGGCGTCCTGGTTCCAACCGAGAAACCAGCCGTCGGCGAGCCTGACCGCGGCCTCGGCTGCATCGGCATCGTCGTCGGTCAGCCATAGCGGGACGGGCCCGACCGGCGGCGGCAGGTTGGGAGGGCCCCTCCCGTCGAGCGTGGCGCGGATATCCTCGGCATGCTCGCTCTTGCTCAACCCGAGGGAGAGCCGGCCGCCGCACATCCGATCGGCACCGGCAGCTGCCTTCGCCGCCACGGTGGGCAACCGGGCACCGGGGTCGAGCAGCGCCACCAGCCCGACCTCGGAGGCGACGATCCCGACGGCGCTGCAGAGAACCAGGGCGTCCCGAGCCGGGGGCGGGTCGCTGTCCACCTCGGAGAGCCACAACGAGTCGAAGCCGAGCCGCTCCACCATCTTTGCGATACCGGGTAGCGAACGACCCGAAGCGGTGGGAAGGGCGACGCTGTGTCGAATGGCGACCGGCTCCCTGCCGGCCGGACTCACTCGACCGCCATGGCGTCGACGAACTTCTGCAGCCGCTCCCTGGTGATGAACCGCACCCTCGGCTCGCGTCGCTCCAATTGGTGGACGCCGAACGGGCCGTAGCGGTCACTGACAAACACGCCGCGGTTGGCGCCCGAAGCGGCGAATTCGATCATGAAGCTGCGAAGCTTCTCCTCTTCGACCTCGGGGTAGCCCCCGGGCTCGTATCGGTCCTCCCTGACGAGCGTGCGCTGTCCAGCCTTGCTGGCGAAGCTGACCACGTCGTCTATACCGGGAGAGATCTGGTACCCGAACAGCGACAGCGTCCCTCGGACCAGCTCGCCCGCGCTCATCGTCTCCGGATCGATTCCCTGAGCACGCAGACCGACGTCCACCGCCTTTGGCAACCGAACCTCGTCGGTGAGCGGGGCCAAATCATCGCCTTTCGCCCGGTCGGCCACCGCCGGAATCGGCTCGGGCTCGCCCGCGGCGAATTCCTGATCGATGGGGTCGAATCCGATGGCGCCAAAGTGGAGCGGTGATCGGCCGATGACGGGCGGCGGGAGCTCTCCTGGTGTGACCAGCCCGAGCCGGCCGACCTCGCGTGGAGCATCGTCGCTACCGGCCAGCGCCACCACCTTTGTCACGTGATCGATGGGGAGGCTGTGGCGTTTCTCCCTGACCACCTCGACCGCCTCGTCGACCAAGAGGTCGGCCAACACCGCATCGACGTCCCCTTCGGGCAGAGGGACCTCGAAGGTCACCATGGCAGCGTCGCCCTGGACGTGGAAGGCGGCGATCCGCGGCCGCGGAGCGGTGAAATCGACGCTGTCACCGCCGGCCGCCCCGGCACGACCCATCGATTGGGTCTGGGCGCTGCGACGTCTACTCATCACCACCGCGACGATCACCAAGAGCGCGGCCACGACCAACAGTGCAATCCCGACTTCGGTCAATGGGCGCTCCTCGGCTGTGCTGCGGATCCGAGGCTAGTTCCGGGCACGGTCGGTCGGATAGCGACGGCACTCTCGGCACGGACAGTGACGTTGCGGTGTCAGCCGGCAGCGGCCCGACGAAGGGCTCGCTGCTTACGAATACGGCGCCGCTCCCGCTCCGAGAGACCGCCCCATATCCCGAACTTCTCGCTCTCGAGCAGGGCGAACTCGAGGCACTCCACCCGCACCTGACAGGCAGAGCAGATCGTCTTCGCCTTGCGGGTGGAGGCACCGCGCTCGGGGAAGAAGAGATCGGCGTCGGCGCCTTTGCAGTTGGCCTTGTCCTGCCAGCCCAGGTTGTCGGTGGTGAGGAGATCGGCGAGCTTGCTGTCCGGTGGATCCCACCGGTCCAGTGGCGTCCCGCCCGCCCTGTTCGGACTCGAGTTTCCGTTGCCCACGGTGCGTCGCCCAACTGCCGCCGGTCGTCTGTGTTTTCCGAGGAACTCACAAACGTGTAATTACAACAATGTCATCTTGTCACCCGAATGGCCGACCGTCAAGAGGGAATTGGCCTGACCAGGCATTTCCCTGCTGCCTCCAAACGAGCTTGGAGTGGCCTGCTGCTAGCTTGAGCACGGCATCTGCGGCACCAGGAGCGCGGGTTGAGCACGACAGATCAACGCTTGCGACCAACCCGCCGCCGCCCTTTCATCGTCGACTTCTACAGCTCCGCCATAGGGAAGAAGTGGGCCATGGCGGTGAGCGGGATCGCGCTGCTGCTCTACGTCTTCGCCCACCTGATCGGGAACCTCAAGCTCTTCCTCGGTGAGGCGAGCCTCAACACATACGCCGAGTTCCTGCGCGAGATGGGCGAGCCGATACTCCCCTTCAGTGTCCTGTTGTGGATCCTCCGCATCGGATTGATCGTCGCTTTCGTGGTCCACATCCACGCCTCCTACGCGCTGACCGTGATCAACCGGCGTGCCCGACCGCTCGATTACGCCGGACCGCGCGAGTACCTCGTGGCTAACTACGCATCACGCACCATGCGATGGTCGGGCGTAATCGTCCTCTTGTTCCTGCTCTACCACTTGGCCGACCTCACCTGGGGTTGGGCCAACCCCGACTTCGTCCGGGGAGAGGTGTACAACAACGTGATCGCCAGCCTGTCGCGCTGGCCGGTGGCGCTGCTCTACATCGCGGCCAGCATCGCCCTCGGCTTCCACATCTACCACGGTGCTTGGAGCATGTTCCAGAGCATGGGGATCAACAACCCGCGCTTCAACCGCTGGCGCCGTTGGTTCGCCCAGGCATTCGCCGCCTTCATGGTGGTGGGTAACGTCAGCCTGCCCGTGGCGGTGCTGGCGGGATGGGTGCCTTCATCGTGACTGCGGGAGTTGTGTCGACGACCGTCCTCGACGGCAGGATCCCTCCTGGGCCGATACAGGACAAGTGGGACAACCACCGGTTCGCCGTCCGGCTGGTCAACCCCGCGAACCGGCGCCGCTTCAGCGTGATCGTGATCGGCACCGGGTTGGCTGGAGCCTCGGCTGCGGCGACGCTGGGAGAGCTCGGCTACCGGGTGAAGGCGTTCACCTTCCACGACTCGGCGCGGCGGGCACACTCGATCGCCGCCCAGGGTGGGATCAACGCCGCCAAGAACTACAAGAACGACGGCGACAGCATCTTTCGCCTCTTCTACGACACCGTCAAGGGAGGCGATTACCGCTCTCGCGAGGGCAACGTCTACCGGCTGGCACAGGTGAGCGTCGAGATCATCGACCAGTGCGTCGCCCAGGGGGTCCCCTTCGCCCGCGAGTACGGGGGGCTGCTCGATAACCGTTCCTTTGGCGGCGCCCAGGTGGCCCGCACCTTCTACGCCCGGGGGCAGACCGGACAGCAGCTCCTGCTCGGCGCCTACCAGGCACTCGCCGAGCAGGTTCGTCTCGGAACCGTCGAGCTGTACACCCGCAGCGAGATGCTCGACGTGGTCCTCCACGAGGGACGCGCCGCCGGGGTCGTGGTGCGCGACCTGGTCACCGGCGAGATCACGACCCACTCCGCCCATGCCGTAGTTCTCGCCACCGGCGGCTACTCCAACGTGTACTTCCTCTCCACCAACGCCATGGCGTGCAACACCACCGCCATCTGGCGCGCCTATCTCAAGGGCGCCGCCATGGCTAATCCCTGCTTCACCCAGATCCACCCCACCTGCATCCCGCAGAACGATGAGTTCCAATCGAAGCTCACCCTGATGAGCGAGTCGCTCCGCAACGACGGGCGGATCTGGGTCCCCAAGGACCCAGGGGACACTCAGCCCCCCGACGAAATCCCTGAAGACGACCGGGACTACTTCCTCGAGCGGCGCTATCCCGCCTTCGGCAACCTGGTGCCACGCGACGTGGCGTCGCGCGCCGCCAAGCAGGTGGTCGATCAAGGCCGGGGCGTGGGCCCACGACGCAACGGGGTCTACCTCGACTTCGGCGATGCCGTCGGCCGGCTCGGGCTCGACCTGATCGAGGAGCGTTACGGCAACCTATTCGACATGTACCAGCGGATCACCGACGAGGATCCCTATCGAGTGCCGATGCGGATCTACCCGGCGCCGCACTACACGATGGGAGGGCTGTGGGTGGACTACAACCTCATGACCTCCATCCCCGGGCTATACGCCATCGGAGAGGCCAACTTCTCCGACCACGGCGCCAACCGGCTCGGCGCAAGCGCCCTGATGCAGGGTCTCGCCGACGGGTACTTCATCCTGCCCAACACGATCAACGATTACCTCGCCGGGTTCCTCGGTGAGGACCCGGTCCCTACCGATCATCCCGTCTTCGTCGAGGCGCGCCGCCAAGTGGACGATGAGGTGAAGCGTCTCCTCGGTGTCAAGGGAACGAGAACGGTCGACTGGTTCCACCGTGAGCTCGGCAAGATCATGTGGGACTACTGCGGGATGGAGCGCAGCGATCCCGGTCTCGAAAAGGCGATCAGCGAGATAGCCGCGCTGCGAAGCGAGTATGAGCGTGACGTCCTGGTGCCGGGTGACGAGGGGGTCAACCAGTCACTGGAACGGGCCGGCCGGGTCACCGACTTCTTTGGTCTGGCCGAGTTGATGTGCCGCGACGCCTTCGAGCGCGAGGAGTCGTGCGGCGGTCACTTCAAGGTCGAATACCAAACCGAGGAAGGCGAGGCGTTGCGCAACGACGTCACCTGCGCCCACGTCAGCGCATGGATGTTCGCCGGTGAGGGGGCCGAACCAGCCCTGGTCGAGGAGCCCCTTGTCTTCGAGAACGTCAAGCTCGCCCAGCGGAGCTACAAGTGATCCACAGGCGGCAGACGGCAGACGACTGCGAACCCAGGCTTCGAGCGGTTACAGAGGCGCGCTTCCAGCCCACGGTTCGGGGCGCGGCGACGCCAAAAGCCGAACCCAGGGTTCGAGTGGTTACAGAGGGCGCGGCGGCGCCAAACGCCGAACCCGGGGTTCGAGCTGTTACGGAGGCGCGCTTGGAACCCTGGGTTCGCTGGGTTGGGGCTCACCGGTGAGGCTCAACCTCCAGGTCTGGCGGCAGGCGGCGGGGGCGGCGGCGGGCCGCTTCCAGGAGATCGCCATGGACGACGCCAGCCCCGACATGTCGTTTCTCGAGATGCTCGACGTGGTCAACGAGCGGCTGGCGGTTGAGGGAGGCGAGCCGATCGCTTTCGAACACGACTGCCGCGAGGGTATCTGCGGGTCGTGCGGGCTCATGATCAACGGGCAGGCCCACGGTCCTCAGCTCGGCACGGCCACCTGCCAGCTCCACATGCGGAGCTTCCAGGATGGTGACACCATCGTGGTCGAGCCATGGCGGGCGGCGGCCTTCCCGGTCATCAAGGACCTGGTGGTGGACCGCTCCTCGTTTGACCGGATCATCGAGGCCGGCGGGTACATCACGGTCGCCCCCGGCGCCGCCCCGGACGCCAACCTCACCCTCATCCCCAAGGAGGTGGCCGACGCCGCATTCGACGCGGCGGCGTGCATCGGTTGTGGGGCTTGCGTGGCTGCCTGCCCCAACAGCGCGGCGCAGCTCTTCACCGCGGCCAAGGTGGCCCATCTCGGCATGCTCCCTCAGGGCCAACCGGAGCGCTGGCGTCGGGTGCAAGCCATGGTGGACACCATGGAGAGCCTTTTCGGGTCGTGCACCAACCACGGCGAATGCGAGACGGCGTGCCCAAAGGAGATCTCGATTGACTTCATCGCCCTGATGAATCGGGACTACATCGCGTCCAAGTTCAAGAATCGCCGACTCCTGGTGGCCGGTTGAGCGGTGCCGCGCCCGGTGTCACATACCCGGGTGCCGGCGGTGTTCATCTCGTGACGTGAGCGCGACCGAGCCACCTCCTTTGGATCTGAACGCGGCTGATGCCGTCTCTATTGATCGTGTGGTGGCGCAACAACGCCGGAGGTTGGAACGGCTCGTCGCCGGCGTGCTCGACCGGTCCGAGGCGGAGGATGTGGTTCAGGAGGCGTTGATTCGCCTCGGCGCCGACCCGGTGCGACACCGGCCCTATCCCGAGGTTGCCTCCTGGCTACGCCGCGTCTGCCTCAACCTGGCATTCAACCGACGGAGGGACCTGGCGCGTTGGCGACAGCGGGCCGTCAGGGGAGGAGCACCCGAGCTCGCATCCCGGCCACACCAACCCGATGAGGTGTGGATGGCTGCGGAGAACCGCGAGGCGGTCCGGGCCATTCTCGACACGCTGTCCGAGCGTCACCGGGCGGTCCTACTGCTCCGCTATTCGGGCTATAGCTACGCCGAGATGTCCGCCTCGCTCGAGATGCCGCTGTCCTCGGTGGGAGCAACCCTTGCCCGGGCCGAGTCCGCCTTTCGCAACCGATATGAGGAGCAACCCCATGACCTGTCCTGACGTTGGCGTCTGGCGCGCCTGGCTCGACGAGGAGACCGCCGTGCCCGGACCCGAGGAGCATCTCGCCGTCTGCGGGTCTTGCGCCGCCATGGTGGCCGAGCTCAGGACCACATCGGACTTGGCGCGACGCCAGATGGCCCTGCTGTTGTCGCAGCCGGTCAGCGTGGAGCGAACTTCGGTCCAGTCAGCCCGACAACGTTGGCCGAGGCGAGGCTGGAAGGTAGCCGCGGCGGTGGCCGTAGGGGTGGCGCTGATGGCAACGCCGACCGGGCGGGCGTGGGGCGAGACCTTTCTATCGCAGTTTCGCGTCGAGCGTTTTGATCTGGTGACTCTGAGCGCGGTGGAAGCGGCACGCACCGGCGAGATCCTCGATCGCTTGGGGGAGGTGGAGGGAACCCCGCTCTCCGAACCCGAGGTGGTCGAGAGTGTGGCCGCAGCGCGCCAAGAGACCGGGCTCAGTCTGCCGGATCTCGGCCCCGATGCCACCGTCGCGGTGATAGAAGCTAGCGAGATGCGTCTCGGTTTCGACAGCGACGAGGTCGGGTCGTACCTGACTGAGGAGGGGTCGGCGTCCTCGATACCCGAAGGGTTGGACGAGACAGCGATCATCGTGAGACGACCGGTTGCCGCCGTCGTCGCTCTCGAAGAGGACGGTCGACCAACCCTGGTGGTTGGGCGATCGGGACCCATCGAAACAGCCGTGGAAGGCCCGATGGACCCCGAACGGCTGCGACGCTTCCTCCTGGACCTCCCCGGGCTGCCCGAAGGCGTGGTGGCTCAGCTGGCGGCCATACCGGATTGGCGATCGTCGCTGCCGCTGCCGATTCCAGTCGATGTCGCATCGGCGAGCACCGTTGACATCGGCGGCGTGGAGGTCACCCGGGTTGATGTACCAGGATTCGGGACCGGGTATGTCTGGGTTGAGCCTGACGGAACGGTGACCGGCGTCGCCGGAGATGACCCGGCGGAGGCACTCGCACTGGCACAACAGCTCACCGCGCGATGACCCTCGCCGCGCCCGTGGTCGAGGCCGAGGGTCTTGGCAAGCGTTACCGGGCAACGGTGGCGGTCGACGACTTCTCGCTGCGGGTGGCTCCGGGCGAAGTGGTTGGTCTCCTGGGACCGAATGGCGCCGGCAAATCGACTGCGGTGAAGATGCTCGTCGGTCTGGTGGCGGCGAGCACGGGAACGGCTCGGCTCTTTGGCCAGCCGGCGACCGACCCGGAGGCGCGGCGGCGCGTTGGCTACCTACCCGAGCTCTTCAGGTTCCACGAGTGGATGACCGGGCGTCAGATGTTGCTCTTCCACGCCCGCCTCGCCGGCATGGCTGATTCCGTGGCAGCTGCTGCTATTCCGGCGGTTCTGGAGAGGGTGGGCATGGCGCACCGCGCCGACGAGCGGATCGGCGCCTATTCGAAGGGAATGACGCAGCGCATCGGCATCGCTCAGGCGCTGGTCGCCGATCCGACGCTGGTGGTGCTGGATGAGCCCACCTCGGCACTGGATCCGGTTGGGCGCGGCGACGTACGAGGTCTGATCGGCCAGCTACGCGCCGAGGGTCGAGCCGTGATCCTGAACAGCCACCTGCTCGGAGAGGTGGAGAGAGTGTGTGACCGGGTGGTGGTTCTCGACTCCGGACGCACCGTCTTCCACGGCCCGATCGACGAATTGAAGGGGGGCGCCCACCGGATCGAGGTTGTGGTGGACCGGGTCGATGCGTCGCTTTTGGCAGACCTGCGGCGTTTTGGCCAGCTCACCGTCGAAGGGGAGACCGTCCTCCATATCGATCTTCCCGATGACTCCCTAGCCGCCGACGTAGCGGAGGCGGTGGTTGCTGCCGGCCGTCGTCTGATGGCGCTGGTACCGATGGGTCGGACGCTAGAAGAGGCTTTCTCCGAGTTGGTCACCGGCGGCGACCGATGAGATATCCGATTGCGATGGCCGTGGTGAGGGAAGCGGTGCAACGGAGGATCTTCGTCTGGGTCGCGTTGCTGGCTGGAGCATTTCTCGGGTTGTATGCGCTGGGGATGACGTTGCTGGTCGATGAGTTGGGCGGCATAGCCGGCGAGGAGGCAAGAGTGACCACGGGGATTCTCAGTGTGCTCGCGCTCTACGTGTCCTCATTCATCGGCTCGCTCCTCGCCATCACCCTTGGAGCAGGTTCGGTCGCTCCCGAGCTCGACTCCGGGCTGGCGGCCGCCGTGCTCGCCAGACCAGTGAGCAGAGCGCGCTGGGTGCTGGAGCGGTGGGCGGCCCTCGCGGTGCTGGTGGCGGTTTTCGCCGCGGTGATGACCCTCTCGGTGATAGCGATCGCCACCGCAACAGCGGAGTACGCCGCCCTGTCAATGCCTAGGGCCGTGGGGCTGATGGCTTTCCAGGTAGTCGCAGTGCTCACGCTGGCCATGGCGCTGAGCGCCCGGTTCTCGGTCGTTGCCGCCGGGGTGGCTGCATTCTCGCTCTTCGGCGTGGCGTGGTTGGCGGGGTTGATCGAGACCTTCGGGTCCGCCGTGGGAAACGGAGCGATGGTGAACATCGGGATCGCCGTGAGTCTGGGCATCACGTCGGACGCTCTTTGGAGGGCTGCCTCCTATTACGCCTCCACACCGGATTTGGTTGCCTTGAGTGAGGGCCTGCCATTCGCCTCGGCCGAGCCGCCGACGGCGGCCTTCCTCGGGTGGGCAGCCGCCCTCACGGGGCTGTTGCTCTTCCTGGCGGTGAGAACGGTGCGTCGACGCGATCTGTGAGCGTGGTCCGGCGTCGCACGCCTATTGGGTCTTGCAACGTCAAAATCGACCGCTCCCCACGTGGACGCTCAATTGCGATCCCGGATCGACCGATTTCCTCTCAGCGAGTACTCTTCCCGTCACGGAGCGTGGGGGACCGACATCGAGCAGCAACAAGATCCAGTTGGAGCGAGATCAAGCCGCGAGAAACGCGAGCGCGGCGCGGTCCTGGTCGAATTGGCCCTGGCCCTGCCGATCTTCCTGCTCCTATTGCTCGGGATCATCGAGGCCGGGCTCGCATTGAACGCCCAGATCACCATGAGGCAAGCGGCGGCAGAAGCAGCTCGACTGGCGTCGGTAGGCGAGGACATCGGACCCGCATGCGATCAGCTGACTGATCTCTCCAACGGCACGGTGAGCGGGCTCGGTATCTCCGCCGGTGGGGGTGGAACCCAGGTCTCGGCCACGGCATCGGGGACCTACACAGGCATCTCCGGCTTCGTCCCATATTTCAACAACCTTCCTCTCTCCGAGACCGCCACCGCCCGATTGGAGCAGCCCGGCGGAGGGGGCTCCTGTTGACGCGATTGCTCCGGCGCCT
>DATADW010000129.1:0-5932 GCA_036258335.1 Acidimicrobiia bacterium
TTCCCCACCGAGATCCTGCTCGGGGTCGTGCTATCGGCGCTGCTGGCAGTGCTGGTGGACCTGGCTCTGGTTGCGGCGGAGCGGGCGCTCACGCCGTGGGCTCGGCCGAAAGCGAGCGAGGAGTGACTTTCCTCCAGGAGGTGGCAGCTTGGCTGGGCGACCCGGCCAACTGGACGGGCGAGCGTGGCTTGATCACCCGCACCCTCGACCACATCTGGATATCGGTGCTGTCGGTGACGATTGCGGTGATCCTCATGGTGCCCGTGGCCGTCGTCCTCGCCCACTATCGGAAGGGGGGGTTGATCACCGGGTCGCTGGTCAATCTTGGCCGAGCCATACCTTCCTTCGGTCTGGTGGCCCTCGCCTACACAGTCAGCCTGTCCATCGGGCTCGGGCTCGGGTTCTGGCCGACGGTGGTGGCACTCGTTGCACTGGCGATGCCCCCGATCTTCACCAACGCCCACACCGGAGTCGGTCAAGTGGACCATGCGATAGTCGAGGCGGGGCGCGGGACCGGCATGTCGGAGAGACAGGTGCTGCTCGGTGTGGAGGTGCCGCTGGCCATGCCGGTGATCTGGACCGCCATCCGGGTGTCGGCGGTGGCGGTTGTGGCCACGGCGACGCTCGGTGCCATTGTCGGCTGGGGCGGGTTGGGCCGCTACGTGATCGACGGCTTTGCCCAGGGTGACGACGTCCAGATCTTCATCGGGGGCGTGTCGGTCGCCCTCCTGGCCATCGCCACCGACCTGTTCTTCACGATTGGTGAGCGGTGGGTCCTGCCGAGGGGGACGCGCGCCAAGGATCGGACTGAGCTCGAGGCCGCACCGAAGATCTGAGCGATCGGCCCGGGGTCGAGTGGGGGAACCTTCTCCGGCGGAGTAAACGAGGGTGTCCAGTTAACGTGGCGCCGCCACCGGCCGACGGCTGGCGTCATTACGAAAGGAGAACCCATGCGGAGCAGCGTCCGCAATGGTGTCGTTGGGGCGACCCTATCGCTGGCCATCCTGGCCACCGCCTGCGGGTCGGGTGACGGCACCGGTGATGCAATCGAAGGACCCACCATCACAATCGGAGCCCAGGACTTCGGCGAGAGCGCCATCCTCGCCGAGATATACAGCCAGGCGCTTGCCGACGGCGGGTACACCACCGAGGTGCAGAGCCTCGCCGGGTTCCGCGACTTGGAGATCGAGGCATTCGACGCCGGCGAGATCAACTTCGCACCCGAGTACGCCGCATCGATGCTCGAATTCCTCAACGACTTCGCCGGCGAGGCGAGCGGTGACGCCGCCGCCACCACCGAGCTGCTCCAAGCCCGGCTTGATGAGATCGGGCTGCAGGCGCTCGAGGTGTCCGATGCGATCGACACCAACGCCTTCGTCGTCACCCCAGAGACTTCCGAGGAGTTCGGCATCACATCACTCAGCGACCTGGCCGAGAACGGTGCCGACCTCACCTTGGGCGGGCCCCCCGACTGCGAGACCAACCCCTTCTGCATCCCCGGGCTCCAGGATGTTTACGGGGTTGACCTCAGCGCCAACTTCACCCCGCTCGATGCTGGCCAGGTGACCGTTCAGGCACTGGAGAGCGGCGAGATAGACATCGCCATCCTCTTCTCGACCAGCGGGATCATCGCCGACAAGGGCTGGTTGCTGCTCGAGGACGATCAGAGCATGCTGGCGGCCGACAATGTGGTGCCGGTGGTGACCACCGAGGTGGCGGAGGCATATGGTCAGGAGTTCGCCGACCTGGTCAACGCAGTCAGCGCCGAACTCACCACCGCCGACCTCACCGAGATGAACCGCAAGTTCGACATCGAGCAGCAGGACCCGGGAGACATCGCCACCGAGTGGCTCACCGAGAAGGGACTGATCGAGAGCTAGTCGCTCCGACCACCAACCGCCATGACAGCCGGCTACTACCGCCACCCCACGATCAGCGGCAACACCATCGTCTTTGTCTCCGAGGACGACCTATGGCGGGTGGAGGTGGACGGTGGGCCGGCGGTACGGCTGACGGCAAACCCAGGAACCGAGACGTTCCCCGTGCTGTCACCCGACGGGTTGTCGGTGGCCTTCACCAGCCGCGACGAGGGTCACCCCGAGGCGTATGTGATGTCCGCCGAGGGAGGGCCGCCAAGGAGGCTGACCTTCCTCGGGGTCAACACCCAGGTTGTCGGATGGTCCCTGGACGGCGGCCGGGTACTGGTCGCCAGCGACTGGCGGCGCCCCTTTCCCATGGACCAGCACATCCATGCCATCCCCGCCGAAGGTGGCGAGCCGATTCTGCTCCCGGTGGGCCCGGCGCGGGCGATCTCGTTCCAACGCGGTGGCCCCGGTGTGGTCATCGGTCGCAACAGCCGCGACCCGGCGCGCTGGAAGCGCTACCGCGGCGGGACCACGGGGACGCTGTGGGTCGACCGGCAGGGTGATGGCGAGTTCGAGCCGCTTGTCCGGTTGGAGGGGAACCTGGCCAACCCGATGTGGGTCGGGCGTCGCATCTACTTTCTCTCCGACCACGAAGGAACCGGGAACCTCTACTCGGTGACCCCTACCGGGCGGGGGCTGGAGCGGCACACCGACCACGAGGCGTTCTACGCCCGGTTCCCCAGCAGCGATGGGCGGCGGATCGTCTACCACGTCGGCGCCGACCTCTGGGTGTTCGACCCGGTGGAGGACAGCACCAGGCAGTTGGAGGTCCTCACCCCCAGCGCCCGCCCGCAGCGTGCCCGTCGGTTCATGGCACCGGGACGCCACCTGGAGACGATCGACCTCCACCCCAAGGGCCACTCTTTGGCGCTGGTCGCTCGGGGAGCGGCCGTCACCATCCCTCTCTGGGAAGGCGCCCCGGTTCGTCATGGCCCGGCGTCGTCGGTACGACAGCGTCTTGCTACCTGGCTCCCCGACGGTGAGCGCCTTGTCACCCTCAGCGACGCCGAGGGTGAGGAGTCGATCGTGGTGTGGAGCGCCGACGGCACCGCTCCTCCACGGGTGATAAAGACCGACATCGGCCGCGCCACCGACATGGTGGCGGCACCGACCGGGCGCGACAGGGTGGCGTTGAGCAACCAGCGCCAAGAGCTGATCGTCGTGGACCTGGCCCAGGGTCGGTTGAAGCAGATCGCCCGGAGCGATTACGAACGGATCCAGGGGATCGCCTGGTCGGCCGACGGGCGTTGGTTGGCATACGCCGCCTACACGTCTCCACGGCGCTCGGCGATTTTCGTCTACGACACGGTGAGCGGGCGGACCAGACAGGTGACGCGGCCCGACTTCGTCGATGTCGGCCCGTCATTCGATCCCGATGGGAGGTACCTCTACTTCGTTTCGTGGCGGGTGTTCGACCCCGTTTACGACGGGCACTACCACGACTACGGGTTCCCCCGCGGGGGGAGACCTCACCTGGTCACATTGAGGGCAAGCGAGCCATCGCCGTTCTCGGCCACCCAGAGACAGCCACGGGCCCCGGGCCAGCCAGCCGGGCCGGGCGAGGGGGTAAACAAGACCGACGCCGGCAAGACAGGTGTGGGTGAGGCGGCGTCCACCAAGGAGCCGACCACTCCTGTGGTCGAGGTTGATTTCGACGGGATCGAGGACCGGGTCATCGCCTTTCCCGTCCCTGAGGGGCGCTACGGCCGGGTGCTCGGGGCAAGGGGCCGCGTCCTTTTCACCTCGTATCCGGTGGAGGGGACGCTGGCGCAACCGGCCCCCGACGGCCCACCTGAGCCAAAAGGCAAGATCGAAGCCTGGGACTTCACCCAGGAGAAGGTCGAGCCCGTCATGGAGGGCGTGCTCGACATGACGGTCTCGATGGACGGGAAGGTGGTCGGGGCGCTCGCCGGCAAAAAGGTCCGTGTGGTCGCCGTCGGGTTCAAGGAGGGCGACAAGTCGAACGACAAGCCCAACCGGGAAACCGGATGGCTCGACCTCAGCAGGGTCCGACTCGAGGTAGTGCCCGGCGAGGAGTGGCGACAAATGTTCCGCGAGGCCTGGCGGCTGCAGCGCGACCAATACTGGACGCCCGACATGGCCGGGATCGACTGGATCGCCGTGCACGACCGCTATTTCCCGTTGGTCGACCGGGTTGGCTCCCGGTCCGAGTTCTCCGACCTCCTCTGGGAGATGCAGGGGGAATTGGGCACATCGCACGCCTACGAGTTGGGCGGTGACTACCGGCCCGAGCCTGGTTGGTTCCAGGGCTTCCTCGGCGCCGACCTGGAGCCGAGCGGCCGGTCGTGGAGGGTGGCACGCATCCCGCGTGGAGACTCCTGGGACGAGGCAGCCCGGTCTCCGTTGGCGACACCGGGGCTAGAGATCGCCGAGGGCGACCGGCTTGTGGGGATCGATGGAGTCGCTCTCGATGGGACCGTTCCTTACGAGCGACTGGTGGACCGGGCCGGCAGGCCGGTGCTGCTCACCGTCCAGCGCGGTCGGCGCAAGCCGCGCTCGGTGGCGGCGGTGGCGCTGCGCAACGAGTTCCCTTTGCGCTACCGCGACTGGGTCGAGGCGAACCGGGCCAAGGTCCACGACCGCAGCGACGAGAGGGTGGGCTACGTTCACATCCCCGACATGGGGTCGCGGGGGTTCTCCGAGTTCCACCGCTACTTCGGTGGCGAGGTCGACCGCGACGGACTTGTCATCGATGTCCGCAACAACGGCGGCGGCAACGTCTCCGGACTGCTGCTCGAGAAGCTGGCGAGGCGGCGTGTGGCGTATACCGTCACCCGATGGGGGCAGCCCGACCCGTACCCCGATGACGCTCCATTGGGCCCGATGGTGGCGCTTACCAACGAGCACGCCGGCTCCGACGGCGACATCTTCTGCCACGCCTTCAAGCTGTACCGGCTCGGCCCGCTGATCGGGGTCCGCACCTGGGGTGGGGTGGTTGGGATATGGCCCCGTCACGTTCTGGTCGACGGGACCGTGACTACCCAGCCCGAGTTCGCCTTCTGGTTCGAGGACGTCGGATGGAGCGTGGAGAACTACGGGACCGACCCCGACATCGTTGTGGAGATGACGCCACAGGACTACGCCGCCGGGCGGGACCCGCAACTCGACAGGGCGATCGACGAGGTGCTTGGCATCGTCGAGCGGTGGGGCCCGTCGGCGCCCAGCTTCGAGCCACCCCCGTCGCGACAGGCTCCGCGGCTCCCGTTGATCGATCCACCCCCTGCTCCGGCGAGCGACACCCCGATATGACGTAAGTGGCGGTCAGCCGCTAGGGTCCGCGCCAAGGCGAACGCTGGAGCCTGAACCCATCCCACTGCTCAGACTTCCGCGTTTGGTGAGGTACGCGGGGAGGACAGGGGCCCTTCTCGTTGTCCTGCTCCAGACGCTGCTCATCGCGGCGCCCACGGCGTCGGCCGGCCACGGCTGGCCCTCGGCACTCGTCATGGCCGACTCACCCGAGCAGCACCTGCTCGAGTCGACCAACGACTCCCGGGCGGCGGCCGGGCTGCCCGCCCTGGTGTGGCACCCCGACCTGGCCGACGACGCCGAGGCACAAGCGCGGCGTATGGCCGACTCCGGCCAGCTGTACCACACCGAAGATCTGGCCTCGGTCACCACCGGCTGGACCCGACTCGGCGAGAACGTCGGATTTGGCGCGTCGGTCGACGCGGTCCACGACGCCTTCATGGCCTCGAGCGGACACCGTGCCAATGTCCTCGGCGAGTGGGACTCGATCGGTGTGGGGGTCGTGGCCGATGGGGGCTTGGTTTGGGTCTCGGTGATCTTCATGGAGAGCGTCTCGCCGAGCGATGCTTTCAGCGACGACGAGGGTTCGACCCATGAAGAGGCGATAAACACGCTTGCCGCCGCTGGAGTGACCAACGGCTGCGGTTCTGGGCTTTACTGCCCCGAAGAGCCGGTGACCCGGGCGGAGATGGCGAGCTTCCTGGCGAGGGCACTCGGCCTTGGCGATCCGGGGATAGACG
>DATADW010000130.1:0-12736 GCA_036258335.1 Acidimicrobiia bacterium
ACGGTCCTAACGTCTGGTGGGGAATCGCCCCCGATCTCGCCACCGCCCGCCGATTGACCGGCTGACCTGACACCTCTTCTGGCTGCCGTCTGCCGTCCGCCGTCTGCCGTCTCATGATTGGGAGACCCTCAGAGCGCTCTCTAGTCTCCACGCAGTGAGCCGCTGGTCGCCCCAGACCCTGGAGCGGGCCGCCGCGCTGATCGCCTCCTACCCGGAGAAGCGCTCGGCGACGATGCCGCTTCTCTATCTGGCCATGCGGCACGATGGCCGGCTCACCCGCGAGGGCATGGCCCAGGTCGCCGAGCTGACTGGGCAGACCCCGGCGCAGGTCCTTGCCGTTGCCAGCTTCTACACGATGTACAAGCCCGAGGTTGGCCGCTACCTGGTCTCGGTATGCACCTCGATCAGCTGCATGCTGCTCGGCGGTGACGACGTCCTCCACGCAGTGGAGGAATCGACCGGGGTACCGCACGGCGAGACCAGCCCCGACGGGCAGCTATCGGTGGAGCACGTCGAGTGCATCGGCGCCTGCGGCGGCGCCCCCGCCGTCCAGGTGAACTACGAGCTGGTCGAGGGCCTCACCCCGCAACGGGCCGAGGCGATGGTCGCCTGGTTAATGGCCGAGAAGCCCGATGTGGTGGTGTCCGAGGATCTCCAGCAGAGATTTGGTGGGGCGACGTCGTTCGACTGGGCCATCGTCGACCGCCTAGGCGCGGTCGGGCCGGTCCCGGCCTTCCAACCGTATGGGACGGTGGCGGTGGCCGACGAGGAGCAGGAGTGACCAACCAACTTGTGGTGACCGCCCGGATGACCGAGCACCCGGCGGACAGCAACACCCTCGACCGGTACTTGGCCACCGACGGCTATGTGCAGGCACGCCGCGCCGCCGGCATGACCAGGGACGAGCTCGTCGAGCTGACCAAGGCGTCGGGGTTGCTGGGCCGCGGCGGCGCCGCCTTCCCCGCCGGGATGAAGTGGAGCTTCCTCGGCAAGGACCGGCCCGCATACCTGGTGGTCAACGCTGACGAGTCCGAGCCGGGCACCTTCAAGGACCGGCAGTTTCTGGAGCGCGATCCCCACCAGCTGATCGAGGGCATCATCATCTGCGCCATCGCCAACGAGGTGCACCACGCCTTCATCTATATCCGTGGCGAATACGCCAAGCCCGCGCGCCGCGTCCAACAGGCGGTCGAGGAGGCGTACGCCGCCGGGTACCTCGGGTCGGGGATCCTCGGGAGCGACTTCGACCTGGAGGTGACCGTCCATCTCGGGGGAGGGGCCTACATCTGCGGCGAGGAGACGGCGCTGATCAACAGCCTCGAGGGCAAGCGCGGCGAGCCGAGGCTGAAGCCTCCCTACTTCCCTGCGGCGATCGGGCTCTACATGAAGCCCACCATCGTCAACAACGTCGAGACCCTGTCCAACCTCCCCCATGTCCTGGAGATGGGCCCCGGTGCCTTTCGGGTACTGGGTGACCCGGTGGACACAGGCACCTTCATGTTCTCCGTGTCGGGGCACGTCCGCCGACCGGGCAACTACGAGCTTCCCCACGGCCCCACCTGGCGGGAGCTGATCTACGAGGTGGCGGGGGGGATGCGCGACCAGAGCCAGTTGAAGGCGTGGATACCGGGTGGCGCCTCCGCCCCCTGGTTCGTCCCCGCCGACCACATCGACCTCCCCATTACCAAGGACGCCTGCGCCCAAGCGGGTTCGATGCTGGGGTCAAGCGCTGTGGTGGTCATGGACGACAGCACCTGCATGGTGCGCGCCGCGGAGCGGGTAGTGCGCTTCTTCGCCCACGAGTCGTGCGGCCAATGCACCCCCTGCCGCGAGGGCACCACATGGATGGAGATGGTGCTGCATCGGATCGAGACCGGCGCCGGGAGGGAGATCGATCTCGACGTGCTGCTCGACGTCTCCGACAACATCAGTCCCGGTCTGCGCTGGCCCCCGGCGATGACCACCATCTGCCCGCTGGGGCCATCGGCGGTGTCGCCGGTGACCTCGCTGATGCGGTACTTCAAGGACGAGGCGCTGGCCCACGTCCACGAGGAGGGGTGCCCGCTCGCATGACCAGCAGTGGTGGTGCGGATATCCCCGTGGAGGACTCGGGCCCGGCGACGGTCCCCATAGTGATCGACGGGCGTCCGGTGGAGGCAGCGGAGGGCGCTTTGGTGATCGAGGCCGCCCAGCGGGAGGGCAACTACATCCCTCGTTTCTGCTGGCACCCGCGGATGAACCCGGTGGGTATGTGCCGGATGTGTCTGATCGAGCTGGAGACCCCTCGTGGGGTGTTGATGACGACGGCCTGCACCACCAAGGTGGCCGAGGGGATGTCGGTGATCACCAACTCTGACACGGTCAAGAAGGCCCAGGAGGGGATCCTCGAGTTCCTGCTCATCAACCATCCCCTCGACTGTCCGGTGTGCGACCGGGGAGGGGAGTGCCCGCTCCAGGACCAGACCATGGCCTACGGTCCGGGGGAGAGCCGCTTCGTCGAGGAGAAGCGGCACTTCGAGAAGCCGATCCCCATTTCCGACCTGGTGCTGCACGACCGGGAGCGGTGAATCCTCTGCGCCCGCTGCACCCGCTTCTCCGAGGAGATCTCAGGTGACCCGCTGATCGAGTTCCAGGACCGCGGGTACGGAACTCAGGTCAACACCTTCCCCGACGAGCCTTTCCGCTCCTACTTCTCGGGGAACACCGTCCAGATCTGCCCGGTGGGGGCGCTCACCGCCACTCCCTACCGGTTTCGCGCCCGGCCCTGGGACCTTCGGATGGTGGAGAGCTGCTCGCTGCACGACACGGTGCACGCACGGCTGTCGATCCAGACCAGCCAGAACCGAGTGCTGCGATGCAACGCCATCGACCACGACGGCACCAACCAGGGATGGCTCACCGACAAGGAGCGGTTCGGCTTCGAGCATGTCCACTCGCCCGACCGTCTCACCGAGCCTTTGATCCGCGGCGAGGATGGTGATCTCGCCATCGCCTCCTGGGGGGACGCGCTCGACCTGGTGGCGCGTCGGCTCGGTGAAGTGATCGAGCAGCACGGCGGGTCAGCGGTGGCGGCGCTCGGGGGGGCCCGCGGCACCAACGAGGATGCCTATGCCCTCTCCAAGTTCCTTCGGGTGGCGGTGGGTAGCGACAACGTCGACGCCCAGATGGACGACGGGCTCGACCCGCGCTTCCTCGTCGGAGTGACACGCCGGGCCCGGATCGCGGATGTCGACCGGGCAGGAGCCATCCTTCTCTGGGGTCCTGACCTCAAGGAGGAGCTGGGGACCCTCTACCTGCGGGTGCGGCGGGCGGCTCAGGAGCGGGGAGTTCCGCTGATCGTGGTCCATCCGAGGCGCACCGGGCTCGACGACCGGGCCACCTGGAAGTTCGACTACCGGCCCGGGGAAGGCCCCGAGACCTTGCGCCGGCTGGCCGAGGGCGAGGGTGACTTCGCCGATGCGCGCCGGGCGCTGGACAGCGGAAGCGTCGTCGCCCTGCTGGGCCGCACCGCGTACACCGACGACCCGCTCCTGTCCGAGGCGGTGGCGTCGTTCGTACTCGGTCTGGAAGGGTCGAAGGTGCTTCCCCTGGTGCGCCGGGCCAACACCTTCGGGGCCCTCGATATGGGGTTGGCGCCTGGCCTGCTCCCCGGTCGGCTGGAGGCCTCCTCGCCGGCGGCCTCGGAGTTGGCGGCGGGCTGGGGTTCCCTCCCCGAGGGGGTCGGGAGCGACTGCGTCCGCATTCTCAACGGGCTGCGGGAGGAGAGCATCCATGCCCTGCTCCTCGTTGGGGCCGACCCCGTGCGCGACGTCGCCCGTGGCCCGCTCGCCGCCGAGGCGTTGTCTTCGGCCGGGTTCGTGGTGGCGCTCGACCAGTTCCTCACCGACTCCTCGCGCCTCGCCGACGTGGTCCTTCCGGTCGATGGGTTCGCCGAGAAGGACGGGACGGTGACAAACCTCGAGGGCCGGGTGCAACGGGTCAACCGGGTCGTCTCGGGTCCGGGTCAGACCCGCTCGGACTGGTCGGTGCTCGACGACCTCGCCGGGCGGATGGGGACCCCGCTCGGCTTCGGCTCAGCGGAGGGCATCGCCAAGGAAATCGCCGAAGTCGCTCCTGCATACCGCGGAGTGACCTGGGACCTGCTCGATTTCGAGAAGCGGGACGGGGTGGTGGTTCCTCACGACAGCGCCGTCCAGCCGCTGACGTACACCCCGGGCGACCCCGGTCTGGTGGCGCGGCCCATCCCCATCGCCCTCCACCTGGCCAGGGTCATGTACGACGACGGCGTTCTGATGCGGATGGGCCCCAGCCTGCGCCGGCTGGCGCCCGGCGCCGTCGCCCATCTCCACCCCGACGATGCACTGCGGATGCGGGTCCACGACGGCGACCCCGTGGTGCTGCGTGGCGCGGCCGGTGACATCGAGATGCCGGTACGGGTGGACCCCTCGCTCCGCCCCGGCGTTGTCTACGTGCCCTTCAACCAGCCGGGTTGCCCCGTGCTGTCGAGCGACCCCCGCATCAGCCTGCAGCGTCCCTGACGCCTGGGCTGCCGTCTCGCTGATTGGGCGCGAGCTCAGGGCACCGCATCCCGGCAGCCACGAAGCCATCATCGAAGAAGGAGGAAGAACTCCAGCCGAATGGCCGGGAGTAGGGGGATTCCACCCGCGAGTAAACCGATTGGCTGCGTCCGGTCTGTGTATCTCTTAGATGTGGAGCACCGTGCCCGTACGCCGCTGGGGTGACGCCCCGACCGTCGAGGCCATCCTCAACTTCGATGACTTCTTCCGCGCCGAGTACCGCAAGGCGGTCTTGCTCGCCTACGCCGTCTCGGGGAGCTACGCCGCCGCCGAGGACATCGCTCAGGAGGCGATGCTGGAGGCCCACCGCTGGTGGGACCGGATCTGCCGGTACGACAAGCCGGGCGCCTGGCTACGGAGGGTGACCATTCAGAAGGCGTCACGACGGCTCCGCCGTCGGCGCTCCGAAGCGGCGGCGATGGACCAAATGGGGGCTCTCCAGCTGATTCCCAAGGGACCCGGCGAGGTCGAGGCTGTCTTCGAGGCGCTCCGCTCGCTCCCTACCCGGCAGCGTGCGGCCATCAGCCTTTACTACCTCGACGGTTATTCCGTCGCCGACACCGCCCTTGCCCTCGGCTGCGCCGAGGGCACAGTCAAGGCCCATCTTCACAAGGGCCGCCGGGCGCTGGCCCGGATTCTCGGGGAGGGATTCGAGGAATGAGCCTCCACGACCGCCTTCGCAAAGCGTTCTCTGACCTGGAACGACGGGTGGACCAGCACGTGGACCTGGGCTCGGCCGTCACCCGGCTCCGTGCAGGGAAGAGGCGGCCCGAGGTTCTGCGTCCGCTGTTGGCAGCGGCCGCGGCCGTCATCATCACCCTGGGACTGGTGGCTCTCCTACCGCTCCAGGATCGCGAGGCGGCAGGCCCCGTCACCAGCCCGCCCCGGCCCACGGTGCCCGCCACCGAGCCAGCGGACACCGCGCCGTCCTCGACCGCGCCGTCCTCCACCGCCGTCGCGGTGACCGGCACTCCGCCCGCTCGCTGGGTCGGGGTCGGCGGCGATGGTCACAGCGTCACTCTGATCGACGCCGGAGAGCCGACCGAGCTGGTGGCGGTCCCCGATGGCGCCGAGTGTCCGGAGGTGTCCGCCGCCTGCCGGTCCGCCGATGGCATCAACCTGGCGGGTGACACGCTGTTCTACTCGGTGTGCTGCGAGCCGGCCCCCGGGCAGTACTTCAGCCATGTGATCGGGTCGGATCCCTCGGGCGGGCAATCGAGGATCGGCCAGCTCACCGACGTAGACGCCGCGGGCTACCAGCTGGTTGTCAACCTCTCCATGCCGCTGGCGCAGGAGTTCAGCCCTGCCGGCGGGGAGGTGCGCTCCTTCGACGTCGGGGATGCGGGCTGGCGCGCCTACGACGGCGCCTGGTCGGCTGACCGAGCGGTGGTGGCGTTGGCAGCGACGCGTGTGGGCGATGACCTTGCCGTCGACAGCCACGTTGTCTACGGCTTCCGGTCCGACGAGGCGGGAGCTGGCGGGACGGTGGTCGCCGAGACCGAGCGAGACGAGAGCTTTGACGGACTGGTCATCGATGCCCAGGGGCGGCTGTGGTACGTCCTGCAACACAATTCGGGGCCGGCGGCGGAGACGGTCCAGGGCGTTGTGGCCGACCCGATGACCGGCGAGGCCATCGAGGAGTTCGATTATGGGGGGAATGTGGTCGACCAGAACATCGACGCCTCCGGTCAGTTCCTCATCATCACGTACGACGACGGGAGCGTCCACTGGCGGTCGATCGACGGGCACCAGACAGGCGTCCTCGCCGAGCCCGGCTCCGGGTACATCGCCGCTGACTGGTAGCGAGACGGTGGCGCTACCCCTCTAGCTTCGGGCCATCGCGATGACGTCGCTCCCGGGACGGATTCCATTCCCTTCCCGCTTCCGCTACCGCCTTCGTAAGCAGGTACTCGATGTGTCCGTTGATGCTGCGCAACTCATCGGCGGCCCATTTCTCCAGTGCGGCGTGGAGCTCGGGGTCGATTCGGAGGAGGAAGGACTTGCGCTCGGCCACTGACCGGTCACTGGTAAAGCGTGCCAGCGTTGAGCACCGGCTGGACCTGGTGCTCGCTGCAGAGCACCACAAGCAGGTTGGAGACCATCGCCGCCTTGCGTTCTTCGTCGAGGGTCACGATCTGCTTGTCGTTGAGCATCTCCAGCGCGTGGTCGACCATGCCCACCGCCCCCTCGACGATCCGCTGGCGGGCGGCCACCACCGCCTCAGCCTGCTGGCGGCGAAGCATGTCGGCTGCGATCTCGGGGGCGTACGCCAGCCGGCGCAACTGGGTCCTCATCACCTCGACGCCCGAGAGCAGCAGTTGGTCCTGGAGCTCGCTGTGCAGTGAAGCGGTGACCTCATCGGCGTTGGCTCGCAGCGACGGGTCGCCCTCCCGGTACGCGTCGTAGGGGTACTGCGACGACATGTGGCGAATCGCGGTTTCGGTCTGGATCCTTACGAACCCTTCGTAGTCCTGCACCTCGAAGGCGGCCTTGGCGGTGTCGAGCACACGCCACACCACCACCGCGGCCACCTCGACCGGGTTGCCGTTGGCATCGTTGACCTTGAGCGTTTCAGACTCGAAATTCTGAATGCGCAGACTGATCCGTTCCCGACCAGTGAGCGGGTAAGTCCACGAGAAGCCGTTGCGCCGCACTGTCCCCACGTAGCGCCCTACGAAGGTGAGCACACGCGACAGGTTCGGCGGGTTGACCACGAACCCGGTGACCAGCACCAGAAACAGGACTGCGGCCCCTCCCGCCACCCAACGCCACAGAACCTGGTTGGCGCCGATCGAGCCCTGGTAGCCGCCCCACCCCGCGAGGGCGGCCAGGGCTATGACCACCACCAACATCAGCCACCCGGATATCGAGGGCGCCGAGCGCTCCTCCATCACATCTCCTTTCAGGGTGATATCACTATGATATCAGACGACGGGTAGCCTCGTAGGTAGTGGGTGATCGGTCCCTACTGGCTGCCGTCTGCCGTCTAGCGAGCAGCGCGAGCCCTGGCTTGGCCGCCCTATCAGGCGCTCCCTATGCTCATCCGAGGCGATGACCAGAACCAGCAGCGCCTTCTCTGCCATCTGATGGACGGGGTCGATGTTCTGATCGCATTGGGCAAGACCATCGCAGTCTTCGTCCTGGTGGTGGTCATCGTCGTCTTCCTCATCTGGGGCGAGCGCAAGATCCTCGCCGACATGCAGAACCGGATAGGCCCAAAGCGGGCCGGGCCGTTCGGGATGCTCCAGACCTTTGCCGACGGGCTCAAGCTCTTCTTCAAGGAGCAGGTGAGCCCGACCAAGGCTCAGATCGGGCTTTACCTGTTGGCGCCGTTCCTCGCTGTCATCCCGGCCTTCTCCACGATGATGGTGGTGCCCTTCGGGGGGACGGTGACCATTGCCGGGCGCGAGGTCACCCTGGTCGGGGCGGATCTCAACGTCGGTGTCCTCTTTGTCCTCGCCATGTCATCGATCGCCGTCTACAGCACCATGCTCGCCGGTTGGTCCTCCGGGTCGAAGTACCCGCTTCTCGGTGGGGTGAGGGCGTCGGCCCAGGCGATCTCGTACGAAGCGGCGCTCGGTCTGGCGATGGTGGCGGTGGTCATGTTTGCCGCCACCGCTTCTCCCGAGGGGGGCACCCTCTCGATGGTCGAGATCGTCGAGCGACAGCGGGGCACCTGGGCCGAGGTCCTCCCCAATCTCGCCCCCGTGCTGCGGTTCGTGCCGCGGTGGAACCTCTTCCCCCAGATCATCGCCTTCGTAATCTTCTGCATCGCCGCCGTTGCCGAAACCAACCGAGCGCCGTTCGACCTGGTCGAGGCCGAGCAGGAACTGGTCGGCGGATTCCACACCGAATACTCGGGTCTCCGCTTCGGGATGTTCTACCTCGCCGAGTACACCGCCATGATCTCGATGGCGGCGGTGGCGACCACTCTCTTCCTGGGGGGATGGGATGGGCCGACCTGGGAGGGCTCGATCCCCGGCTGGATCTCAGCGCTCCTGCCGATCATGTGGTTCCTGATCAAGGTCGTTGCGCTGCTCTTCGTCTATATCTGGATCAGGGCAACGCTGCCGCGCTTCCGTTACGACCAGCTCATGCAGCTCGGGTGGAAGCGCCTCATCCCGGCGGCACTCGTCTGGCTGATGGTCTCGACCGTGGTGATCTCGGTCCGTCAATTCGGCTTCCCGTGGGAGTGACGACGTGGGCATGCTGACCGAACTGGCGAAGGGCCTTCGGGTGACGCTGACGCAGATGTTCCGCCCGCGGATCACCACCGAGTACCCCAAGGAGCACCGGGTCAAGCCGCAGCGGTTCCACGGACGCCATGTGCTCAACCGATACCCCGACGGGATGGAAAAGTGCATCGGGTGCGAGCTGTGCGCCGGCGCCTGCCCGGCTCGCTGCATCTACGTGCGCGGGGCCGACAACCCTCCCGACGCACCGGTCAGCCCTGGAGAGCGGTATGGCTACATCTACGAGATCAACATGCTGCGGTGCATCTTCTGCGGGCTCTGCGTGGAGGCCTGCCCCACCGAGGCCATCACCATGAGCCACCTCTTCGAGATGTCGACGACCAACAGGGACGACGCCATCTACACGCGCGAGACGCTGCTGATGGACACCGAGGGCGGCGTCCCCCATATGTTCCCCTCCGACCCGTTGGCCGACTTGGCCGAACTGCAACAGCCCGATGGGTGGCTGCGGGCCACCGCAGCCTCCGGGCGCGCCGCCTACTCCGGTGTCGCCGCCTGGACCCCCGTAGCCGGCATAGGCCTCCCCGCCCCCGAACCCGCTCAAGCAGCGGAACAGGCGACCGTGCCAGACGACCAGGTACCGACCAAATGACTCCCTCGGCCTTCCGTCTTCTTTGCTCTGGCTGCCGTCTGCCGTCTGCCGTCGGCCGTCTGCGTTGCTCCGCCTTCCGTCTTCCGTCTTCCGTCGTCCGTCTATGACTGTCGAACTCGTCCTCTTCGTGATCTTCGCCCTGGTGGCGGTTGCCGGTGCGCTGGCGGTGGTGTTCTCCCGCAACCCGATCTACAGCGCCATCGGGCTGCTGGCGACGATGGTGTCGCTGGCGGTGTTCTACGTCGTCCAGTCCGCCCAGTTCGTGGCGATGGTCCAGATCATCGTCTACGCCGGGGCGGTGCTCACCCTGTTCCTGTTCGTGATCATGTTCATCGGGGTGGACCAGGCCGAGGACACCGAGGAGCGGATCCCTCGGCAGCGGGCGCTGGTGGCTGCGTTGGTACTGATCGTTTTGGTCGGCGCCGGGGTGCTCGTGCTGCGCGACCAGTGGACCTGGGTGCCGGCGGCGCCGGCCACGGCCGAGGCGCCCAACGGGACGGTCCAGGCGGTGTCGACCGTGCTCTTCGAGGAGTGGGTGCTGGCCTTCGAGGTGACCTCGCTCCTGTTGGTGGTTGCGGCTGCCGGGGCAATCGCCCTCGCCTACTTCAGGCCGGTCCGCAAGCGCCGGAGCGTCGAGCAATGACCGTCACCCCTGGTTGGTACATGGCTCTCGCTGCGGTCCTGTTCCTCATCGGAGCCGCCGGTCTCCTCCTGCGCCGCAACGCTCTCATCATGTTCATGTCGATCGAATTGATGCTCAACGCCGTCGCCCTGACCTTCGTTTCGGCGGGGCGGGCGCTGGGCGACCTCGACGGCCAGGTGGCGGTGTTCTTCGTGCTGGTGGTGGCCGCCGCCGAGGTGGTGGTCGGGTTGGCGATCATCGTCGCCGTCTTCCGCCGCCGTGCCAGCGCATCGGTCGACGACCTCGACGAGCTGCGGGGCTGAGGCGATGGCTCTCCTCGGGGGAATTGCCAGGTGACCCTGGAATCGCTGGCCGAATGGATCTGGGTGGTCCCGCTCCTCCCCTTGGCTGGGGCGGTGATCCTGCTCTTCTTCGGGGGCCGCATCGGCGATCCCCGAGCCGGCTGGCTGGCCACCATGCTCCTAGGGCTCGCCTTCGTGTTGTCCGCGGTGGCATCGGTCCCCTTCTTCACCGGAGCCGGTGAGCCCCAACTGGTCACGATGGCGGAGTGGATGCCCGCGGTCGGCGCCTCGTGGGAGTTCACCTGGGACCCGCTCTCGGCGCTGATGACTCTCATAGTCACCGGGGTGGGGACGCTGATCCATGTTTTCGCCATCGGGTACATGCATGGAGATCCCCGGTTCGGGCGTTTCTTCTGCTACCTCAACCTGTTCGCCGCCTCGATGCTGACCCTGGTGCTGGCGGGCAACTTCGCCGTCCTCTTCCTCGGGTGGGAGTTGGTCGGGCTGTGCTCCTACCTGTTGATCTCGTTCTGGTTCGTCAGGCCGACGGCGGCATCGGCCGGGACCAAGGCCTTCGTGGTCAACCGGATCGGGGACTTCGGCTTCATGGTCGCCCTGATGATCGTGTTCGCCACCTTCGGGACGCTGTCGTTCGGCGAGGTGCTCGAGGACCCCGGTGCGCTGCTCTCCGGAGGTGCGGCGACCGCCGTCGGGCTGCTCCTGTTGTTGGCCGCGGCCGGGAAGTCGGCGCAGATACCGCTCTACGTATGGCTCCCCGACGCCATGGAGGGGCCGACACCGGTTTCCGCCCTGATCCATGCCGCCACCATGGTCACGGCCGGCGTGTACCTCGTGGCGAGGACCGCCCCGATCTTTGCGCTGTCTCCGATCGCTTCGGACACGGTGGCGGTTGTGGGAGCGGCCACCGCCCTGCTCGCCGCCACCATCGCCATTGCCCAAAACGACATCAAACGGGTGCTCGCCTACTCAACCATCAGCCAACTGGGATACATGGTGATGGCGGTTGGGGTCACCGCATACACCGCCGGCCTCTTCCATCTCATGACCCATGCCTTCTTCAAGGCGCTGCTGTTCCTCGCCGCCGGGTCGGTGATCCACGCCATGGGCGACGAGCAGGACATGTCCAGGATGGGCGGGCTGTTCAAGCCGATGCGGGTCACCGCGGTGACCTCGGCGATCGCCGTCCTCGCCATATCTGGGATCCCGCCCATCTCCGGGTACTGGTCAAAGGACGATATCCTCGCTGCCACCTTCGAACGCGGTGGCTGGTACTACGTGCTCTGGGCGGTGGGTCTGTTCACCGCCGGATTGACCGCCTTCTACATGGCCCGCTGGTTCATCCTCACCTTCCTCGGTGAGCCGAGATGGGCGGAGGGAGCGCACCCCCACGAGTCGCCCAGGGTGATGACCCTGCCGTTGGTGGGACTCGCCGTGCTCACCGTGGTCGGAGGCTTCGTCAACACCCCCTTCTACCCCGGGTTGGAGCACTTCCTCGAGCCCTCGTTCGAGGGGGTCACCCAGGCGCACCCGCCGGGGAGCCCCCTGGTCTGGGTCATCGCCGCGGTCTCCACACTCGCCGGGTTGGCGGGCATCGGTATAGCGGCCGTCATCTACCTCGGCCCGGTCGGCTTCCGGCGCGCCCTCGGAGAGCGGCTCTCCGGCGTCCTCCACATGTGGGAGACCGGTTACGGCGTCGACAACGCATACGACCGGGCTCTCGCCGAGCCGGGGCGCCGACTGGCCTCCGTCGCCGCATTCGATGTCGACGTCAAAGTGATCGACGGAACGGTCAACGGTGTCGGTGGCCTCGTGGCCACCATCGGCCGCTCGCTCCGCCCGGTCCAGAGCGGGATGGTGCGGAGCTACGCCGTCCTCCTCGCCGCCGGCGCCGTCGCCCTAGTCGTCTGGTTCGTGGCGGCCGGAACATGACCGTTCGCTCGCTCCGCTCGCTGCGCTCGCAGTCGGAAGTCGGAAGTCGGAAGTCGGAAGTTCGTGAGCAGCCCAGAGTCAGCTGTGGGCAGTCTGCCGTCCGCCGTCTTCGGCGTTGTTTCTTCCGTCTTCCGTCTTCCGTCTTCCGCCTGGTGGTTCCATGCTGACCGCGCTCATCGTCATGCCGGTGGTGGCCGCGATCATCGTCGGGCTCATCCCCGCCCGTCGCAACGAGGTGCTCCTCCCGGTGGGAGTCGGTCTGTCGCTGCTCCCCTTGGCGCTCTCGGTCTACCTGTTCGCCGTGTTCTCCGCCGGCGAGCCCGGGTTCCAGTTCGTCGAGCAGGCCGATTGGTACGGCCCTTGGGGCATCTCCTGGCACCTGGGGGTGGACGGGATCTCGCTGCCGCTGGTGGTGCTGACCGCCCTGTTGGTGCCGATCG
>DATADW010000131.1:0-5589 GCA_036258335.1 Acidimicrobiia bacterium
TTGGTGTGGGCGGGGCTGGAGGGGGACGAGTTGGTGTTTGCCTCGTTCTTCGACCAGCACAAGCTGGATAGCCTCCGCCGCGACCCACGGGTCACCGTCTCCTTCCAGGCCAATGAGCACGAGGGAGAGGGACTCCACCCCTACCTAGTGATCAGGGGAAGGGCTCGCATATCCGAAGGCGGGTCACTCCCCGTGATGGATCGGCTGGCCGAGACCTATATCGGACCGGGGGCGGTGTTCCCGATGCGCGATGCACCACCTGGTTTCGTTGTCCACGTCACCATTGAACGGATCTATGGGGTAGGACCTTGGAGGGACCAGGAGGACTGAGTAACGCGCGCCTCAGTGGCGGCCGATGAACTCGGTCACAATGGCGTGGAACCTCTCCGGGTCCTCCTTGTAGATGAGGTGTCCACCCTCGAGCGTTTTCAGCTCGGCACCGGGGATGGCGGCGGCCAATTCGGTGGAGAAGTAGGGCGGTGTGCACCCATCGCGATTCCCGACAAGCACCAGTGTGGGATGGCGAATCTTCCCCAGTCGGTCGAGAGCGTCGTGGGCGAGGATCATGTCGATCCGTGCCGCCATGATCGAACGCTCCACCTCAGAGGGGCGGTCTGCCCAGGCTCTCACCTCGGCGTAGCTCCGGCGGAAGAACTCCGGTGAGAAGAGGCAGAGCGCGCTGAGCTCGATGTAGGCAGTCAGGCCGAGCCGCTCCAGGACATCCTTGCGGACCGCGAACTGGTGGCGGAAGAAGTCATCGCCCCGCGCCCAGGAGGAGACGAGCGACAGCGAGCGGACGACATCGGGATGGTCGAGCCCCATGACCATCGCAATCGCCCCGCCGGTGGACGACCCGACCAGATGAGCAGGGCCACACCCGACGTCGCGCAGCGCACCGGCGATGGCGGTGGCGTGCTGTTCGATGCTGATGTCGTCGACCGGCGCCGAACCGCCGACACCGGGGTGATCGGGAACAATGGTGAGGTAATCGTCGGCGAACCGGCTGATCTGGTCACCCCACCCGCTCCCGTTCCCGCTGAGACCGGCGAGGAGGACGACCGGGTCGCCGGCGCCCTCGATCTGGACGTGGACTCCATTCATCATCTGCCCACCCCGAACGGCTTGAGCGTGACAAAGTCGTCGATCACCAGACCGATGTCGGCTCGATCTGCCTTTTCGAGGAGTCGGAGCGCCACGATGAGGTCCTGGAGGCCGGTCCCGACCGACTTGAACAGCGTGATCTCATCGGCCGACCGCCGCCCGCCGCCCGTGCTCAGCATCACAGCCAGGTCGACCGCGCCTTCGGCGGTCAAGGTGCCATGGCGGGTGGCCTCGATGGCGTCGCCGGCCTCATTGAGCACCAACACCACGCTGTCGCACACCACCTGATCGAAGACCGGGAACGCGTCAGCGTCGATCTCATGACGGTCCCTGCTCGCCGGGCCGACCGAGTTGACGTGCATCCCCGGTGCAAGATGACCCGCCATCAGCACTGGGGCCGTGGCGTTGGTGGCGAGCGTGACCATCTGTGCTCCGTCTATCGCCGACTCGAGCGATTCTGCCGAGACCAAATCGCAGGCCACCTTTCCCTGCATCTGATCCACCAGCGCCTCCCTCCGCGCCTGGGTCGGAGAGAACACCCTCGTCACCCCTGCCGACCTGACCAGGTCGAGCGCAACCAACTGGCCGCGCCCCACCGGACCAGTCCCGATGAGGGCGGCCACCTCGACATCGGCCACCGCCAGCAGGTCGGTGGCGAGGGCCGATACCGCGCCGGTACGCGCGTTGGTGACCGAAAGCCCATCGACCATCCCGCGCAGCGCCCCGCTATCCAGGTCATGGACATGAACGGCGTACCGCATCCCCACCTCGGACGTGCGGCTGAGCACTTTGTAACCGAAGACCTCGAGTTGCTCGAGGTACCCGGGTAGGACCCGGATCCAGCCTCTGTCGTGGTGGAGATCGATCCTGCCGTAGACCTGGGCATCGACCGGCATGGCGAACAGGTCGGTCATCGCCTCGAGAGCCAACCGGGGATCGAGCAGACTTCCCACCGCCTCACCGTCGAGGACCCGGATCACGGGTTGCGGCCGACGAAGAAATCGGCGAACGGCTCGTCGGCAGGAGCGATTCCGGCGGCACGCACCCCATCGCCGGCCAGCTTCATCTGGCGCTCGGAAAGCTTCATCATCGGCTGTCGCAGTCGGCCGCCGTTGTAGCCGTTGAGCCAGGCCTGGAACTTCCAGAGATAGCGATGCACCAGGTTGGCTCCCGAGCCGGTGGTCGCCGCCCGCGCTCGGCGCGCCGGGTCGATCAGCCAATACAGATCCATGGCCTTCTCGATCTCACCGGAGCACAACATCTCCATGATCCGGGGCACGGCGTCGCCGAAGTACTCGTAGTTGCTCGTCCCGATCCACTGCATTCCGAACCGCTCCACCCAGAGCGGTGCGTGGAACTCCATTGGGTCCGAGACCAGGACCCCGGTCTTTTGGAGCCTGGTGAAAGCCTCCCAGGTGTTGGCCGGCTGGTCGCGACCAACCTCGTACTTCACCGCCACCACAGTCTCGAGCCCTGCCAGCCGCACCAGTGCGTCGGAGGGGAACCCGCGGACATCGAGCCGCCGCAGGTTGGAGTGCTCGACGATGAAGAGGACCACCGCCAGGTCTGTCCCGGCGCAAACCTCCTCGGTGTAGGCCTCGACAGCGGCCGCATCCGAGGGGTAGAAGCTGTTGGGGTGGCCCAGCAACATGGCATCGACGCCCATGGCGGCGGCGTCGTTGGACATGGCCACGATGTCGGCGACCGTGTCGAACACCCCTTGGAGGAGGAACCGCTGCCGTCCGGCCGCCTCGTCCACCGCGATCTCCATGAAGCGGCACATCTCGTCTGCCGTCGTGCCCGCCTCGGAGACCAGGAGCGCGCCCCAGAACCCGAGTTCGATGTTGCGTCTGACGTCGTGGCGGATCCCGGCCTCGTTGAGCGACCGCAGGTCCGAGGAGAACGAGGGCATGATGACGTTGCAGGCTCCGTGGAAGTTCTCGCCCGCCCATTGCTTGGCTTCGCTCCTCGTGTAGGGGAGACGGCTACCGCTCATGAGTTGGCCGTCCGCTCCAGATGGGCGCTTTGCTCGAGATACCGGCACAACGCGGCAGCGTCGAGGTCACCCAGACCGGCGGCGGCCGACTCCTCGTAAACGGGGATGGCGGCGTCGAGTAGCGGGGTCGGTGCGCCAACCCCATCGGCGAACGCCTTGATGATCCGGGCGTCCTTGAGGATGATGTCGAGACGGGCAGATGCGGGAAGGTACTCGTCCTCGACCATCATCGGCCCGCGGATCTCGAAGATCCGCGATGACCCGACGCCGTCGCTGGTGACCCGCTGCACGGTCTCGGGGTCGATCCCGGCGGCGATGCCCAGGGCGTGAGCTTCGGCGGTGGAGAGGTTGTGAACCGCCACCAGCAGGTTGGAGATGTACTTCATGACCGACCCGTTGCCGAACTCGCCCAGGTAGTGGGTAGATCGCCCGATGACCTCGAATACCGGCTTGGTCCTCTCGAATGCCTCGGGGGATCCGGATGCCAGCACGACGAGGGTGGCGTCGGCTGCCTGAAGACCGGTCCCGCTCACCGGGACGTCCATCAACTCGACGCCGGATTCGGCGAGGAGAGCCCTGGCGCGTTGCTTCGCCTCGATGGGGAGCGTCCCCATCTCGACCGCGATCAGACCCTCGTGTGCTCCCTTCGCCACCTCTTCAGCCACCCGGTCGAGCGCCTCCACTGTGGGCAGCGAGAAGAGGACGATCCCGGAGCGGGACGCCACCTCGACCGCCGACGGCTCGGGGATCCCTCCTTGTTCCCCGAATCGGGTGGCCTTGTCTCCATCGATGTCGAAACCATGGATCTCGAACCCGGCGGCGACCAGGTGGCCCGCCATGGCGGAGCCCATGACCCCGAGCCCGATGACACCGATCGTCTCAGCCATCTCCCCTCCTCACCATGGAACGGCCGCCACCGAGCCCGCGGTCCCGTCGACCGCGATCGCCACCTGCCCGGTTGCCTCGGCAGGTGACATCCCCAGCAGTTCTTCGAGATCGACGCCACATACCGCGGGTAGTCCCAGCGCCCGAGCCGATTCGAAGAGATGGGCGGCCGGGCTGCCGCCGGCCGTCACCAGACCGGCGGCGTCCCACAGCAGCGGTGACATGTGAGGCACCGGGTACTGCGCAACCACGACCTGGCGGGGGTGGACGGGTTCGATGCGCTCCTGGCTGACGAATGCGAGCCGGCCATGGCCCAACCCGGGAGATGCTGCAACACACATGACGCTTCGCCCCGCAGCCATGGTCACCGCCGCACCGAACGGCTCCCATCGGTCGAACCCGACTCGCTCCCTGGGGGGCGCCTCGGCCCCTTCGAACAGAGCGGTCACCTCGGCCGGGTCGAGGTCCCAACCGAGTCTCAAGCCCATTCGATCGAGGTGTCGAATCACGGACCCGAGCCGGGCCAGTAGGCGGCGTCCGTCGCCTCGGCTCACCTTGCGACCACGGTCGATGGCCTCCAGGTCGGGTCGATCGCTTCGGAGAGAGCGCAGCAGTAGTCGGGCATGGTCACCGGCAGCATGCGGCGGCATGTCCCAGGTGGACGAGGTGAGCCGTCCGGCTAGCTCCTGCGTCTCTCGCCATGCCTCAGCAGGGCTGGCTTCGGCAGGCGGCACAGGGTCCGACCACGCATCGGGGTCGGTGACCGCCCAACCGAGGACCATGGCCTCGCCGAGTGGCCCCGGGTAGCGGCGGACCAACCGTGCGAATGACTCGGCACGGTCCATCGACATGGTCACTCGCGGCGGTGCCGACTGCGGTCGTTGGCGGACCGGGCTGATCCCCAGTTGGAGGAGGGTCAGCCCGGCGGCGGTCCAGGCCCATTCGGCCGTGGTGGCGCCCACCGCCAACCGGGCCACCCGCATCAAATCGGCAAGGGCGCCGAGCCGGGCGGGTCCGATCCGGTCGGCCTCGCCCATGATTGCGCCATCGTCATGTACCACAGCTCGGATCCCGGTGGCCCAGCCCTGGACGAGCGGCGCCGGCGGCCCTTGAACTGCATCGATCGTCACCAAAGAGCCCTCGAACCGGGCCACCCCGCTCCATTCCGGGGAAACCTCGGGCTGCACCAACAGGGCGAGCGGGACGGAACCGGGCTCGACCCCCATCGTCCCTTGGCGGTCGAGGACCGCGGGTGAGAACAGCGAGGCCCAACATCCGGCGATCGCCACCGGCAACTCGGCCCGATTGATCCCGACATAAGACGTGAATGCCCCCGACCAGACGCCGGACCCTTCCAAGGGGCTAGAGGAACGGACGACGAAGGGCTCGCCCAGCGGGACTCCGTCCAACTCGGCCACGAGCTCATCGTCGAGGGACTTCTGCGACACCTCGAGCCGGGCGCCGCCAGAGCCACGCCGTTGCAGGGCGTCCACCCCGGTGGCGATATGGGACGCCGACGCCGCCGACGTCACCACCACCCCGGGCAGCACCGGGAGCCCGGAGCGCCGCCCCCGAGCGAGCCAAGCCGCCTTGGCACCCGCAACCGC
>DATADW010000132.1:0-2333 GCA_036258335.1 Acidimicrobiia bacterium
CCAAACAGGACGCGGCTCTATCGGAGAGGCGGGGCGCTGATCCCGCCCCGCCTCATCCGCCCCTCCATCCGGTCTCAGTTGGGCACCTCGACCGCGGTCACACCACCTTGGCAGGGAACCTACCGGGGAACTTTCGCGGCGCATCGGCCAGAGCGCGAAATTTCTGGGGGAATAGAGATAGCGTGATGCCGATGAAACCCTTCGTCCTCGGCGAACCGAAGATCGACCCCACCGCCTTCGTCGCACCGACGGCGACGGTCATCGGCGACGTCACCATCGGACCACGTGCAGTCGTGCTCTTCGGGGCGGTGGTGCGCGCCGAGCCCGACCAGGTCGTGGTGGGTGAGGAGACCAACCTCCAGGACCAAGTGGTGGTCCATTGCGATGAAGGCGTGCCCTGCCACATCGGGCATCGCGTGACCGTTGGCCATGGTGCGATCGTGCACGGCGCCCTGGTGGGAGACCATTGCCTGGTGGGGATTGGGGCCCGTCTGCTCAACAACTCGTCCCTCGGCGAAGGCGCCTGGCTGGCGGCGGGGTCGGTTCTCACCGAAGGGTCATCGGTGCCACCTTGGACACTGGCGGTTGGAACCCCCGCCCGTCCCTTGCGCGAGCTACGCCCCGAGGAGATCGAACGACAACGCCACGGCATCGAGTGGTACGCCGCGCTGGGCGTCACTTACAAAGGCGTGTACGAAACCCCGCCGGGCAGTTAGTCGGGGACGTCGGGATCGGTGCTATGGAGCCTGCCGTCTACAGGTTGGCTCAGCCGGCGCTCCCCTTTGGGTCCTTGCCGTAGCTGTGCTCGAACTGGATTCGACCGTTCCGGCCGTGGACGATGACCTGCCCCAGCCCCGTCTTCTTTGCCAGCACCTTGGCCGCCCCAACCGCTTCCGCCTTGGTGGTGTGGGTACTGCTTGGCCGGGTGTTGCCCTCGGCCTTGACCACCCACCCACCTTTCTCCGAGGTGGTGACGTGATACACCTTCCGCGCTGCCATGATGCCCTACCCCTCAGCCGTCGGAACCTGCAACCGAATCTATCAGTCGGGTCTCGCCCCATGACCGGACGAGAAGTCTGACGCGCCGCGGAGTCTGGGGGCGGCAACACCGGTCGCCGCCCTGCTGGGTTCAACCGAACTCGAGGCCTTGGGCGAGTGGCAGGTCGCCGCCCCAGTTGATGGTCGTCGTCTGCCGGCGCATGTACGCCTTCCATGAGTCCGACCCCGCCTCGCGGCCGCCGCCGGTGTCTTTCTCGCCTCCGAAGGCGCCGCCGATCTCGGCGCCAGAGGTACCGATGTTGACATTGGCGATCCCGCAGTCCGAGCCCAGGTGGGAGAGAAAGGTCTCGGCATTTCTCATCGACTCGGTGAATATCGCCGAGGAGAGGCCCTGGGGCACGCCGTTCTGGACTGCTATGGCTCCCGCGAGGTCGTCGACGTCGGTCACGTAGAGGATGGGTGCGAAGGTCTCCTCCTGCACGATGGGAGCCTCTGACCCGATACGGACGATCGTCGGCTCGACGAAGAAGCCCGGTCGATCGACTCGGTTTCCCCCCGTGATGATCTCACCCCCTTGGGCGCGGGCGGCATCGAGCGCCGCCATCATCTCGTCCACAGCCGCCTGGTTGATGAGCGGGCCCATGAGCACACCGGTCTCGAGAGGATCGCCGATCGGTACCTGCTCGTACGTCTTGACCAGGCGCGAGACGAGCTCGTCTGAGATGTCGGCGTGGACGATGAGTCGCCGCAGAGTGGTGCACCGCTGTCCGGCGGTGCCCACCGCGGCGAAGAGAACCGCTCGCTCGGCGAGGTCGAGGTCGGCGTCGTCCATCACTATCACGGCGTTGTTGCCGCCCAACTCGAGGATGGAGCGGCCAAACCGCTGTGCCACCGCAACCGCCACCCGCTCCCCCATGGTGTTCGATCCGGTGGCGGAGACGAGCGGAATGCGGCGGTCGTTGATCAGCGCCTCCCCAACCTCGGAGCCGCTGCCGACGACGAGGTTGAACACCCCTTCGAACCCGCTCCCTTCCATGACACGTCGACAGATCTCGGTCACCGCCACCGCAGAGAGAGGTACCTCGCTCGACGGTTTCCAGATGCAGGTATCGCCGCAAACGGCGGCGAGAAAGGCGTTCCACGACCACACGGCTACCGGGAAGTTGAAGGCGCTGATGATCCCCACCGGGCCGAGCGGGTGCCACTGCTCATACATGCGGTGCCGGGGCCTCTCCGAGGCCATGGTGAGCCCGTAGAGCTGGCGCGACAGCCCGACGGCGAAGTCGGCGATGTCGATCATCTCCTGAACCTCGCCCTCGCCCTCGGCGCGGATC
>DATADW010000133.1:0-19080 GCA_036258335.1 Acidimicrobiia bacterium
GGGACCGGTGGCCAGGACGAGGAGCACTGGGACGGCAAGCCGTGGAAAACGGCGGGCTGGACGGTGGTTCCAGAGTTGGTGGAGGATCTCGAGGTGACGGTCGAGGGGTAGCCGCCGTTCCAGCCGGCCATTCTCCGCCACCTGCAGGTTCTCGACGGTGCCGGCGATCCCGGTTTCGGGCCAATCGGGATGCTGCAACCGGAGCCAGGCCCCGGCGTCTTCCATTGTCATACCGTCGAGGTCGGGTGGGGTTAGCGCCTCGAGCGCCGATTCCCAGGTGGGGAACGAGGAGGCCAGATCGATGAACCCGCCATCCACCCCCGTGATCGCGGTCACCTCGTCGGGGTGGTGGAAGGCGAGCTCGACCACGACGTTGCCGCCCCACGACTGCCCCGCCACGAGCGGCCGATCGAGCCCAAGACGGACCAGCACCGTCCGGAGGTCCTCGATCAAGGTCCCGAAGTCGTAGCCCCTTTCCGGCTTGTCCGACCGACCGTGACCCCGCTGGTCAACGGCGACGGTCCGATGGCCCTTCGCCGCCAGCCGCCGCCCCACGCCCTCCCACACGTAGGCATTGGAGGCAAGGCCGTGGACGAGCAGCACCTCGGTCCGTTCGGTGACCGTGGGGTCCGGTGCCCATTCCACGACATGGAGGCGCGTCCCGTCACCGGTTCGCACCGTATGGCTCGACCCCATGAACTCCATGCCGTCAAGCGTAGGAGCGGAGCGGAAGACGGCAGTGGGTGGACGGCGGACTTCAGGCGCTGCCCACCACCGGCACCGCATACACCACTACGTTGGAGTCGTAGCGTCCGATGCTGGTGTTGAAACCGCCGCCACACGTCACCAGGGTGAGCACCGGGGTGCCACCCCGGGCGAAGATGGCGTCCAGGGGGAGCTCGGTCTTCAGGTAAGTGTTCCTGGCCTCGACGGAGAACTCGGCGCTGGTGCCGTCGGCGTAGGCCACGATGATGCGGTCGCCGGGCTCCAACTCGCCGAGCGACCAAAAAACCCCGCGGCCCGGACCGCTGAGGTCGACATGAGCCGCCATCACCGAGGACCCGGCCTCACCAGGGACCGGGCCGTGACGGTACCAACCGACCTCGCTGACGTTGGGCGGCACGTCCATCTGACCGTTGTCCGGATCGATCCCGAGGGCGGCGACGGCGGCGTCCACCCCGATCGCCTCGATCTTCACTCGGACCGGCGCCGGAGGCGCGGCCACGTCGAGATGTTCGATCCCGGCGGGGCGGAAGCCGAGCAGCGAAGCCCTCTCCTGGCGCCGCTGTTGGCGGATGCGGTGCCTGGTCTCCGCCAACCGCAGGAGGTCAGCCTCCGACTCCTCGGACTCATCGACCTCGGGAAGCCGAAGCGAGCCTGTCGGCACCGTCGTGAATGGCGTTGGCGCAGGATGCGAACCGTTCATCGCAGGCGTCGGCTGGAAGTTCGTCGGCTCTCGATCGGTGGCGCCGATGGCGGGCTCAGACGACATCAACCTGTCTACGACCGCTGCATGGTCTCCTGCTGACGCCGCCGGCCGCCCGGCCAGCCAGATCAACGGTGCACCAACCAACACACCGGCGCAGACAGCGGCGACCAACCCGAGGGCGATTCGAGACATCCCATCCAATGTACGGAGCCAAACGCCGGTCGGGTTGGTCGCCGCCTCGGTCAGCGCCGGCGAGCCGAGGCGACCGAGCCCGCCACACCGACTGCGGCCACTGCCATCAGCAGACCCAGCCACAACGGAAACGCACCGGCCGCACCGCCATCGCCGGTGGGCACTCCAGACGGTGACCCGTGCAGACCGGAGATGGTCTGGACTGCAACGGTGAATGGGCCTTCCACGGTCCCGATGGCGTAGACGATGAGCGCCTCGCCCTCTGCGACCGGCACGGCGTCTACGGAGAACACCGGGTCGCCACCCCCGGCGGGAACGATGCTGACCGGATAGTCGCCAGCGGGCACATCGAGTTGAGCCTCGCTGGGATTGGTCAGACCCTCGGCGAGCGGAGTGTCACCCGAGAGCACGTCAACCGCGGGGGCTGCCGCTGTATGGCGAAGCACAACCCGCCCATTGCCGGCGTCGATGGGTGACGTGTCGTTGACGAACACGGTCAAATCCGGGTCGCCGCTCTCGGTCAGGTGCGCCACGATCGAAGCGTTGGCACCAGCCGGGAGGGTCACCGTGTCGGATAGTGCCGGCTCATCGGCCTCTGGATCGGCTCCACCCGGGAAGATCTCGATGTCGTAGTCGGCGGCTGGCAGTTCCAGCGGATCGGTCACCGACCCAAAGGTGAATCCTTCGAGCGTCAAGTCTCCGTTGACGTAGACGTCCACGGGGAAGTCGTCCTCGCCCGGGATCCCATGGACCACGGCGACGATCCCCGTCTCCTGAGCGAAGGCGGCCGACGCCGGGACCACGGCAAGTGCAAGCGCCAGAGCCAATGTTCTGATCCGCATCTCTTTCCCTTCTTCGAGTACCTACCTCACATACGGAGCGCACCTCGGTCGAGATGACTCCTCGCCTTGGCAAGGCAAATATTTAGTGCTAAAACTTGTCTATGCCAACTCATAGCTCCCACACCCAGCTCATGTCTCGCGACCACGAATCGCTTGCCCAGGCATACAGGCTTCACTCCACCTCGGTGCACGGCCTCGCCCGCCGGCTCACGCACGACTCGACATTGGCGGACGATGTCGTACAAGAGGTGTTCCTGCGGCTTTGGCGAAGCCCGGAGCGGTATGACCCGTTCAGGGGAACGCTCCGCTCATACCTCCTTTCACATGCCCACGGCCGGAGCGTCGATCTCATCCGATCCGAGGCGGCGCGTCGTTCACGCCAGGAGAGGCATGCGCGGCGGAGCATCAACGTCTCGGCACCCCCGGACGACGAGGTGTGGGCGTCTGTGGAGGCCGAGCGGCTGCGCGCCGCTCTGCTCCGTCTCGAGGACAAAGAACGGCGCGCCATCGAACTCGCCTACTTCGACGGGCTCACCTACCGGCAGGTGGCAGAGTTCCTCGGTGAGCCAGAAGGGACCGTGAAAAGCAGGATCCGATCGGGCATGAAGCGTCTCAAGACCGCTCTCGTGCGCGAGGGCATAGGTTCACGGTGACGGCTCAGACTGATGGCGCACGGGCTGCTATCAACTCGGTCGATGTCACGGGCATACACCAGCCAGGTCCGGCACCGATGAGCACAAAGCCGGGGAGTCACTTGCTGGTTGACCCGAGTGATGAACCCCGCTCCGAGCGTGTTGCCCGGCGACTGCGAACCGTCCCGACCGTGGTAGCGATTTTCCTGGTGGTCACTCTCCTCGCGCCGGTGATACTGGGGTTGACCGGCATCGCCGATCTCATGCGAAGAAGGCACGACTGGACACTGACCCGGCTGGCGGTGTTCGGTTGGGTGTTCCTCGCTTCGGAGACGGTTGGGCTGATCGCGCTCGGTGCGGCCTGGCTGGCAGGTGGCCGTCGGACCGTCGCGCTCACCTGGGCGTTCCAGCGATGGTGGTCCTCGACCCTGTTCAAGACGCTGCGTTCGGTGTTCCGGCTTCGGTTCGTGGTCGAGGGTGACGACCAAGTCGCACCAGGGCCGGTCATCGTGATGATGCGCCACGCCAGCATGGTCGACAACCTGCTGCCTGCTGGATTGGTCAGCCTTCCCCATAGCATCCGGTTGCGCTACGTGCTCAAGAAGGAGCTTCTCTGGGACCCTGTTCTGGACATCGGGGGTCAACGTCTCCCCAACGTGTTCGTGCGCCGCGAAGGCGACTCGGCAACCGAGATCACTCGCATCCGCCGGCTGGCGATCGGTCTGACCGAGCGCGACGGAGTCCTGATCTATCCCGAGGGGACCCGCTTCACGGCCAAGAAGCGAGATCAGGCGATCCGACGATTGGAACGAACCGATCCCGCGTTGGCCGATAGGGCGAGACAGCTCCGCCGGCTACTGCCACCGCGACCGGGTGGTCCCATGTCCTTGCTCGACTCGGGTGCAGATGTGGTGATGTGCGCTCACCACGGCTTGGAAGGACTGGCCGGGGTGAGCGATGTGCTGCGCGCGGGGTTAGTGGGGAGGACAATCCATGTCGGCTTCCGCAGGATAGAAGCTGATCAGATCCCATCTGACCGAAGCGAACGGGTTGCCTGGCTGTTCGACCAGTGGCAACAGGTCGACGATTGGATCGACACGGTCCAGGCCGAGGTCGGGTGATGCCGGGCCTGGGGACCGTGCTCGTTTCGGCCGCAGTTGCGGTCGCTGTCCTGATGCTCGCCACCTGGCTCGTCAGCCTCCCCATCCGCAACGCCTCGATCGTGGACATCGTGTGGGGTTTGGGCTTTGTCGTCGTGGCTTGGACGGCGTTCCTCGTCTCCGATGGCGCCGACCCCCGCCGCTGGCTGCTGACAGGGCTAACCACCGTGTGGGGGCTGAGGCTGTCCGTCTACCTGGCGATGCGCAACCTCGGCAAGGAGGAGGACTACCGGTATCAGGAGATGAGGCGCCGCCATGATGACCGCTTTGGCCTCGTCAGCCTGGGGACGGTCTTCGGTCTCCAGGGCGTGCTCATGTGGGTGGTCTCGCTCCCGGTACAGGTCGGCCAAGTCCCGGCAACACCGCCAAGCCTGACCTGGATCGACTATCTCGGAGCGGCCGTCTGGTTGGTGGGGTTGTTGTTCGAATCGGTCGGGGATTGGCAACTGGCCAGATTCAAGGCAGACCCGGCGAACAAGGGCAAAGTGATGGACCGTGGGCTCTGGCGGTATACCCGCCACCCCAACTACTTCGGTGACTTCGTGGTGTGGTGGGGTCTCTACCTGATCGCCTTGGCCACCGGTGTCGCCTGGTGGACGGTCATCGGGCCGATCGTGATGTCCATCCTGCTCATCCGGGTCTCTGGCAAGGCGATGCTCGAGAAGACCATCGGCAGGCGACGGCCCGGGTACGACGACTACATCCGTCGCACCAGCGGGTTCTTCCCGATGCCGCCGAAACGAGCGAGCAGGTGAAGAGCAAGGGGGTCGTCTGGTTCAGGAAGGACCTGCGGCTGACGGACAATCCGGCTTGGTCGCGGGCGACCACGGACCATGACGAGGTCACGGCCCTCTTCGTGGTCGACCCAGCCCTCTGGGACCTGGCCGGCGATAACCGTCGTAACCAACTCGTCGCTCATCTCGCGGCCCTCGACGGCGACCTCGCTTCATGCGGCGGCCGGTTGCGTGTCTATCGAGGAGACCCGGTGAAGGTGCTCCCGGATCTTGCCCGGCAGGTCACCGCCGACCTGGTCCACTGGAACACGGATGTCTCCCCATATGCCGCGCGGCGAGACGACGCAGTGAGAAACGCTCTCCAGAACCGGTGCGTCGGCCATCCGGGCTCCTGGGTCCATCCACCCGGGTCGATCCAGACGTCATCGGACAAGGCATACAGGGTCTTCACCCATTTCCATCGCGCTTGGGACCAACTGGACCGTCCGCTCTGGGCGACGCCTGGCGAGGCACGAGTGCTCGGCGACCATGGCGATGGCCTGCCCCCCGCCGATAGCGATCCGCTTATGCCTCCGGGCGCGGCCGGGGCTATGCACCGGTTGGCGCAATTCTTGGATCGGGTCGATCGCTACCGGAGCGGGCGGCACGATCTCGACTCGACGTCCCGTCTCTCAGCCGATCTCAAGTTCGGGACGATCGATCCCCGCCGCCTGGCGGCGGAGGTTGGCGAGCGCACTGCGGGACGCCGGGCGTTCCTGCGCCAACTCGCCTGGCGCGACTTCTACGGGCACCTGATGGCGGCCTATCCGTGGACCGCCCGCGAGGACATGCGCCCAGAGGTCGGCTCGATTCCCTGGCGGACTGACCCGGAAGCGCTCGAGGCCTGGAAGACCGGGACCACCGGTTACCCAATGGTCGACGCCGGCATGCGGCAACTGCTCGCCGAGGGATGGATGCCCAACCGGGTCCGGATGATGGTCGCATCGTTCCTGGTGAAGGACCTCCTCATCGACTGGCGCGAGGGAGAGCGTCATTTCCTGCGGTTTCTGGTCGACGGCGACCCGGCGCAGAACGTGGGCAATTGGCAATGGGTGGCGGGGACCGGCGCCGACGCGGCGCCGTACTCCCGCATCTTCAACCCGGTCACCCAGAGCCGGAGATTCGACCACGAGGGCTGGTACATCAAGCGGTGGGTCCCGGAGTTACGACGGCTCCCGCCACAGGTAGTGCACGCACCTTGGGAAGCCCACGCCGATGTCCTCGAGGCAGCCGGGGTGAGGCTCGGATCGGAGTATCCCAAGCCGATCGTGGACCACCCCGAGGCGCGCCGCGAGGCGTTGGCGGCGTTCGAAGCGGCTACAGCGGGCGGGGCCTAGGCGGGAGTGGTGGCCGCGACAGAGCGGACGCCGACCTTTTCTCCCCGCAAACACGCCTCCAACATGTCAACTCCATCGGTGGCGGTCGCAGCCCATCCGTCTGCGCCCAGGCCGATGGCCTCGTCCCGGTTGGTACCCGGCCCTCCGAGGATGATCGGTATGCCGGGCCCGGCAGCGCGGCGGGCACGTCGGACCGCGGCGGCGAGGTGCTTCCGATTGGAAACGACTGCCCCGATTCCAACCGCCTTGAGCCGATCGACCCTGTGGATGGCGGACTCGAGCGAGGCCAGTGGGACATCTGCGCCCAGTTCGATCGGCTCGAACCCGGCGCTGAGGAATACATCGCCGACCATGGCGATGCCGAGGCCATGCCTGTCGTTTGGGGGCATCGCCAGGACGACCGAACCGCGCGTCCGTCCGCGGTGTGCAAACCTTGGACCCAGCCTCCCAATCAGCCTATGGGCGATGGCGGTGGCGAGATGCTCCTCCCCGGGGTCGATGTCGCCTTTAGCCCAACGCTCCCCGATCGACCTGAGCGCCGGGCCGAGTGCCTCGGTGTACACCTCCACCGGTTCGATGCCGCCGGTGAGCGCAGCTTCGATGACCGCCCACGCGCCGGCCTGGTCGCCGCCGAGGAGCCGCGCCTCGATCCGGCTCGCCCAGTCGGCCCGGCGTCGGGGGGAGGTGACGGTGGACCCGCGTTCGAGGTATCCGTCCAGGTCGCACCGATCGACCTGCCATACCGATCCGATCTTGGTAGCCGGCAACTGACCGAGCCGCACATAGCGGTATGCCGTCATGTAGTGGACGCCAAGCGCCTCCGCCACTTCAGCCAGGCTCAACACTTCACCGGACACGAAGACAGGCTAGAGAGGATGTGCATTAAGTGGTAATAACGCGCCAGCCCCCAAGAGGCTCGGGGAAATCGCGAAGACGGCCGGTTTGCGCCCTCGGCTCAATGACTTAGATTTAGCGCGAATCGAAAAGGGGGTCACCAGTGGATAGCCGAGATGACACCGAGCAGGGTGCCACCATTCCGCAGTGGCGTGGGCTGGCATCTTGTGCCCGGCACACACCAGACCTCTTTTTCCCTGCCGGCGAGACAGGGCTGGGAGGAACCCAGATCGCCATGGCCAAGAGGATCTGCATCGGCTGCCCGGTCCGCCAGGAGTGCCTCGACTATGCGCTCGTCAGCAACCAGCGATTCGGGATCTGGGGAGGGCTCACCGAGGAGGAGCGGCGTCCGGTCCGCCGCCGCTGGCTGATGCAGACCCGTCGCCTCGTCTCCTGACGCTCACCGGCTCTCCCCGACCTACCGTCGTTTTGGCCCGTCGTATCCGCTCAGATCCCTAGATTGTCTCCGAAGGCCCGGAGGTGACGGGTGATCGTCGATCAGGCGCTTTACGTCGACGGGAAGCGCAGCGAGGACCCCTTCGTCCTCGAAGGTGCGCGCCGCTCGTGTCGCGACCCGAACGTCTTCGCCTGGATCGGCCTCTACGAACCGACCGAGGAGGAGTTCGCCGCAGTGGCCGCCGAGTTCGACCTCCACGAACTCGCTGTCGAAGACGGACAGCATGGTCACCAGCGGCCCAAGCTGGAGATCTACGACGACACATTGCTAGTGGTGCTCAAGACGGCACGCTATGTGGACTCAGATGAAGTCGTCGACTTCGGTGAGATAGCCCTCTACCTGAGCAGGCAGTTCGTTGTTGCCGTACGCCACGGTCCGGCCAGCGGTCTCGCCGGCGTGCGGAAGCGGGTCGAGGATCGTCCCGATCTGCTCGCACTCGGCCCCGGTGCCGTGCTCTACGGGATTCTCGACAAGGTGGTGGACGACTATCTCCCGGTCATGGATGGGCTCGACAACGACATCCAAGAGGTCGAGAAGGAGGTCTTCTCTGCTGTCGGTAGCGGGGGGGGCAACCCGGCGGAGCGCATCTACTACCTGAAGCGGGAGGTGCTCGAGTTCGACAGGGCGGCCCACCCCCTGCTCGAGCCGCTCGAACAACTGGCTAGGGGTGACCGCTTCGAGCAGCTCCCCGAGACGTTGAACTCATACTTCCGCGACGTCGCCGACCACCTGACCCGTGTGGTGGAGCAGATCAACCAGTACCGCGACCTGCTGACTTCGATCCTCGAGGCCAACCTCACCCAGGTCGGCGTCCGTCAGAACAACGACATGCGGAAGATCACCGCGTGGGTGGCGATCGTCGCCGTGCCCACCATGCTCGCCGGGATATGGGGTATGAACTTCGAGTTCATGCCCGAGTTGGACTCGCCGTGGGGCTACCCGGTGGCTCTCCTCGTCATGGCCCTCGCCAGTTACCTCATCTACCGGCGGCTCAAGAAGAGCGGCTGGCTTTAGGGGGTCACGCCAGGTCGTCCAGGTAGAGGGGGAGCATCTGGGCCCAGGTCGGCCAGTCGTGATCGTGCTCGTGACCCCAGAGATCGACCCGATTGGGGATGCTCTTCAACCCAAGGGCATGTGCCATCTTCCAGGTCTGCCCGGGGTTTTCCCAACGCCCCCGCCCCGTGGCGAGCACTACGAATCGGCGCCGGAGCTGATCGAGCTGCTCTCCCTCCAGCCCCGGCAGGAAATGAATCGGCGATGAGTAGTGGACGTCGTCGCTCCAGGTTCCGTGGAGCCAGGGGCCGAGGTCGTATGACCCGCTCATCCCGATGGCCGCACGGAATGTCCAAGGGTGGCGGCACAACGAGGCAACTGCATTGAAGGCCCCGATCGAGGCGCCCGCTGTGATGATCTCGATGCTTCTGTCGGAACAGTCGGCGCGGATGGCGGGCACCAGCTCTTCGTGTATGAACCCGTCGAACTGTCCCTGGAGCCAGGCTGAGTGCCGCGGGTCGGCGCCAACCAGCCAGGAGCGCCCGGCAACGCTGTCGCAGGAATAGACCTTGATCCGCTTCCCCTCGATCAGGCCCCAAAGGGCACCGATGAGTCCCATCCGCTCGATCTCGCCGGCATCACCGCCCGCGGTGGGGAAGACGAGGATCGGTGTGCCCCAAGACCCCCACCTGGCCACTGTGACGTGCTGACCCAGTCTGTCAGAGAACCAACCGGTGAACTCTGTCAGGTTTCACCCCGTGCGTGGTCGTCACGCCACTGCTGGATGAGCTCCCAGAAGTGGTCGGTGAACTGATCCCACTCGTGCTCGGGGAACAGGGCGACGACCTTCGAGCGAACCGCCTGGCGCGCCTCGGGGGTGGCAAAGAAGTCGTGTGCCACCTCGTCCAGGTCGGCCAGGGTCGTGTCGCAGAACTCCTCGAAGCGCTCGGTCTCGAACCGGTCCCTTGCTATGGCGCCGTATCCGGCGAGGCTCTCCCGGTAGGGGAGGCCCCGGTCTGCCAACTCGAAGAACGGGTCCCAATCGAGGTTGATCCTCATGGGCCTCTTGGTGATGGCGCAGAACAGCGCCCATCGCACCTTGGCCGTGACGAGCCAGGGGAAGTGATAGTGCAGCGAGGTCACTTGCGAGTCCGGGCAGGCGTTGGCGAAATCGATCGGCACAAAGCTCCCGCCTGAGCGCAGCGCCTCGCACGAGTTGAAGTCCCAACCGAAGAAGCTGTTTATGGTCAAGGCCATGTCCTCGAGCAGCGAGGCCTCGTCGGAGTCCACGAACCCGTAGTCGGTGGAGTAACGCTCGTGGAGCGGTGCCCCAGGGTCGTAGCGGATGATCCGGGTCTGCGGTCCCACCCCGAGGACCCGGACGAATATGTCCCAGGGCTCTGCGGCGCGCTGCAGGTGCATGACGCGGCGGCCCGACTCCTCGTACGCCGACTGCAGCTGGTCGGCGTCGTCGATCCTGCTCACCCCCACCCAGGCGCCTCCGTCGTACGGTTTCATGTAGAGGGGGTAGCCGAGCTCCTCGCCAACCTGACGAAGATCGAACAGCCGGGCGTAACGCTGCAGAGTCGGCTCCAGGTCGGTGGTGGGCTCGTACTCCTTGGGCGGGACCATCCAGGTGTCGGGCACGGGCAAGCCGAGCCGCATCATCGCTACGTACGAGCTGTGTTTCTCCATCGCCTGGAGGGACCACGGGTTGTTGAAGACGTACAGCCCGTCCATGAGCACGGCCTTCTTGATCCACTCCCGGCTGATCTGGTACCAGTGGGTGAGCCGGTCGAGCACGACGTCGTACCTCGTGTCCTGTCGCAGGTCGAAGGGCTCGATCGTGATCCGCTCCACCTCGACCCGGTGCGTCTCGCCTTCGTGGGTGACGGCCCCGAGGCGGTTGACGATCCCCTCGAAACACGCCGGCCAGCAAAGGTCCGCCCCCAACGACAACCCGATGACCCTGGTGGCGTCCGCCATGACGACAGGCTACGGGAGACCGATCCCCGCTGCGGCCGGACTACTCGTAGGTCAGCCAGAGCGGGCCGGGAAACAGGTAGGACAGTCCCTGTCTCATCCGGTCGCGCCAATTCTCCCAGTTGTGGCCGTCGCGTGACTCGGTGAAGAGGACCTGCATCCCTGCCCGCTGGAGCATCGGCACAAGCGACCGATTCTCGTATATCAGCGACTCGTATACGCCACTGCTCACGTATACCCGGTCCGCAGGTTCGCCCGGGTCGGCCCGGAACCGATTCATCCACGTCACCACCGGCTCGAACTCGGGGCCGCGCCGTGTCTGTCCGATGTCGGTGAAAGCAAACGATCCCGATTGGAGCATGAGCCGGCCCCAAGTCCCTGGGTGCATCCAGGCAGTCGACAGCGAGGCCACCGCACCGAGGCTGGCTCCCATCAGCCCCCGGCCCCCGGGCTCCTCCACCAGGGGGTAGTGGTCGGCCAGCAGAGGCAGGACCTCCTCGGTGATGTGCCGGGCATGGCGGGGGTTGGCGGCGTACTCCTTGAGCCGCTGCCCCGGATCGGTCAGGGCGACGATGAGCGGCGCCACCTCGAGCCGGGTGATCAGGTTGTCGAGCACGTTCCTGAGCGACGAGTAGCGCAAATAGTCGGATCCGTCGTGCACCACCAGAAGCGGATACCTCCGCCCGGGCCTGAAGCGCGCCGGGAGGTAGACGTGGAGCGTCCTCCGCCCCGCGAGCGCGGCGCTCTCTATCTCGATCTGCTCGATCGAGCCGGGACGTGATTCGGGATCCGGGCCGGCCCATTCCGGGGTCCGGTAGCCCTCGGTGGAGCAGACCGAGTTGGCGCCGAATGGGTCGTGGGCGAGCCGCGGGTTCAGCGGGTCCAGGATGGTGCTGCGCCGACCGTCGAGGGTGATCCCCAGCTTGTACTCGATGCGCGACTCGGCGGGGAGATCGACCGAGAGGTGCCACAGGTTCGTGCCGGGCACATGGTCGAAGGGCTGGGTCCCGGGAAGCCCGTAGATCCAGTGCTCCAGGTCCACCCTGTCGGCGGCGCCCACGAAAACGAAGGTGGTCAGCCCTTCCGCCTGGATGGGAACGCGGTGCCGCTCCAAGAAGCGCTGCAGAGCAGGCTCTCCCCGGCGGGCCGCTGCCCGGAGCCGGCGAACCGTCGGCGTCATCATCGAAGCTGCTCCAGCGGCGTCACCGATCCGTCGGCGGTGAGTCGGCGCCCTCCCTGGTGAGAAGTCACCCGGTCGCCGTCCAGCGCGACCCACTCGCCCTCGTCCAACGGCACCGCATCTGCCGGCGCCACCCGGCGGGCGAGCACCGAGGTCCTCACCTGGTCATCGAGCCGGAGCCGTCGCTTGGCGTGCGGGAAGGGCTGGACCGACCGGTACCTCCCCAACCCGGTCTCCAGCACCTCGGCGTTGGCGGGGCCTTGCGGCGGGTTGTCGTGGTAGACGAAAACCCGTCGGGCGAGGGCCATGGCGCCCGCCGACCAGGCGATCAAAGGCCCGTCGCCCCACTGCCCGACCACGTCGAACAGCCGCAGCCGGTTGAGCACGACGACGACATGGCCACCTGCGACTGCGAGTACTGACACGCCGGCCATCAGCTCGGCCACCTCGGCCCGGTGCCGGGCGATCGAGGGACGCGTAGCCAAACCCACCTGGTCGTCCCACGCCCGGTGGAGGGCCTTCAGCCGCTCGGCGTGTGTGGTGTCGAGGTCGGATAGCTGGCGGAGGGCGGCCTCCCTTTCTTCCTCCAGATCTTCGCCCTTTCCCTGACGCCCCATGAGCTGGCGCGCCGCGTCGAGAGTGTGCCGCAGCCGAACCCGGTGGAGGGACTGCAAGGCCCTCAGCCGGTCCTGCCGTTCCCGGTGCGCCTCGGCCAGCTCGGGGTCGTCGCCGAAAACCTCCTCGGCCCGGCGGTAGAGCCCGAGGTTGACCACGCCGGTCCCAAGGTGCTCACGCAACTCGGCGTCGGCCGATTCCAGCTCCTGCCAGCCGGCGGTGACCAGGGCGACCCGCCCGGTCAAGCCCAGCTGGTCGGCGACCGCGGCGATGGTGGGTTGGAGGCGCTGCGGCCCAAGTAGGACGGTGATCGGCACGGACGGAGCGTATCGGCCGGGCATCCCGGGCCCGGAAGAGCGCCCGGCGGTCGAGCCGGGAAGCCGAAAATGGACCTTTGGCCCTAGATGGGGACTTTCATTAGTTGTGAACTCAACAACTAATGAATGTCCGCTTCGCCCGGCGCACCGATCTCGCCTTGGCGGCGCTTCAAGTGCTCGCCAAGGCCGGTGGCCGAGTCACCAGATCCGACCTCGCCGAGGAGACCGGCACCACGCCGTCGTTCCTCCCCCAGGTGATGGCACCCATAGTCCAGGCCGGGTGGGTGAAATCGGAGCGCGGGCCGGGCGGCGGCTATCAGCTCACCGACGCAGCTTTCGAAGCGCGGCTGCTCGAGGTCGTGGAGGCGACCGAGGGCCCCACCTCGGACGGACGCTGTGTGATGCGCGACGGGCCATGCCCGGGCGAAGTCACCTGCCCGATCCACGCCATCTGGGTCGAAGCGCGCGCCGTCCTCGTCGACGGGTTCGACAACGTGCTCGCACTGCACTCACTCAATGGAGGTATTCACGGATGACACAGACAATCACTCGGCCGCCCACCGTCGACGAACGGCCACCGCCACACCCGCACTACACGCTGGGCACGCTGATCGTGCTGGGGATCATCGGGACCCTGGTTGCCGTTGGCATCGGCATCGCCGCCTTGATGATCACAGCCAGCCGCAACTCGGTCGACGACGCATTGGTCGCCGAGAGGGTGGACACCTTCCTCGCCGACTCGGAAGCGGCGAGCGGAGCCGGTGTGGTCCCCGAGGACGTGCTACCGGTATTCGTGCCGAAGGGAGAGCTGGCCCCAGTGCCTGGCGGCGAGGTGAATGTCGCCGTGGCCCCGCAGATGCCACCGCCCTCGGGTCGCACCACCCAAGCGATCATCGACGTGCATTTCGAAGTGGTTGAAGGGGTCTCGATGATCGACCCGGCAACGGGCGTCGAAACCGAGACCTGGGGCTACAAGCTGGTCGAGGGGAGCGACGGGATCGTGGTGGGCACCCCCGGGCCCGTGATCCGGGGCCGGGTGGGCGACATCCTCCGCTTCACCATCACCAACCCGTCCAGCAACCACAACCCGCACAACGTCGACTTCCATGCGGTGACTGGCCAGGGAGGAGGCGCCGAGGCGACGACCGTCGCCCCTGGCGAGACCAAGACGATCGAGGCGCGGCTGCTCTACCCGGGGTTCTTCATGTACCACTGCGCATATGGCGACATCCCGGCGCATATCTCCCACGGGATGTTCGGCGGGATACTGGTGGACCCGGAGACCCCGCTGCCCGAAGTGGAGCACGGGTGGTACATGGTCCAGTCCGAGTACTACACAGCGAGCCGGAGGCCCGGCGAGGTGCGATTCGATCGGGCCGCGGTGACCGACGAGGCGCCGAGCTTCGTCGTCTTCAACGGCGCCGTGGGGGCCTTGACCGGCGAGAACGCTCTCCAGATGGCTGTGGGCGAGAAGGCTCGGATCTACTTCATAAACGCCGGGCTCAACCTCACCTCCAACTTCCACCCGATCGGATCCCACTGGGACATGGTGTACCCCGAAGCCGCTCTGCTGAACGCACCGCTTCGCGGTTCACAGACCACGTTGGTCCCAGCAGGCGGTGGGACTGTTGCCGAGCTGATTGGCCAGGTCCCCTCGACGATCGTCTTGGTGGATCATGCCCTGGCCCGGGCGATCGACAAGGGCGCCGTCGGCCAGATCGTCGTGAGCGGCGCGGCCAACCCCGAGATCTTCGAAGACATGACCGGCGCCGCAGCCGGCGGAGAGGAGCCAGCAGCGACCACCGCCCACGGGGCCGCGCCGGCCGCCGAGGAAGGGGTCTCCATCGTCGACGGAGCATGGACCACACAGGACTTGGGCGCACCTGACGAGTTCGGCGAGACCGAGAGCCCCGCAGACTTCTCGGTCAACGTGCTCACCGTCAAGGTGGGGACCACCGTCACCTGGACCAACAACGACCCGGGTCAGATGCACACCGTCACCGAAATGAACGGCGCCTTCGATTCGGGGTTCCTGGAGACCGGTGACACGTGGAGCTACACCTTCACCGAAGCCGGCGAGTTCGAGTACTACTGCCTCCCCCATCCCTGGATGAGGGCCAAGGTCATCGTCGAGGCCTAGACGGAAGACGGAAGACGGGCCTCCCCTGGAGTGGGGAGGCTCTCTTCTTCTGGAGCGAGCGGATCGGGGAGTTGTCGCCGTGCTCCCGCGTTACTGATCCTCGACCTCGAACCGGACCAGTGGTGCGCTTTCGACCCAGCGGTCGAGGTCGGCGCGGGCACGATCGGGGTCGGTGCCCCAGTTCTCGGTGAGCATCCGATAGAGGATGGCACCGCGCTGATCGGTATCACGGATCGGCTCGGCGACTGCCTGGAGGTCAGCCATCACCCCACGTTTGAGGTGCAGGGTGAAACCCGGGTTGGCCGTCAGATTGGCCAGCCAGTCCCTCTTGAAACCGGGCCTGCCGCCGATGTAGTGCTCCCCGTCAAAGGTGTGGAAGAAGATCTCCTTGCGTCGCGGGGCGCCGGTCTTTCTCCCGATGGTGGTGATGTCGGCGACGCCGCCCGCGGCCAGCGCCGAGGTGATGCTGCTGTCCATGGTGGCGGCAACGGCGTTTCCCTGAGGGGTATTCCGTCGGGCGGCGGGTGGGCCACTACCATCGCCATCCCACCGTTCTCGGAGCGCCATTGTCCGCCACCATCGTCCTAGGTGCCCAATGGGGCGATGAAGGCAAGGGAAAGGTGGTCGACGCCCTCGCCGAGACCGCCGAGATGGTTGTCCGGTACCAGGGCGGAAACAACGCCGGGCACACCATCGTCGTCGGGGATGAGCGATTCGCCCTCTCCCAGATCCCCAGCGGGGTCATGTACCCTCACTGCACACCGGTGATCGCCTCGGGTTGTGTAGTCGATCCCAAGGTGCTCCTTGGCGAGGTCGACATGTTGACCCAGCGGGGGATAGACCCGACCCGCCTCCGGGTGTCAGGCAACGCCCATTTGGTGATGCCCTATCACCGCAAGCTCGACGCCGTCATGGAGCGCTACCTGGGTAGGAACAAGATCGGGACCACCAAGAAGGGGATCGGCCCGGCGTACACCGACAAGGTGTCGCGCACCGGGATCAGGGTCCAGGATCTGTTCGACCCCAGCATCTTCCGCGACAAGCTGGACACGGCTCTGGCTGAGAAGAACAAGATCCTTTCCAGGGTCTACAACCAACTCCCAATGGAGGTGGCGCCGATCGCCACCGAGTACCTGGCGCACGCTGAGCGGTTGTCGCCGTTTGTCACTGACACATCGCTGCTCGTGTGGGAATCATTGAACAAGGGGGAGGACATCGTCTTCGAAGGCGCCCAGGCGACCCTGCTCGACATAGATCACGGCACATATCCGTTTGTCACCTCGTCCAACCCGACGGCCGGAGGAGCGCTGACAGGCACCGGGATCGGCCCCAAGGCGATCGACCGGGTGATCGGCGTTGCCAAGGCGTACATCTCGCGGGTGGGCACAGGCCCCTTCCCGACCGAGCTCGACGACGAGGTGGGGGATGCGATGGTTGAGCTCGGCGGGGAATACGGAACGGTGACCGGTCGTCGCCGGCGCTGCGGCTGGCTGGATCTGGTGGCGCTGCGCTATGCCGCTCGGATCAACGGCCTCACCGGGCTCTTCCTCACCAAGCTCGACATCCTCTCTCACTTCGAGTCGATCAGGGTGGCAGTCGCTTACACCTCGCTGGGTGAGCGTTACGAGGAGTTTCCCCGACAGCAGCGCGTTCTGTACACCTGTGTGCCCGTCTACGAGGACCTACCCGGCTGGTCGAGCGACATCAGCGGGGCGCGCACCTATGACGAGCTGCCCAAGGAGGCCCGGCAGTACATCGAGGTCATCGAGGAGGCGTCCGGGGTTCCCGTCGACTGGGTATCGGTTGGGCCGGAGCGCCAGCAGGTGATCTCCAGGCCATGAAAACGCTTCTCGTCGGCGGTGGTGGCCGGGAGCACGCACTGGCGTGGGCAATGCGACGCCGCGGCTCGCTCGCCGACCTGCTCCTGCTGCCCGGGAATCCGGGGATGTCGGCGCTCGGCCACAGGATCGAGGGCGTCGAGCCGACCGACGTCGGGGCGGTGGCCGCAGTGGCCGCCGCCCAGGCAGTTGATCTGGTGGTGGTAGGGCCCGAGGCGCCGCTGGCAGCGGGGCTGACCGATGCGCTGCGGTCCCGTGGCATCCCCGCCTTCGGCCCCTCCCGGGCGGCGGCACGGCTCGAGTCCTCCAAGTCGTACGCAAAAGAGGTCATGAAGAGTGCCGGGGTCCCAACCGCGGAAGCGGCTGTGTTCGACGACGCGACAGCGGCGCACGACCACATCAGGAGAGCGGTTGGTCCTTTTGTCGTCAAGGCCGACGGGCTCGCCGCAGGAAAGGGCGTCCTGGTGACCGATGAGGTCGATGCGGCGCATCGCTGGGTGGATCGGTGCTTCCAAGGGGACTTCGGCTCGGCAGGGAGCACGGTCCTCATCGAGGACTTCCTTGCTGGCCCCGAGGTCTCGGTATTCGCCATGTGCGCCGGGCGGGCAGCGGTGACGCTGGCACCGGCGCGCGACTACAAGCGGCTCCTCGATGCTGACCTGGGGCCGAACACCGGGGGTATGGGGGCCTTCTCCCCGGTTCCCGACCTGCCCGCCGGCTTGGTTGACACGATCAGGGACACCGTCGTACTCCCCGTGCTGACCGAACTCGATGAAAGGGGCGACCAGTACACCGGGTTCCTCTATGCCGGGCTTGTCCTGACAGACGACGGTCCCCAGGTTCTCGAGTTCAACTGCCGTCTCGGCGACCCCGAGGCCCAGGTGGTCCTTCCCCGGTTGGAGGACGACCTGGTCGAGGTGATGCTCGGCGCACTGAACGGGAGTCTGCCCGAGGCGCTGCAATGGTCACCGCAGGCCGCGGTCGACGTGGTGCTCGCCACCGCCGGTTACCCCGACGAACCGCGCATCGGCGACCCGATCACCGGATCCGATGCGGTGGCCGATCTAGACGACGTCCTTCTCTTCCACGCCGCCACCACGGGCGACGACCGGCGCCCGCTCACAGCAGGCGGCCGAGTGCTCAATGTCGTCGGGCTCGGCGAGGATCTGGCGGCGGCCCGCAGACGCGCCTACGAGGCAGTCGAATTGGTGCGATTCCCCGGGATGACCTACCGCAACGACATCGGAGCGGTGAACTCGCCCGTGTCTGCCACCGGTACCGTGCCATTGCCACAGCAGAGGAGTGTGAGCGCTTGACCTCGTCCGAGCAGAAGGAGAGCCGCCAACGACGCGTTGCCGTTCTCATGGGCTCGGGATCGGATCGCCCGGTCATGCAGCGCGCCGCTGACACCCTGGAGAAGTTCGGCATCGACCATGTGGTCATGGTGCTCTCGGCGCACAAGACGCCTGATCAGGCATTCGAATTTGCCTCCAGCGCCGCGGATGACGGGTTCGCCGTCATCATTGCCGGGGCCGGTAAAGCGGCCCATCTCGCAGGGATCATGGCGGCCAAGACCACCCTGCCGGTGATAGGCGTCCCTCTGTCGGCGTCTCTCGACGGGTTGGACGCGCTGCTGGCGACCGTCCAGATGCCCACTGGGGTTCCGGTGGCGACGGTGGCGATCGACGGTGCGGTCAACGCCGCTCTGCTCGCTGTTGCCATCCTCGCCTTGTCGGACAAGGACCTGGCCGCGGCGCTGAGCAGCCACCGCGCCGAGCTGGCGGAGGCAACGCTCAGGGGCTGAGCTCCGAGGTCATGCTGGGACCCGGACCTACCCTGGCTTGAGTGCGGCAGCGTCGGACTTGTCTGATTGCCCTGGTGGTCGTGGCGGCGTGCAACCCTGGCGACGCCGTCTCCGGCACATCGGTCGCCCCGTCCATTGCCATCGCTTCGTCGACGTTGCCACCGTCCACCGTCGCCGTGCCGGCAACGCCAGCGATAACGGCTCCGCTGGCCACCACGACCACGGCCCCACCCACCGCATGCCAGGCACTTCGGGCCCTGCTCGCCGAGGCCGACAGGGTGACCGACATCCGTGCCAGGCAACTCGGGCGGGTTTCTGAAGGGGACCGGGCGCCGCGCACACCAGAGGGCCACCTCCTCGACAGCCTGGGCTCGGCTTACCGGACACTGGGCCATGTCACGTCGGGGCGCGCGGCGCGGTCCATCCGGTTCGAGAGAGCGGCCCCGTTACAGCGGTCGGTGAGATGGATGGCCACAACAGGTGACCGTCTCGAC
>DATADW010000134.1:0-1829 GCA_036258335.1 Acidimicrobiia bacterium
CTCAAGCGCCACTCTTCGATCGTCGGGCACGCCGAGCCCGATCACGTGGATCTCCAGGTTGATCAAGTTGCCCTGCGCGTCGGGACCGATCTCGTCTTCGATCCGACGGCGTATCTCTGCGACGGCATCACCTGGGTCCTCGTGGCAGGCGTCCCCCTCTGCGGTGATCACCAGCAGATTCCGGCTGGACAGGTTGAGGCGCGGCGTGGCGTTGATCAGGTCGCCGGAAGCCCCGATCACACCCCCCACCAGATCGAAGGGGCCGCCGGCTTCGACCCCATCCAGCGCCTGCTCGATGCTGTCGATGGCTTGCAGATCCATCGGGACAAGCAGGTCGCCGGAACCGGCGCAGGGGTGGCCGTAGGCGCGCAAACCCAGTACATCCGACTCGGCGCGTGGCCCGAGCTGCTCCGACACCACCCGCCGCGCGGCGTCCAGCTTGGAGACACCCGGCTCGAATTCCGCCGCCATGGCAGCCGAAGTGTCGAGCAGCACATCCCAGCCCGGCCTCGCAGGTGGGTCAGCCCGGGTCAGCAGCAACGCGGCCGCTACCACGCCTGCCGCGGCGACCCCACCGGCGATGACCGGCCACGGCAGCCGAGGAAGGTCTCCGAGCGCGCCCACCGACTCGGGGTCGACGCCTTCGCGGACCTGCAACTGCAGCGTGTCCGGATTGGGAGCGCCGAGCAGATCCACCTCGTTGCGACCGAGCTCGAATGCGCTGGAAGGCGGCTCGCCGAAGCCCAGCGCTCGGTAGAAGCCGGCGGAGAAGGCGATGGCAGCGGGATCGGCGATGTCGGCACGGCTCCCGACGACCAAGTCGACATGGTGGCGTATCGCCTCGGCCTGGGTGGTCGACCAGCAGGCATTGAGCACGACGCACCGGACGGTGCCGATCGCCCCGATGAGGTCGGCGAGCGCCTCGGGCGGCACCGGCGTTGCCGCACCTGTCCCATCCTCGAGGATGACCCCTTGGGGGGACCCGTGACCGCTGAACTGGACGATGTGCGGACGGAACCGGAGCATCGCCCTCGCAAGGTCGGTAGGCCGAACCGCCCAGTGGGTGCGGAAGACGATCCGCGATGTCCCCTCCTCCAGTCTCTCCTCGATCGTCCGGGCTTCCTCGTCAAGCCTGAGCTGGCGGGTGCCGCGAGGATTGGAGGCGAGGAACAACACCCGCACAGTCCGGCGAGATGTCCGATGCTTCGCCATCGGTGCCCTTCATGCCAACGAGGATGAGACCCGCGGCGCATAGATAATACGAGGCGCTGACCTCCGACCTCCTTCCGTGGGTAAGGCTCCAAGGCAGATACCGCCCATCGAGGTGGGCGTCTCCGCTCTTTCATCTCATCCCCGCCGATCTCAGCCGCCACATCGAGGATCGGGTACCCGGTTGAAAGGGTCTCGAGGGTGCCGGCGAGAGTGGCGAGGGCACGGAACATCGTCGTGGTTGACGGTGGAAGACGCATGCCCAACCTGGTGGTGAGTCGGAGAAGGTCGGTCAGCGCATCAGGCCCGGGGAGTCCCGATCCCGCCATCGACGTGAGGAACTGGGCGAGTTCCCCGCTCCACCTGGTTGGGGTCGTGCTCGGCCTCAATGGCTCCAATCGTCATGAGAGCGTCGTAAAGGAGGGCCGGCGTCTCCAGCCTCATGGAGAGAAGGGTCTCGAACACGGAGGCCCGTTCGTAGGTGTCGAGCCGGCCGGTGATCCCGAAATCGACCAGACCAAGCGAGCCGTCGTCCAGCAGCATGACGTTTCCCGGATGGGGATCTCCATGGAACCTTCGCCCGTACATCATCGCACTCACCTGCGACCGGCACAGTGCGT
>DATADW010000135.1:0-1971 GCA_036258335.1 Acidimicrobiia bacterium
GTGTCGTCGCCGGTGGTGTAACCGTCCACGATCAGATAGCGCGACCGGTCATCGTCGTGCCCCAGCGCGAACGCCCCGTACCGGGACTTAGCCAACAGCGTCGCCGTCTCGGCCGTGACGTCGATCTCGTAGGCTTCCTGCTCGGGTCGGCGCCTGGGGTCGACCCAGATGGTCCCGACACCTTCCGGTGAAAGCTCGATCAGCACCATCTGCTGGTTGGCGAACCGCTCGCCGAAGACCGACTCGGGGTCGCCCCCATCGATCGGGATACGGCAGAGCTGCAGGTTCTCGTCACCGTCCCGATCGACCATGACGAACAGCTGACCGAGTTGAGGCAAAGCGACGAACGACTCCCCATCGATCAGCTCGGGTGTGAGGAGGGCGATGTCGGGGGGGAGCAGAGGTTCGGGGACGCTGCCCCCGGCGTCCATCGCATAGAGGCTCAACCGCCCAGATAGATCAGAGATGAAGTACAGGCGGTCGCCCGCTATCTGTGGAGCCAGGAACAGCCGAGCGGAAAGCAGGTGCTCAACCCGGGCAGGAACCGACGGTGTCGGCGCCCGCGCCCCCGGGCTAGTCACTGCCTAGGGCTCAGCTGAAGCTGTTGCCGCACCCGCAGGAGCGACTGACGTTCGGGTTGTTGATGGCGAACCCGCCCTCCATCAACCCTTCCTTGTAGTCGAGAACCGAGCCGCGCAGCCGGTCCAGGCTCTGGGGATCGACCACGACCCGCACCCCTCCGTACTCCTCGACGACGTCGTCGCCTTCGATCTCTGAGTCGAAGAACATCTCGTAGGAGAACCCCGAGCAGCCCCCGGGGCGGACCGCCATCCGCAGCGCCAGTGAGTCGTCTCCCTCGGTGGCGAGCAACTCGTTGATCTTGCTCACGGCGCCATCGGTGAGGGTGACCGCTCGCTTCGGCGCTCGTGGCTTGATGTTGAGGACCTGCGTCATTGGTGGGTGACTCCTGAGGAATGGCGCTCCACGTCATTATACGCCGCGGCACGGACATCTATTCCCACGGTCTGCATAGTGTAAATGGCTCATATCATGGGGGTCATGCCCACCGAGCACGACGTCTACCAGGCTCTGCGCGGTGTCGTCGACCCCGAGTTGGGGGGCGACATCGTCGAACTCGGCATGGTGACCGACGTCGACCTCGCCGATGGGGTCGTGACGGTCGGGGTGGCCCTCACCATCGCTCAGTGCCCGATGCGCGGCCAGATCGAGCAGGACACGGCACGCAAGGTGATGGCGATCCCAGGGGTGCGCGATGTCGTCGTCCGCACCACCGCCATGACGAGGAAGCAGCGCTCCGAGCTCATGGCCACGGCCCGTCGCCGCGCCCGGGAGGACGCCGAGCCCACCCAGGTGTCCCCCACCACCCGCGTCATCGCCGTTGGCTCGGGGAAGGGCGGCGTTGGCAAGTCTTCGGTAGCCGTCAATCTGGCGGTGGCCCTGGCCGATCGAGACCTCAGGGTGGGTTTGATGGACGCCGATATCTGGGGTTTCTCGGTACCGAGGATGTTGGGGGTGACCGACCGGCTTGCCGCCGCCGACGACACCCGGCTCATCATCCCGGCGGAGGCCGCGGGGATAAAGGTCGTCTCCACCGGTCTCATCATCGAGTCGGAGGAGACGGCGCTCATGTGGCGCGGGCTGATGCTTTCCCGGGCGCTGGAGCAATTCCTCAAGCAGGTTGCTTGGGGCGACATCGACTACCTGGTCATCGACATGCCGCCGGGCACCGGTGACATCCAGATGGCTCTGTCCAGGATGGTTCCTCAAGCGGAGATGGTCGTTGTGACCACACCGCAGAAGGCGGCGCAGAAGGTGGCAATCCGTATTGCCGACATGGCAAGGCGCTCGTACCTGCCGGTTGTCGGTGTCATCGAGAACATGGCCGGGTTCACCTGCGACCACGGTGAGACCTACAACCTCTTTGGCGAAGGCGGCGGGCGCGAGCTCGCC
>DATADW010000136.1:0-2311 GCA_036258335.1 Acidimicrobiia bacterium
GCCGTGCCCAAACCGGGGCAACTGAGCTGGGAGGAAGCCGGTTCGTACGGTCTGGTGACCGGCACGGCGCACCGCATGCTGCGACGCTGCGGCTCTCGAACGGTGACCTGCTCCTGGTGGTCGGGATAGGCGGCGGCGTAGCCGCGGCCACCTTCTCGCTCGGCCTAGCGGCGGGTGCCGAGGTCCACGTCACCTCGACTGACCCAGCCAAGTTGGATTGGGCACTGGCCAACGGCGCCACCGGCGCCTACGACTCGGGCGGCGGCTTTTCGTACGAGCTGGCCGATGCGGCAGGGCGGAAGGCCGACGTGGTGGTCGACAGCGTCGGCGAGGCCACATGGAACCAATCGATGCGGTCGCTCGCTCCGGGAGGACGGCTGGCCGTCTGTGGGGCCACAAGTGGAAGCAAAGTCGAGTTGCCGCTCACCGTCCTCTTCTACAAGCAACTCGAGATCATCGGGTCGACCATGTTTGACCATGTCGACTTCGCCCAGGTGACTGAGATGGTGGGATCACGCCGGGTGACCGTGCCAATCGACGTCGTCTTCCCCTTCGACCGTCTCCCCGATGCTCTCGCCAGGCTCGACGAGGGTGACCAAATGGGAAAGGTTGTCCTCCGAGTACCAGGGTGAATGGATATAGGGGACGCCCCGAACCAGGGGGGATTCGCTAGCCCCGAGCTCCCGCTTGAACGTCACCGCGATCGGGAGCGGTCTGAACGACCAGCGGCGTGTCCCGATCCCGGACGCCTGCCCCGGGCTCGGCATCATCCACCCGACAACCGCGGTCGAGACCCTCGCACTCGACCTGAAGGAATCAGTCCGACCCGACGTCGACCGCTGGCTGCTCGATGTGCTCCTGACGCCAGGGCCCTAGTGCTCGAGGGTGGCAGGGTGTCGGTTCCGTATCGGGTCGGCGCCGGCGTAATCCTCGATTGTGTCGCTGGCACGGGCAGTCAGCCCGTGGTGACCGCGTACACCTGCCAGGGTTCCTCGATGCCCTTGAGCTGATGGAAGCCCCGGTCTTCGAGGCCAATGCCGGAGCCGGAGATCAGGTCGCGCACCGTTCGTGAGATGAGCACCTCGCCGGCTCCGGCCAGCGACATGATCCGGTTCGCGAGGTGCACCGAGAGACCGCGTACCCGGCCCTCGATCAGCTCCACCTCCCCGGTGTGCAGCCCGGCGCGGATCTCGATAGCGAGGGCTGACAGCTCGTGGCGGAGCTCGACCGCGCCGGCGATGGCCCGCCCCGGCCCATCGAAGGTGGCGAAGATCCCGTCGCCGGTGGTTTCGACCAGCCGGCCCTGGTATGCGGCGACGATGTGGGCGCCGACCTCGTCGTGGATGCGTACCACCTCGCTCCACTCGCGGTCGCCGAGCTGCCGCAGCCGCTCGGTGGAGCCGACGATGTCGGTGAACAGCACCGTGGCGAGGACCCGTTCTGGGGGTGCCGGCGAGCCGTTGCCGGAGACGAACTCTCGCACCGCATCCAGGGTGAAGTCTGGCTCCTCCCAGAACAGCCCGCCGTCGTTCCCCGGAAGCTCAACCAGGCGAGCGCCAGGGATGTGTTCGGCGAGATAGCGGGCATGGTCCAAAGTCAGCATCTGGTATCCCCGCCGGTGCAGCACCAGCGTGGGGGCGGTGACCGCCGAGAGGAAGGGGCGAACATCGAGTGAGAGCATCGGCTGCAGCAGGTGGTGCACCACGGTCGGGGTGCCGATGGCACGTTCGAAGCGGGCGTACCAGCTGCGGAAGCGCTCGTCGTCGGCGCGGCTCGGCGCCAGCAAGGCGGCCAGGGCCCCGGTTCCCCACGCCTGCTCGTACATCGAGACCATCGCATCCGCCGCTTCCGGGGCTATGCCAAGGGGGAAGTCGGACGAGGCAATGAACTTGGCGGCGGAGTTGTAGAGGATCAGCCCGGCGGTGCGCGACGGCCGTGTCGTGGCGAACAGCACTGCGCCGGGCCCTCCTCCGGCGCCCGCCAGGATCACCGCCCGCTCCGAACCGGCGGCGTCCAACACCGCCTCCACCTCGAGGCCGTGGGACTCCCACAAGGGGAGCCCTTCGGGTGGCATCGGATCCGAGTTGGCTGTGCCCCGATGGTCGAAGCGGATCACCCGGCAGAAAGACCCGAGGCGTCTCATGAAGAGGGCGGCAGACGGTTCGTCCCACAGAACATCGGTGTGACCGAAACTCCCAGCCGTCAGCAGCAGGTCGGGCGGGCCGCTGCCGAACACCTGGTAGGCGATGCGCTGCTCACCGAGTTTGGTGTAAGCGGTCTCGGGCCGCACTCTGTCAAGCCTACGCCGAGG
>DATADW010000137.1:0-11739 GCA_036258335.1 Acidimicrobiia bacterium
CATTGCGGCGCGATGTGATCGCATCCCAGGTTTCCATCACTACACCCTAAGGGTCATGATTCGTGGGGTCATGTTATGGGTGAGGACAATACCCAGGAACCCAAGACGAAAGACGGGAGACGGAAGAAAACCCATACCATCCGGCGCAAGGACAACCCGTCACCCGCCTGCATAGAGAGCCGTCGTACCGCAGTCCGCCGTCCGGTCTGAACCCAGAACCCTCAGTTCAGATAGCCGCTGAGGTCGTCGAGAAGATTTGACGAGAAGAGCAGACTGCGGAAGCGGACGAGGTCGTCATGGAGCACCCGGTTGTTGTCGTACTGCTCGAAGTGCTCGTCGAGCACGGCGTGGACCTGTCCGGTTCCGGTGCCGAGGCCATCGATACCCCTGAAGCTGAGTGCCTGCATGGCGACCAGAACTTCGAGGGTGAGGATGTGCTTGGCGTTCTCCACAGCCCGAAGCGCCTTGCGCGCCGCCACTGGGGACATGGGGACGACGTCTTGATTGGCGGCGTTGGTGGAGATTGTGAGCGTGCTCACGGGGTTGGCCAGCTGGCGGTTCTCAGCGGTGGTCGATGTGGCCAGGTACTGCGATCCCATAAAGCCCATGGTGAGCCCGACCGTCCCGGCGATGAGGAACTCGGGGAGGCCCTGGTTGAGCTTCACGTCGAGGTACTTGGCGATGCGGCGTTCCGAGAGGTTGCACAGCGTCGAAACGGCGATCGCCAGCATGTCGGAGACGAACCCGACGCTCTGGCCGTGGAAGTTCCCTCCGTGGACGACCTTGCGCTGCTCGGGAAAAACCAGCGGGTTGTCGTTCGTCGAATTTGCCTCAACCTCGAGCACCCGGGTCGCCTCGTCGATCGCCTCCACCACCGGCGCCAGAATCTGGGGGGTGCACCTGATCGAATAGACGTCCTGAACGGTGAGGCTCGTCTCGTAGACGGGGCCGGTGGTCTCCTCCTGCCGGATCAGCGAGTGGATCCCCTCTCTGCTGGTGACGTTGCTCGAATCGCGGCAAAGCAGGCGGATGGTGTCGGCGATGTGCTGCTGTCCGCGGTGCGGCTTCACCCGGTGCAGGTCCTCGTCGAAGGCGTCGTCGAGACCGGCGAACACCTCGATCCCAAACGCTCCGGTTACGCAGGCCAGGTTGAGGAGCCGGCGGGCGTCGTGGACGGCGAAAGCGGCGATGGCGGTGGCGGCCGCCGTCCCGTTCATCATCGCCAAGCCCTCTTTGAAGGCGAGGCGGACCGGGGTGAGGCCCTCTTCGGCCAGCACCTCCTGGGCTCGCCTCAGGCGTCCCTTGTAGAAGAGCTGACCTTCACCGATCACACCCAGCGCCAGATGGGCGAGGTGGGTGAGGTCGCCGCTGGCACCGACGCTCCCGTTCTCGGGGATGTACGGGGCGATGCCCCGGTTGATCATCTCGGCCAGCGCCTCGAGCAACTCAATCCGGACCCCGCTGTACCCCTTCACCAAGGTGTTGAGCCGGACGGCGGTGACCGCGGTGGCCACGGCGGGATCGAGTGGGTCGCCCAAACCGGCGGCGTGGCTCCGGATGAGGTTGACCTGGAGAGCCTCGATCTCCTCGTCGCTGATGATCTTGTTGCACATCGGGCCAAACGAGGTGTTGACGCCGTAGATCACCTTGCCGGCGGCGACCTCTTCCTCGAGAAAGCTGCGGCTGGCGATGCACCGTTCGATGGCGCCGGGATCGAGCGTCACCGCCCTCTCGCCGCGCCCGATTGAGACGATCTCACCGACGGTGAGGCTCGAACCGTCGAGCACGACCGCTGTTCTGGACTCCACCAATGCCCTTTCGACAATTCGACCGCCTGGGCCACGATAGCCAGCAACCTGTGCTCAGCCTGGGGTCCCGATGTGGTATCGGTCGGAGGGGCCGGTCGCTTGACTCAGCGGGCTCGGACCGGAATGGTGAAGTTCACCGTTGTCCCTCTCTCCGGCGAACTGATCGCGGTGATGGAGCCCCCGTGGGCCTCGACCAGGTCTCGGGCAATAGTCAGACCAAGACCCGTCCCGGTGGAGTCGGCCGACTTGACGAACCGGTCGAAGACATGGGGAAGGGCATCAGGTTGGATCCCGGTGCCGTCGTCTCGCACTGATACCAGAACGCCGGCCGGGTCGATGGCCACATAGACGATGACGCTCCCCTCCGGCGGGGTGTGCCGCAGCGCATTGATCACAAGGTTGACCACGACCTCTCGGATCCGAACGGGGTCGAGCTCGACCTCGGGCAGATCCGATCCCGCGTCCACCGTCATGGAAACCCGCGCCTCCTCGGCCTGGGACAACAGCGAAGCGACGGCGTCCTCGACTAGAGCCCCGATGTCTGTCTGCTCGAGGTGGAGCGACAACCGACCTGCCTCGGCAAGCGTCACTGTTCGTAGGTCATCGAGCAGTCGGCTGAGCACCCGGGTCTCCTCGAGCAGCCGAGTCAGGTGGTCGTCGTCCGCAGGGTGCACCCCGTCAAGCATCGCCTCGACGCTTCCCTGGATCACGGTGAGTGGGGTCCGCAGCTCGTGGCTGAGGTCGGCGAGCAGTCTCCGCCGCTGCTCGTCGGCCGCCTCGATCCGGCCGGCCATCCGGTTGAAGGCGCTCATCACCTGGCGCAGCTGGGGTGGTCCGGCGGGCTCCACTCGAGCCCGGTAGTCGCCATCGGCCAGCCGGCTTGTGGCGTCGATGAGGCTCCCCATGGGAGCCCAGGTGCGACGCACTCCCCGACCCACAGCGAACAGGATCAACAGGGTGATGGGGATGATGAACCAGGGAAAGAAGCCGCGCCCGGGACGGCCGCCTCCGCCAAAGAAGAAGAACCCGGCCACGCTCCAGAAGAGGATGAGCGCCCCAACGCCGGCGACCGCCAGCCAGATCGCCCTCCGCCTCCACGACCTCCACGGGCCGCTGGCCGACGACGGCGGCCAGCCCTCTTCCTCCGGCCACCACGGGGGAGGCCCGTGGCGGGACCGGCGGTCAGGCATCGGCGAACCGATAGCCGACGCCGTAGACCGTCTGGATGTAACGGGGGTGGCGCGGGTCGCGCTCGAGCTTCCGCCTGATGTTCTTCACGTGGGCATCGATGGCCCGCTCGTACGACTCGAAGGCGACGCCGTGGACCGCGTCGAGCAGCTGCGAGCGGGTGAAGACCTGCCCTGGTCGGCGCGCCATTGTCAGCACCAAGTCGAACTCGGTGGCGGTCAGCTCAACGGCTTTATCACCCACCGTGACCCTTCTGCGGGGGACGTCGATGGTGATGTCGGCGGCGTCGATCACATCGGCGCCGGCGTGGGCCGCCTCAACTCGGCGCAGCACGGCGCGCACCCTTGCCACCAGCTCCTTGGGACTGAACGGTTTGACCACGTAGTCGTCAGCTCCGAGCTCGAGTCCGACCACCCGGTCGGTTTCCTCGCTGCGAGCGGTGAGCACGATGATGGGGATGGTGCTGGAGCGGCGAAGCTGGGTGGTCACGTCGAGCCCGCTCATCCCGGGGAGCCCAAGATCGAGGACGACCAGGTCGGGTCTTGCCGCCCGGACCGCGGCAATCGCCCCTGGGCCGTCCGAAGCGGTGAGCACGGCCATGCCCGCCCGCTCCAGGTAGTCGCGCACCAGCCGGGTGATCTTGAGCTCGTCGTCTACGACCAGGACTGTGGGCATCGCCCCATTCTCACGATCTCGCCACCAAAAGGCGCGGCCGGCTTGAACCGGCCGCGCCCCTGGATCACTCCTGTTTCTCGGCGTGGGCTTGTTCGTGCCACGTCGTGAGACGCTGGTCGATATGCGGCGGGACGTCGCCTTGGCCGCCGCGGTACGGCCCGGCGCCATAGGGCCCGCCCCATCCACCTCGCCAGGGCCCCCACCAGAACGCCCTCCCGACTATGAACAGGAAGAAGAACAGCGGGAAGATGAACCAGAAGGGGAAGAACCCCCACCCATAGCCGCGGTGGCCGACTTGGACGACCGTGGTCGTTTCACCGGCCGTTGCGGCCACCCCCTGATCGAATCCGATCTGATACACGCCGTAGCCGATTGCGGCAACGACACCGATTACGAGCACGGTGAGCAACACGCTCAACCAGACTCGACGGTTCATGGTCACTCCTTTCGTCTGTGACCATCGCATCGTCGGTCGAGAACGTGGAGACAATGTGAAGGGAGTGTGGAGAAGTACTCAGTACTTAGTACTCAGTACTCTCGATCTGCCAATACCGCCATTGCCGCGTTGCGACCGTTGACCGCGATCACGCTGCCGCCGGGATGGGTGGCGGCCCCGCACAGATAGACGCCATCGGCGCCAGTCCGATAGGGGAGTCGGCGATCCCACATGAAGGCGGGCAGGCATTCCCCCTGAAAGATGTGGCCCCCGCTGAGCCCGATCCTGTCCTCCACATCGGGTGGCCCGTCGATGTGGCGCTGCTCGACCAGGTCGGAGAAACCGGGTGCGAACCGCTCGATCGAGCGGGTCACGAGATCGCCCACCTCGTCTCGCCGCTCCTCCCAGCTCCCGGTGGCGAAGGTGTGGGGTACGTATTGGCAGAAAGCGGAGAGAACATGCTTTCCCGGAGGGGCAATCGATGGGTCGTAAACGGTCTGGAAGTAGAGCTCGCACCAGAGCTCCTCGGCCAGTTCGCCCCGAGCGGCGGCGAGGTACGACTCGTGCATGGCGGCGGGGCCGGTGGTGATCTCGACCTGTGCCGAGGTGGCGTGCCTGGCGCCGAAGTCGGGCAAATCTGACAGGGCGTACGTGACCTTGACCACGGGGGAGGTGCGGGGTACCTCCTCGACCCGTTGCATGAACGACACGGGCGCCGCGGCTCCGAGCAGCGCCGCCGCCCGTTCGGGGTCGGCATTGCACAACACGACGGGCGCATGGAGGATGCCACCGTCGGCTAGTTCCACACCCTCCCCCGGCAGGATGCTGCCAACCTCGACACCGGTAGCGAGCGTCGCACCAGCCTCACGGGCGGCATCGGCCAGCGCCGCAGACACCGTCCCCATCCCACCGGAGACGAACCCCCATGTGCCTGCTTGACCCTCCAGCCGCCCAGATGAGTGGTGGAACTCGATCGAGGCGGTACCGGGGTCGAATGGCGATGCGTTGGTCCCGATGACCCCTTGGCCGGCGTATGCGGTGATGAGCCTCTCGTCTTTGAAGAAGCTCGACAGGTGGTCGATCTGCGACTGCTCGAAGAGGACGTGGATGAGCTCGACGTCGCCCCCGAGCCGTTCCTCGATCTCGGAGCGGGACGGCGGCTCGCCGAGCCAGACATCGCGGTCGCCTTCAGGACGGAGCGCATCGCGAATCCGGTCCCACAGTCGCTGACGGGCCAGGTATCCGTCTACGTCCGGGGGGGAGAGCCGTGCGATCTCGGTGACGGTCCGCTCGGGGTCCGACCAACAGGTGAGCGAGCTGCCATCGACAAATGGGACAAAGAGGTCCGGGTCGATGGTGGTCACCGCAAAGCCGTGGCGGCGCAGGTCGAGATCGTCGATCACCCTCGGGTGGAGCAGCCCGGCGAGATAGGCGCACGGGGATATGTGGTAGCCGGGCCACATCTCCTCGACGGTGGCCGCCCCGCCGAGCCGATCGCGGCGCTCCAACACCAGGACCTGTCTGCCGGTTGGGGCGAGATAGGCGGCGGCGGCAAGGCCGTTGTGGCCGCCACCAATCACGATGGCGTCCCACCGTTTTCCCGTGATGTCCCCGACATTGGCGGGGGCGCGCAGGCGATCTAGCAGGCTCACGGCGGCGTCACGGTATCAGCGGGAGGCCGCTGGGTTGATCGGGCCTTGAGTCGCAGAGCCAGCGCCGGGAAGAGGACAACGGACAGCATCCCGGCACCCACCAGCGCAGTGGCCAGACTCGGGGCCATCCGGCCGGTCGATACCCCGATCTCGGTGATCACCACCACCAGGGGCAGAGCCGTGGCCGAGACGAAGGCGAGCGGGACCAGGTCGGGCCGCTCCAGTTCAGACCGGTAGAGGAGGATGGGCAGGCCCCTGACCAGGAAGAAGAGGATGAGGAACAAGGGGAGCAGCAGCAGATCCTGCGTGTCGGCCAGCAACCCTTCGATGTCGAAGGTGACCCCGGTCATGACGAAGAAGATGGGGATGAAGAAGCCGAACCCGATCCCTTCCAGCTTGCTCCCCAGCTCCGATGCCTGCTCACCACTCGAAGCAAGCCGGATGACCATCCCAGCAGCGAAGGCGCCGAGCAGCACATCGAGCCCGAACTCGAGCGTCAGCCAGATCAGAGACACCAGGATGAGCATCGCCAGCCGCACGGGTAGTTGCCCGGTGGTGTGGAGACTCTCGCCCAGGAAGCGCATCGCCGCAGGCGACCGCGGGCGAGATGCGAGTAAGGCGACGATCAGCGTCACCGCCACGAAGGCCAGGAGCAGGAGCCCGGTTCTACCCGGGTTGTCTCCGCTGAGCAGCAGGGCTATTGCGACGATTGGGGCGAACTCGCCGATGGTCCCGATTGCCAGGGCGTGGGTGCCGAATCTGTCTCCGAGCACGCCGGCGTCCCGCAGGATGGGGACCAGTGTCCCCAGCGCCGTGGTGGTCAGCGCCAGCCCCACCACCAGGGCAGACACGTTCCCAGAACGTGCCAAGAGGGCGCCAATCCCCAATCCGGCCGCGAGCGAAATGAGCCAGCCACCGGCGGCGAAGCGGAGGGGCCGGCCACGGATACGAGCCGGGTTCACCTCGTAGCCGGCAAGGAAGATGAGCAGCGAGAGCCCGAAGTTGGCGAGGTCCTTGGTGACGGCGTCCTCACTGGCCAGCCCGAGAACCTCAGGGCCGATGAGCACTCCGGCGGCGATCTCCAGCACCACCGCAGGCACCGGGACGCCTTTCAGCCACCTCGCCAGAACCGGGGTGATGGCTGCAGCAATGAATACGACAAGAAGCGTGTCGAACGTCGCCTCGGGCACGGCGGCAGGCTATTGGCTTACCGCCTCGCCGTGCGGTCCCGTTGAACCGCTGTCAGCTGGCGACGCGCCCCTCGAGTTGCTCCTCGGATAGGACGTCGGCGATCTGAAATGTGACCGAGTCCCCGGCCGTGTGGTACGGCTCGGTGAGGATCATGACGATCCGGCTCGGGCCCCGAGTCAGAACGTGCCCGACGTACTCGTGCTCCCCGTCCCGCTGCTTGGTCCGAATCTTGACGACCATTGCCCTACTTCCCCATGACAACCAGGGTCCAGTTATCGGCGCCCCGTTGTCGGGACTTGACCGATTCAGGCCCGCCATGCCCCCTTTGGGACTCGTTTAACGCTACACGACGCCAAGCCGCCACGCAACGAGAGAATCCCACTATTTGTGGTGGGCGCCATGCGGAGTGTGGTCGTCACGAATCGACACCGGCGCGGGTCAGCACCTCAGCGGCGTCCTCCATACTGAACCGGCCCACGGTGACCTCGCGCCCCACCACGACGCCGGCCAGTCGGCGGCCCGCCGACTCGAGTTCGGTGAGAGCGGTGAGGTCGGCCAGGTTGCGAACCCCGCCTGCAGCGATCACCGGCTGCTCCACAGTTGCCAAGGCTGTGCGGATGACGTCGAAGTTGGGTGGCTCGGCCAAGGAGTCGCGCCCGGCCTCCGCCACCATGAACGAAGCCACACCCGCCGACGACAACTCGATGAGGACCTCCTCGAGAAACCGGCCGCTGTTCGAGGTCCAGCCGCGGGTGGCGAGCTCCTCGTCTTCGAGGACATCGAGGCTGACAGATATCCGATCGTGATAGAGCCGGCAAAGGTCCCAGACCATGTTCTGATTCTCGATGGCGGCTGTCCCCATCACCACACGCCATGCGCCGGCGGTGAGCATCCGATCGACATCGCTGGGCGACCGGATACCTCCGGCGACTTGGACGGGGACGTCGAGCTCGGAGAGCATCCGGCTGATCAGGGAGCGGTTGTCGCCGTCGCGGCGGGCGGCGGCATCGAGGTCGACGATGAGGAGGCGCGGTGCGCCACGGCCAACCCAGCGTCGCGCCCAGGCGAGCGGATCGGCGTCGAGGGCGATGGCCTGGTCGATGTCGCCCCGCGGCAGCCTCACCGCCCGGCCACCGAGGATATTGACCCGAGCGTATAGGTCCACGACTGGGGCGAGGCTACACGGCCGGGTGTCCAGCCATGCGGGCCACAAGTGGCGGTCAGGTCGGACGGCGGTCGGCGGCGAGTCGGAAGAGTTGGTCGGCGGCGTCTCCCATGGTGGCGAACCGAGCGTCGCGAGTCTGCCCATGCAGCCAGCGGAGATGGATCTGCTGGAGGATGACCGCCATCTTGAAGCTGCCGAACACGACGTACCACGGGAGATCCGCAAGGTCTCTTCCGCTTCCCTTGGCGTAGCGGTGAGCGGCGGCGTCACGGTCCATGAACCCCGGGACCGTGGTCGGCATGGGGTTCAGCGCCGAGGGGATCTCGTCGGCTCGGTACCAGACGGCCAGCAGCGTCCCCAAGTCGGCCATGGGATCGCCCCGAGTCGTCATATCCCAGTCGTAGACGGCGACACACCGTGCCGGGTCGTCGGGGTGCACCGCCATGTTGTCAAGTCGCCAGTCGTTGTGGACCAGTGTGGGTGCTGGAGAGTCGGGGATTCTTGCGGGAAGCCATGAGGCCAGCTCGTCGGCGACCGGGATGGGTGTCGTGCTAGCCCTCCGAAAGCGCTCGATCCAACCTCCCACTTGGCGCTCGAGGAACCCCTCCGGATGACCGAGGTCGCCCAGACCGGCCTCGGCCGGGTCGACGGCATGGAAGTCAGCGAGAGTGTCGATCACTACCTCCGACAACTGGCGATTGGCGACGGGGTCTGCACCGCCACCGAAAACAGCCGGCACCTGGTCACGGACAACCACCCCATGCCGCCGCTCCATGATGAAGAACTCCGTCCCGATCACCGAGAGGTCATCGCAGTGGAGATAGGCGCGCGGCGCCAGAGGGAAGGCAGACCAAAGGGTGGACAGCACCCGGTACTCGCGGCCCATGTCGTGCGATGTCGGTGCCACCGGCCCGAGCGGTGGCCGGCGAAGGACGTACTCGGTGCTGCCAAATCGGAGCTGATAGGTGAGGTTGGCATGGCCCCCGGCGAACTGACTCACCTCCATGGGACCTTCCGCACCGGCCAGGCGGGAGACCAGATAGGAAGCGAGACGCTCCCGGTCCAGATCCTCGTCGGGTCTTACGGGGATCACCTCGGGGCCGTTCTCGACCCCAACCGCCTCCATGACATCGAGACTACCGGTTACCGTCCCAGCGAGACGAGGAGGCGCCGACCTGACCGAACGAGCGATGTTCCCGTTATCCGATGAGATCGTGGATGACTTGGTCGAGATGAGCCCGATGATGGCCGTCAACCTCGGTATCCGGAACGATCGGTCGGAGTGGGATGACCTGAGCCCAGAGGGCTTGGACGCCATCGACGAGATGCGAGCCAGGCACCGGCAGGCCATCGACCGGCTGCCGCCCCCGATTGACAGATGGGATCGCCTCGCCCGCGAGGTGGCCATCGAGATGATCGAGGAGGAGCGCGACGAGCACGCCAGGGGAGAGGACCTGCGCGATCTCAACAGCATCGCCTCGCCATTCCAGCTGTTGCGGGAGACCTTGGACCTGATGCCGCTGGACACTCCCGAAGACCAGGACCTCGTCATCCGCCGCATCGGGTCGCTCGACCGGTTCTACCAGGGTTTGAGCGCCAGTCTGGAGGAGGGGCGGCGCCGGGGTCTGACCGTGGCGCGCCGTCAGGTGGAGTCGGTCATCGACCAGACGGCGAAACTGGCAAATGAAAAAGGGTTCCAGTCGCTGGCCCGGCGTCTGCCAGAAGATTGTGCCGAGCAGGACCGTTTCGCCGAGGCGGTCGCTGCGGCGAAAGCGGCCGCAAGCGACTTCGGGGAATACCTGCGTACCAGTTATCTCGGGGCTTCCCGGGAAGCGGATGGGGTGGGCGAGGCACGGTACGTCACCGCGGCGAGAGGCTTCCTCGGCTGCGAGATCGATCCTTACGAGGCCTATCTCTGGGGGTGGGGCGAGGTGTCATCCCTTTCCGAGCGAGCCCGCTCGCTGGCGGACCAGATACTCCCGGGTTCCCAGCCGGCCGAGGTGGTTGACATGCTGCGGTCTGATCTGGAGCACGCCGCAGCCAACCACGACGAATTCGTCAAGGTGATGCAGGACCGGCAGGAGGCGGCGGTGTCTGCACTCGAGGGCGTCCACTTCGATGTTCCCAGCGAGATCCGGAAGATCACCATCAATCTTGCCCCTCCGGGCACGCCGCTCGGCGCCTTCTACCAATCCCCCTCGGAGGACTTCTCACGACCCGGGGGGGTTTGGTACGCACTTCCCGATGATCCGCACGTACCCCTCTACGAGGAGGTGTCGGTTGCCTACCACGAGGGCTTTCCCGGGCATCACCTCCAGATCGGGACGCAGATGTTGATGGGAGACCGGCTCAGTCGGCTGCATCGCACCGCGGTGTGGTACTCGGGCTCGGGGGAGGGTTGGGCGCTGTACGCCGAACGGCTGATGGACGAGTTGGGTTACTTCGAGCGACCCGAGTACGTGCTGGGAATGGTCGTCTCGCACCTCCTGCGTGCCTGCCGGGTTGTCATAGACATCGGGTGCCATGTGGGGTACCCGGTTCCCGATTCGGCGCCGATCGCCGGCGGAGAACAATGGAGTTTCGACCTCGGGGTGCAGGTGCTCGAGCGCCTCGCTTTCCAGCCACATGAATACGCCGTAAGCGAAGTCACCCGGTATCTCGGATGGCCGGGCCAGGCCATCTCGTACAAACTGGGGGAGAGGGTCATCCTCGGACTGCGAGAGAGCGAGAAGCAGCGACTGGGCGAACGGTTCAGCATGAGGGACTTCCACGACAGGGTCCTCGAAATCGGCCCAGTCGGCCTCGACCTGCTCACCCGAGAGATATCAAGCACGACAGACCAGCCGGCGCCGCGGGAGTGACATGCCTCCCCCGTCTGCCGTCTGCCGTCTGCAGTCTGCCGTCTGCCGTCTGCCGTCTAATCCTCACCCACAGGCTCGTACCAGCATGCCGTAGGGGTTGACTGCGGCGCCGCCATTGCGGTGGAACTCGAAGTGGGCATGGGGAGGACTGCCCTTCGCGTTGCCAGTATTCCCGACGTACCCGATCACGGTGCCGCCCTCCACCCAGCCACCGGTGCCAAAGGCGCTGAGATGGCTGGATGAGTAGTAATGCCCGTCATCGCCGATGAGACGAACCTGTCTGCCGCCGATGTCGCCCACCCAGGCAGCGACCCACCCCGAGACCGGAGCCCTGACCGGGGTTCCCCTCGGGGCGAAGAGGTCGATCCCGGCATGGGTGCGACCTCCGGGGCGCGGTGCCCCGAAGTCATCAATGAACTCCGCACCTCGCACCGGGCACTTGATCGACGGGATCTGCGGGCGAGCACCTGCCTTGGGCACCCGGAGCCGCATCCCGATCCTGAGGGCATCGGGGTTGGGGATGTCGTTGGCTCGTATCAGCTCCCCAGCCGTCGTCCCGTATCGGAGAGCGATCTGCCACAGCATCTCGCCTGCCCGGACTACGTGGACACCCCATCCCTCGCGAGCATTGCCGCTGCCGCCGCCACCGCTGCCGCCGCCACCGTCACCACCGCCATTGTCCCCGCTGCCGCCGCCAGGGACGCGCAGCCGCATCCCGATCCTGAGGGCATCGGGGTTCGGGATGTCATTGGCTCGGATGAGC
>DATADW010000138.1:0-5361 GCA_036258335.1 Acidimicrobiia bacterium
GTGACATCCCCGACGTGTACTACACCTGCCACCACTACGGCTCGTTCAACACCGAGCCTCGTATCGCCAGCTACCTGGGGATTGCCTTCGGCCAGATCCCGCCTGAGCACTACTTCGCCGCATGGCGCACTTTCCCCGACACCTGCGACTGGGGATGGCAAGAGCAGAAGCCGGTGGGCGAGATGCGCACCTATCTCGGGATCGAGGTCTTCGAGGGGGCCTACACCTACCGCGGGCTGCAACTTGTGCCCACGTGGGGCGGGAGCATGTTCGAGGCGCTCATGGTGCCGCTCTTGGTTCCCGAGGAGCAGTGGGGTCGCCGCAGCTGGGGGGTGAACCACCCGCTCTACGTCGAGGCCCAGATCGAGCACGGTCTGGAGGAGGCCGGATACGGCTACTGGGGCTTCTCGCCATCGAACAACCCCGACGGGGGCTACCGAGAGTACGGGGTGGACCCGATCGGGCTCAACCCCGACGGCTACAGCTCCGACCAGGAGCGCACCACCGTCGACTACGGCTTTCCTGACTGTCGCGAACCCCAGCCCGAGCCCACCGAATACGGCAGGGGAGTAGTTACTCCCCACGCCTCATTCCTGGCGCTCGACTTCGCCTCTGCGGCAGCCATGGACAACCTGGCCGCGCTGCGCCTGGAGTTCGGCGACGGGGTCTATGGGCCGGGTGGTTTCTACGACGCAATCGATGTGACCACCGGACTGGCCTCGCAGCGCTACCTAGCGCTCGACCAGGGGATGATCATGGCCGCCATCGGCAACCAGCTTGGGGGCGATGTCCTGCAGCAGTACTTCGTCGAGGGCGAGGTCAGGGCAGCCCTGCGACCGCTGCTCCGGCTGGAGACGTTCACCGCCGGCCGTTTGGAGCCATGACCCTGGCGTTCTCACCCGCCCACTTTCAGCCCGCCACAGCCGGCCCTGTCAGGCACTCGTGACCGGCTCCGGGGCTCGGGCCGACTGGGAGGCCCGCATCGGCCGTCCCAGCGACCGGGCCACCGCGGTGGTGGTGCCCCAACTCGACCCGCCAAGCGGTCTTCGAGCCATCGCGGGCAGGGGCCAGGTGACCCTGCATTGGGATCCGGTCGAGGGGGCGGCGGGCTATCTGGTGCTGCGCAGTCCAGATCCGACCGGCCCGTTCGAGCCGGTCGACACCGGATGGTCCGATGTGATCCCAGTTCCCCGATCGCCATTCACCGACACCTCGGTCGTTCCCGGCGAGGAGGTGCACTACGCGGTGGCATCGGCGGCGTCGGTCGATGCCCTGCCATCCGAGCACGGCGCCCCGGTGGCGGCGGTGGCCTTGCTCGACGGTGACGCCACGGTCCGGGTGGAGGTCGATGCCCGCTCGGTGGTGTCAACGCTGCACCGGCCGTGGCGTCCGATGATCGGCGCCGAGCGCTTGTCACAGCTCAACGAGGGCATCGGCTCGGGCGACCGACATATCGGGGATGAGTTTCACGAGGCGCTTCGGCTCGTACATGCCGAGCTGGGGGTGAGGGCGGTCCGGGCCCACGCCATCCTCCACGACGACCTCGGCGTGTACAGGGAGGTCGACGGGGTGCCGGTATACGACTTCTCGGGCATCGACCGTGTCTATGACCGAATCCTCGAACTGGGGCTTCACCCGGTGGTCGAAGTGTCGTTCATGCCCCGCGACCTGGCTCGGGATCCCTCCAAGACCGTCTTCACCTACAGCGCCATCGTGTCGCCGCCGCACCACTGGCAGGCGTGGAGCGATCTCGTGAGCGAGCTCACATCCCACCTGGTTGACCGGTATGGGAGGGAAGAGGTACGCGGCTGGGGCTTCGAGGTGTGGAACGAGCCCAATCTCGAGGTCTTCTGGAGCGGGACCCGAGAGGAGTACCTCCACCTCTATGAGGTCACCGCCAGAGCAGTGAAGGCGGTCGACGCCGAGCTGACGGTGGGCGGGCCTGCCTCGGCCGCCGCCGGGTGGGTCGACGATCTGCTCGCCCACGCCGTCGAGACCGGGGCACCGATCGATTTCCTTTCCACCCACACCTACGGCAACGAGCCGCTCGACCTGCGGCCCATCGCCGCCCGCTACCGGAGGGACGACCTGGAGCTCTGGTGGACCGAATGGGGGGTCCATGCCGGCCACTTCGACCCCCTTCATGATTCGGTGTACGCCGCCGCCTTCTGTGCCCGGGGGATGCGCAGCTCCATGGGACGGCTTGACGCCCTCGCCTATTGGGTGGTGTCCGACCACTTCGAAGAGCTGGGCCGTCCCTCCTCGCTGTTCCACGGCGGGTTCGGTCTGCTATCGGTGGGCAACCTCAGAAAGCCCCGTTACTGGGCGCTGTGGATGCTCGAACAACTCGGAGACCAGGAGCTTGCTACCACGGTGACCGGCGACGGCGCCGGGGGAATGGTGGACTCCGTCGCCACGCTCGACGGCACGGGACGTCTGTCCGTAGTGGTGTGGAACGGTTCCCTCGACCACCGCAACGCTGACGGGAATCCCCTACTCGACCGGCGCGTCGACCTAAAGGTGCACGGGTTGGCTGATGGGAGCTACCTGTTCCGATGTCGTGGCATCGACGAGCACCACTCCAACCTCCCGGCGAGATGGAAGGATGTGTCCGCCGGGAAACCGTGGCCGGATGAACACCAGTGGGCCGACCTGCACGCCGCCGACCGGCTCGAAGACTTAGAGCCGCCGCGGGCAATGGAGACCGACGGGGGCAAGATCGCGCTGGCGTTCCAGCTCCCCATGCCTTCGGTCTCCCTGCTGGAGCTCACCCCGACTGAACCGACAGCTCTGTAGGCGTTGTCCGATGTCGTAGGTGTTGCTGTTCTGAAGTGAATTGTCGGCCTTGGTCAACAGCCGCCGGCAGCGGTAGAGCGGATCGTCCTTGCGCTCGGTGCCCGACCCTCTTGTTCTGCACCCGGCGGCGGCACTCGTCCATTTTCGAGTCGGCCACTCTGACCAGGTGGAAGGGTTCGTCTGCGACCTGCGTGGCCGCGGGGAGCATGAGTGTCGAAGGTCTTGCGAATGGACTGGGGGGATCATATATCGCCCAGACGATCGCGTCGCCAATGATTACTGGAACTGGGAGAACTATCGGCTCCGCCCATTGCTTCACTGCGGGGTCAAATGGCAGACTTCACCCACCGCCAAGATCAGAGGCCGCAAACCCCCGATCGCCGCGTAGAGCCCTATGCCGGACGCGTTCATCGCACAGGAGCACCGTTCGTCGGTTCGTAATCCGCCCCCTCTGCCTGGACGATTGCTCTCAATGGGATGCGAAACGACCGGGCCACGGTGTGCCGGGCACGGCCGGCACGGTGTCGAGTTCAGCCACAGCCTCCGGCCGGAAGCCCCTCACCATCAGGTAGACGCCCAGCCCGAACTCCCATATCGCGATGGGGAGCACCGCGATCAACGCCAGGGCAGACGCCCCTTCTCCTGAGAAACCGGCGACCACGGCGGTGTGGTAGGAAACGAGGGCGGCAGCCCCGATGAATCCAAGACAGGAAGAACCCGCGGCACCAGACGCGACCGGTACATCAAGGACCCGAGCAAGAGGGCGTTGATGGCTGGGATGAAGCTCTGTCCGACGAGGAACGCTCGGTCATAGAAGGCGACCAGAGCGTCTCCGGTGAGCGCGGCTTCCACGCCGGCGCCGTCCTGTCGCAAGGTCACGACCGTCCAGAGACTTGCGACCCCGAGGAAGATGGTGGCGGCTTCCAGAACTCGCGTGCCCACGAAGCCCATCGCCAGCGTCTCGTTCTGCCTCTTCACCACCGGGTACAAGGCGACGGCAGTGCCAATACAGGCGAGGCCCACGATCAGCTCCAGGAAGCCTCCCATGAAAACGCCGGTGTCTGGACCAGGCCCAGCTACGTAGCCCGACTCCCTGACCGGACCGTAGAGCGCTGCTTCTCATGGCATCCGGCGGATTGCCTGCTTGGAGCTGGTGCCACTGTCCATCGTCGTAGGCGAGTCATATGCTTCAGGAGTGGGCTTCATAGCCAGACTTCCAAATCGTCCGAGACGGCCGTGGCGGGCAAGGTATCGGGCACCCAATGGCCGCGAACAGTCGGCAACGTTCGCCCGCAAGATCGAGGCCGAACGGTGGCTTCGGGAGCAGCTCTCGGGCCGGGACCGAGGAGCGTGGCTGGATCCGGCGTTGAGTCGCACCACGGTCGCCGAGTGGTCGGAGCGATGGCTCAAGGCGCGGGGTGCCCTCAAACCGTCGACGCTGGCCGAGTACGAATCCCGGCTGCGGTGTCTCATCGTCCCCTACCTCGGCGACGTCCAGCTTCGCGGACTCGACACCATCGGAGTCGAGGAGTGGGTCGCACATTTGGCCGCCTCGGGACTCAGCCCGTCGCGGGTGCGTAGCGCCCGCACCCTCCTCTCGTCGATGCTGACGACCGCGGTTCGCTCGGGGTACGTGGGACGGAACCCCGCCGAAGGAGTGGCGGTGCCTCGGGACCGTCGCCGCGTGATGCTGTTCCTCGACGCCGGCCAGGTGCTCGATCTGGCCGACACGATCGACCCTCGGTTTCGACTCTTGGTGCTGGTGCTCGCCTATACAGGTCTGCGCTGGGGTGAGGCGGCGGCGCTGCGCCGCGGCCGAGTGGATCTACTGCGTCGCCGCCTCGAGGTAGTGGAATCGTTGGCCGAGGTGGCCGGCCGACTGCACTTTGGCCCCACCAAGACCTACCAGGAGCGCTGGGTGACGATGCCGCGGTTCCTGGTCGAATCGCTCTCAGCGCACCTCGAGTCGGTGCCCTCCGGTTCGGGATCGCTGGTGTTCACGGCAGCGGGTGGCGGAGCGCTGCGCCGCTCCAACTTCGGACGCCGGGTTTGGCGCCCCGCCGTGTTGGACGCGGGACTGCCCGATCAGCTGAGGGTGCACGACCTGCGCCACACTTGCGCCGCTCTGCTGGTCGCCGACGGAGCCAACCCGAAGATGGTCCAAGCGCACCTCGGGCACTCCTCGATCCAGGTGACCCTCGACACGTACGGTCACCTCTTCCCCTCCGACATCGAGGCCATGGCGGCGGGCCTCGACGCCGTCCACGCTCGGGCCGTCGCTGCCCGCGCCGCGGGCACCCAGCGTGCTGTACTCGAACTCGACCGTCGCCGGTAGCCCGGACCCGCCGCCCTTCGCGGCGCCTTCTCATCCGCCGCCGACCGGCCCTCGCGTGCCGACCTCGTATATCCTGGCGCGGCACAGATGCGGCACAGATCCGAGATCACTGCGCGAAAGGCCAGGTCAGACGGTCGGAATTGCCCGGTACAGCCAACCTCCTAAGTTGGGTGTCGTAGGTTCGAGTCCTACCGAGGGCGCCTAGATCGGATTGGGCCATGCCCAGATAC
>DATADW010000139.1:0-19770 GCA_036258335.1 Acidimicrobiia bacterium
CAGCGCCTTTCCCTTTGGCTCACGCGCCTCGAAGAGCTCCACCACCCTGGGCAGACCATGGGTGATGTCCTCGCCGGCCACCCCGCCCGTGTGGAAGGTGCGCATGGTGAGCTGCGTCCCCGGCTCGATGACATCGCCATCGTGGACGAGGAGTCGCGCCCGCCGTGAAAGGGGGTGAGAATGCTCTTCGTCATCGGGGGCGACGATCACTACCCGCCGACCTTCTTCGGCGTCCTCGTCGAGCCGAACGGTGCCGCTGGACTCGGCCAGCAGCGCCTTTCCCTTTGGCTCACGCGCCTCGAAGAGCTCCACCACCCTGGGCAGACCATGGGTGATGTCCTCGCCGGCCACCCCGCCCGTGTGGAAGGTGCGCATGGTGAGCTGCGTCCCCGGCTCGCCGATCGATTGCGCGGCCATGATCCCGACCGCCTCACCGATCTCGACATCGCGCCCGGTGGCGAGCGATAGGCCGTAGCACTGGCGGCAGACCCCGTACTCGGCGTCGCAGGTGAGCACCGACCGCACCGACACCGCTTCCACCTCGGGATGCGCTTCGAACGCCTGGAGGTAGTGACGGCGCAGCACGGAACCCCGGCTCAACGGCTCGCCCTCGGCCGTCTTGATCACCTTCCCGTCGCTGCCGACAACGTCGGCGCCGAGCACCCGGCCGAAGACTCGGCTGCGGAGGTTGCGGATCGTTCGTCCACCGGCGTCCACCACGGTGACCTTGATGGTCCGGTCGGTGCCGCAGTCGTCCTCGCGCACGATGATCTCCTGGCTGACGTCGACGAGACGACGGGTCAGGTATCCGGAGTCGGCTGTGCGCAAGGCGGTGTCGGCCAGTCCCTTACGGGCGCCGTGGGTGGAGATGAAGTACTCGAGGACCGACAAGCCCTCGCGGAAGTTGGAGATGATCGGCCGCGGGATGATGTCACCCTTCGGGTTGGCCACCAGCCCCCGCATCCCGGCGATCTGCCGGACCTGCATGATGTTCCCCCTGGCGCCGGAGCGAACCATCATGTCGATGGCGTTGAACTTCTCCTCGCGCAGGGTCGCCTCCATGGCGTCCTTCACCTTGTCGGTCGCCTCGGTCCAGATCTCGATGAGCTCCTGACGGCGCTCCTCGTCGGTGATGTGTCCCTTGGCGTACTGGTTCTGCACCTTGTCGGCCTTGGACTCGTATTCGGTGAGGATCTCCGCCTTGTTGGCCGGAGTCTTCACGTCGTCGAGGCCGATGGTGAGGCCCGCCTTGGTGGCGAACCGGAACCCGAGCTCCTTTATCTCGTCGAGGGTGCGCTCTACAACGGCCTTGTCGTAGATATCGATGATCTCCTCGATGATCCGGCGCACGTCAGACTTGAAGACCACCCCGTTGACATAGGGGAAGTCCTCGGGGAACGCTCGGTTGAGCATGGCCCGTCCGAGCGTGGTCTCGAAGGACTTGGTCCCGTCGATCGGCTCGTCGGTGACAAGTCCTTCCAACCTCGTGCGCAGCTCTTGATGGCGCTCCGGGTCGCCGGCGACTTCGCCGAGCCGCAACCGGATCGGGGCGTGCAGCGACAGATCGCCGTTTTCGTACGCCATGACCCCTTCGTCGATCGTGGCGAACGAGCGACCTGCACCAAGAGCATCCTCGACTTCCTCGGAGAGGTAGTAGACGCCGATGACCATGTCTTGGCTGGGTGTGACGATGGGACGCCCGCTCGCCGGCGACAGCACGTTGTTGGTCGACAGCATCAGGATGCGCGCCTCGGCCTGCGCCTCCGCCGACAGCGGGAGATGGACCGCCATCTGGTCCCCGTCGAAGTCGGCGTTGAAGGCCTCGCACACCAACGGGTGGATCTGGATCGCCTTGCCTTCCACCAGGACGGGCTCGAACGCCTGGATACCGAGCCGGTGGAGAGTGGGAGCGCGGTTGAGCAGCACCGGGTGCTCCTGGATCACCTCGGCGAGGATGTCCCACACCTGGGGCCGTTGCCGCTCCACCATCCGCTTTGCCGACTTGATGTTCTGGGCAATGTCGAGGTCCACGAGCCTCTTCATCACGAACGGCTTGAACAGCTCGAGCGCCATCACCTTGGGCAGACCGCACTGGTGCAGCTTGAGCTGCGGACCGACCACGATGACGGAACGGCCCGAGTAGTCGACGCGCTTTCCCAACAGGTTCTGGCGGAACCGGCCCTGCTTGCCCTTGAGCATGTCGGACAGCGACTTGAGCGCCCGGTTGCCCGGGCCGGTCACGGCGCGGCCCCGCCGCCCGTTGTCGAACAAGGCGTCGACCGCTTCCTGGAGCATCCGCTTCTCGTTGTTGACGATGATCTCGGGGGCTCCGAGGTCGAGCAGCCGCTTGAGCCGGTTGTTGCGGTTGATCACCCGCCGGTAGAGGTCGTTGAGGTCGGACGTGGCGAACCGCCCACCATCGAGCTGCACCATCGGCCGCAGGTCTGGTGGGATGACGGGGACGGTCTCGAGGATCATGTCCCGCGGCTGGTTCTTCCCCTCGTGGAAGGGCTTGACCACCTTGATCCGCTGCGTTGCCCGCTGACGCTTCTGCGCCGATCCGGACAGCAGGTCCTGTCCGAGCCGCTCCATCTCGCCCCCGAGGTCGAGCCGGCCGAGGAGATCCTTGATCGCCTCGGCCCCCATTCCACCCTCGTAGTAGCTGGAGTACCTATCGGCTATCTCCCGCCACAGCTGCTCGGATTCGACGAGCTGCTTGGACTTCATCGAGCGGAAGGTGTCAAAGGCGTCCTCGATGAGCTCGGCCTCGCGCTGCGCCCGCTCCTCGCGGTCGCGCATCTCACGCTCGACCTCTTTGCGGCGGGCGGTGATCTCCTGGCTCTTGGCGCCACCCTCTTCCATCTGGGCGAGCTCGGTTTCGAGCCGCTCGAGGCGGGCCTCCTTCCAGGTGGCGAACTCCTCATGAACGATCTGGACCTCGGCCCGCATGGTCTCCTCGAGCTCGGGCAGGTCCTTCTGGCGCCTGGTGTCATCAATGTGGGTGATGAGATAGGCGGCGAAGTAGATGACCTTCTCGAGCTCCTTCGGTGACATGTCGAGCAGGTAGCCCAGACGGCTGGGAACGCCTTTGAACAGCCAGATGTGGGTCACCGGGGCAGCGAGCTCGATGTGGCCCATCCGCTCGCGCCGCACCTTGGAACGGGTCACCTCGACCCCGCAGCGCTCGCAGATGATCCCCTTGTAACGGATCCTCTTGTACTTGCCGCAGTAGCACTCCCAGTCCTTCTGGGGACCGAAGATGCGCTCGTCGAACAGGCCCTCCTTCTCGGGCTTGAGCGTCCGGTAGTTGATCGTCTCCGGCTTCTTGACCTCGCCGTACGACCAGGAACGGATCTCGTCGCTCGAGGCGAGGCTGATCTTCAGCTCATCGAAAAGCTGGTGCATGCACTCCTACTTCCGTCTTCCGTCTTCCGAATTCCGTCTTCGGTCTTGTCAAACGTCGAAATCGTCGCGGCGCTCGGGCCGGCTGAGGTCGATGCCGAGCGTCTCGACACTGCGGAACGAGGTGTCCTCGTCGAGGTCGCGAAGCTGGACCTCCTCACCGGCGGATAGCATCTCCACGTTGAGGCAAAGGCTCTGCATCTCCTTGAGCAGAACTTTGAAGGACTCGGGGATCCCCGGCTCGGGGATGTTCTCGCCCTTGACGATCGACTCGTAGACCTTCACCCGCCCCTGGACGTCGTCCGACTTGATGGTCAGCACCTCTTGGAGGGCATAAGCAGCGCCATAGGCCTCCAACGCCCAGACCTCCATCTCGCCGAACCGCTGACCGCCGAACTGGGCCTTCCCGCCCAGCGGCTGTTGGGTGATCATCGAGTAGGGGCCGGTCGATCTGGCGTGGATCTTGTCGTCCACCAGGTGGACCAGCTTCAGGATGTAGATGTGGCCCACCGTCACCGGGGTGTCGAAGGCGTGGCCGTTGCGACCGTCGTAGAGCCTCGCCTTGCCGAGGTCGTCGACCAGCTTGTCACCGTCGCGGTTGGGGAGGGCGTTGGCGAGGACGGACGCGATCTCCTCCTCCCTGGCCCCGTCGAACACCGGGGTGGCCACTTTGGTCCAGGCGGAGGTGCCGCCCGCCGCCTGGCTCTTGCCCTCGAACTTCTTCCAGCCGCGCGCCGCCGCCCAACCGAGATGGGTCTCCAACACTTGGCCCAGGTTCATCCTCGAGGGGACGCCAAGCGGCGAAAGGATGATGTCAACCGGCGTGCCGTCCTCCATGAACGGCATGTCCTCCTCAGGGAGGATCTTGGCGATGACCCCTTTGTTGCCGTGGCGGCCGGCCAGCTTGTCTCCTTCGGAGATCTTGCGCTGCTGGGCGACATAGACCCGGACGGTCTCGTTGACACCGGGCGGCAGGTCGTATCCCTCGGATCGCTTGGCCACTCTTACGTCGATCACCTTGCCGCTCTCACCGTGAGGCACCTTGAGCGATGTGTCGCGCACCTCGCGCGCCTTCTCTCCGAAGATCGCCCGGAGGAGACGCTCCTCTGGCGTCAGCTCGGTCTCGCCCTTTGGCGTCACCTTGCCCACCAAGTAGTCGCCGGGGTTGACCTCGGCGCCAACGCGGATGATCCCGTTCTCGTCGAGGTCTCGCAGCACTTCCTCGGCGACGTTCGGGATGTCGCGGGTGATCTCCTCGGCGCCGAGCTTGGTGTCGCGGGCGTCGATCTCGTGCTCCTCGATGTGGATCGAGGTGAGCATGTCCTCTTTGACAAGACGCTCCGAGACGATGATGGCGTCCTCGAAGTTGTGGCCCTCCCACGGCATGAAGGCGACGAGCAGGTTGCGGCCGAGTGCCAACTCGCCCGACTCGGTGGACGGTCCATCGGCGAGCACGTCCCCCGCCTTCACCTGATCGCCTTCGCGGACGATGGCCTTCTGGTTCATGCACGTGCCCTGGTTGGACCTGACGAACTTGCCGAGCGGGAAGGTGTGTTTGCGGTTGCTGCCGCCTTCCTTGACCACGATGTGGTCACCGCTTACCTCGATCACCTCGCCCGCAACCGGGGAAACGACCATGTCACCGGAATCCATGGCGGCGCGGCCCTCGACCCCGGTGCCCACCAGGGGCGCCTCGGAGCGGAGCAGGGGCACAGCCTGGCGCTGCATGTTGGACCCCATGAGGGCGCGGTTGGCGTCGTCGTGTTCGAGGAACGGGATCAATGCGGTCGAGACCGAGACGAGCTGCTTGGGCGAGACGTCCATGTAGTCGACCTCGTCCGGCGTCACCTGGTCGACTTCCCCACCGGCGCGGCGCACCAACACCCGGTCGAGTTGGAACGACCCGTCGGGCTTGAGCGGGGCGTTCGCCTGGGCGATGACGTGCCGCTCCTCCTCGGTAGCGGTTAGATAGTCGACGGTTGAGCTGACCTTGCCCTTGATCACCTTGCGATAAGGGGTCTCGATGAACCCGTAGCGGTTGACCCGGGCGTAGCTGGCGAGCGAACCTATGAGCCCGATGTTCGGGCCCTCCGGGGTCTCGATGGGGCACATCCTCCCGTAGTGCGAGGGATGGACGTCGCGCACCTCGAACCCGGCGCGCTCCCGCGAGAGACCACCCGGCCCGAGCGCCGACAGCCGGCGGCGGTGGGTGAGCCCGGCAAGAGGGTTGGGCTGGTCCATGAACTGGCTCAGCTGGCTCGTACCGAAGAACTCCTTGATGGCGGCGGTCACCGGCCGGATGTTGATCAGGCTCTGCGGGGTGATCGACTCCGGGTCCTGGGTCGTCATCCGCTCTCTGACCACCCGCTCCAGTCGGGTCAGCCCGACCCGCACTTGGTTCTGGATGAGCTCGCCGACGGTGCGCACCCGGCGGTTACCGAAGTGGTCGATGTCATCGGTCTGCACCGGTACCTCGGTGCCGTTGGTGGGTGTAAAGGTCGGGGTCCCGGCATGGAGATGGACCAGGTAGCGGATGGTGTCCAGGATGTCGTCATCGCTGAGGAGTCCCCGCCCTGCGGAGCGGTGCTCACCGTCCTCGGGCCGGCCGAACTTCTGGTCGAGCTTGTAGCGCCCCACCCGGGTGAGGTCGTACCGCTTCGGGTTGCGGAACAGGGTCTGCATCAGGTTGCGGGCCGACTCGACAGTGGTCGGCTCGCCGGGCCGCAGCTTTCGGTAGAGGTCGAGCAGCGCCTCGTCCTTGTCGGTGACCGGGTCCCGCTCCAGGGTGTTGCGGATCGACTCGGCGCCATCGAACAGCGCCAGGATCTCCTCGTCGGTCTCGGCGATGCCGAGGGCGCGCAGGAAGGCGCTGACGTACTGACGGCGCTTGCGATCTACCCGGACACCGAGGGTGTCCCTTTTGTCGGTGTCGAACTCGAGCCAAGCACCCCGCCCCGGGATCATCTTCGCGGAGAAGATGTCGCGGTCGGAGGTCTTGTCCAGCGTCTGGTCGAAGTAGACGCCCGGGGAACGCACTAGCTGGCTCACCACCACCCGCTCGGTCCCGTTGACGATGAAGACCCCCTTCTCGGTCATGATGGGAAAGTCACCGAGGAAGACCTGCTGCTCCTTGATCTCACCGGTCTGGCGGTTGAAGAACCGGGCGGTGACAAACAGCGGCGTGGCGTAGTTCGCGTCGTGGTCCTTGGCCTCGTCGATGGTCATCGGGGGTTCACCGAAGCGGTGATCGGTGAGCTCGAGTGCGAGGGACCCGGTGAAGTCCTCGATCGGGGAGATCTCCTCGAAGATCTCCTTCAGGCCCTCGTCTAGGAACCATCGGAAGGACTCGTGTTGGACTTCGAGCAGGTCGGGGAGGGGCAGTACTTCGGGGATCTTGGCGAACGACAGGCGCTGGGCGACGCGCGAGGTCAAGGGATTCATCCTCCTGAGAGCAGTCCGGCCGGAGACAGCAACGTGACAGCATAGCAACGCTACGCCGTCATCAGAACGTAACCTTATCAGCTCGCCCCGTATTCCTGCCGAGCGGCTTACTTGAGCGCGAATCCTATATCAGTGGAACTGACGGGGTCAAGGGGGCAAACCAAGACGGCAGACGGCAGACGGGCTACCAGGAGCGAAGCGAATTCGGCTTCACCCGGACGGCGACGCGGTAGGCGGTGCCGATCGCTTCGACCGACGTCGCCAACTCGCCCTCGATCAATGACCGGTACTTGTCGACGTAGCGCGGGTTGGTGGACATGTCGCCGTCCTCTGGGCTGAGCCGCGCCTCCCCGGTGAACACTGCCACTCCCCCGTCACCGATCGAGTTCAGGTTCAGGGAGACAACCGGGTTGTTGGACATGTTGCGCAGCTTTGCCTTCCCCGGCTCGCTGTAGATGAGGAACTCGCCACCGTCCCAGAGGAACCAGACCAGCGATACCTGGGGGGTGGCATCTGACCGAACAGTGGTAAGCCAGACGACGAGCTCATCATCAAGCCTCTGAGCCAGACCGTCCGTGATCTCGATCGGCGCCGTCATTTCACCCTCCCTGTTGGTCTGCGCACGCTAAGAGAAGCGTCACGCTACGTTCCGCTTCCCCGAAGAGGAGCAGTGTTGAGCGACCGCATCCGCATCGCCATCCAGTTCCACCCCCAGCACGGCGCTTGGAGCGACCTGCGGGCGGCGGTGGTGAGGGCCGAGGAGCTCGGCGTCGATATCGTCTACAACTGGGACCACTTCTTCCCGCTCAGTGGTCCGGCCGACGGCGAGCACTTCGAGTGCTGGACCATGCTCGGAGCCTTCGCCGAGATAACCGAGCGGGTCGATATCGGCGCCCTCGTCACCTGCAACAGCTACCGAAACCCCGACCTGCTCGCCGACATGGCCCGGACCGTCGACCACATCTCCAAAGGGCGGCTCATCCTCGGGATCGGTGCCGGGTGGTTCGACCGGGACTATGAGGAGTACGGGTATGAGTTCGGCACCGCCGGGTCGCGCCTGGCGGCGCTCGCCGACGCGCTCCCCCGCATCAACGCCCGCTGGAAGAAGCTCAACCCGCCGCCCACCCGGCAGATCCCGATCCTCATCGGCGGTGGAGGCGAGAGGAAGACGCTGCGGATAGCGGCGGAGCATGCCCAGGTCTGGCACGGGTTCGGCGACGCCAACCAACTCCGACACAAGAACGGAGTGCTCGACCGCTGGTGCTACGAGATCGGACGTGATCCCAAGGAGATCGAGCGTTCGGTTGGCGCCAACCTGCGCGACCCGAGCGCCGGGGACGACCTGGTCGCCGCCGGCGCCCAGCAGATCACTCTCGGGGTCGACGGACGCACCAAGTGGGACGTGAGCCCGGCGGTCGACTGGCTCGCCTGGCGCGACAGCCGGGGATAAACAACCCCCCGTTCTGTGGGCCCGAAGCGCGCCACAGCAGCGTGTCGAACCCAGGGTTGGGCCTACTCCTGTCTGGCCCGGCGTTGGGCTGCGCGGGATTCCTCGAGGATCGACTCAAAGAGTGCAACGGTGTGGTCGGGGTCGAGCCCATGGTGCTCTGCTTCAGTGCGGATGATTTCGAGCAGCTCAGCCTCTCGCGACGGGGCGTAGACAGGTATGCCTCGTGCCGCCTTGACCCTCCCGATGGCCATGGCAAGGCGGCGGCGCTCGGCGAGAAGCCGGACGATGTCGCGGTCCACCATGTCTACCTCGCGCCGCATCCGGCCGACCCCAAGGACGTCCATCAGGGCGCGGAAGCCCGATGCGTCGAGTTGTGACGGACCGCCGCTGCGAGCTTGGTCCGGGTGGGCGTGGACCTCGACGATGAGCCCGTCTGCTCCCACTCCCTGGGCAGCGAGCGCCAACGGCGGCACCCGGCTGGTACCGGCGGCGGGACCACTCGGGTCGACCAGCACGGGTAGGTGGCTTCGCTCCTTGACCATGGGAATGGCGCCGATGTCGAGGGTCACGCCATGGTCGCCGAAAGTGCGGATGCCCCGCTCGACCAACACGACCTTGTCGTTGCCGCCGGCCAGGACATACTCCGCCGCCCACAGCCACTCATCGATCGTTGCCGAAGGTCCCCTGCGGAGAAGGACCGGTTTTCCAGATGACCCCACGGCGCGTAGCAGCTCGAAATCCTGCATGTTCCCCGCTCCGACCTCGAGCATGTCAACCCGGTCGGACACCCATTCGACATCACCTGGCGCCGCAACCTGGGTCACCACCGGGAGCCCCACTTCCTTGGCGGCGGCCGCAAGCATGTCGAGCCCTGCCATCCCGAGCCCGGCGAAGCCGTACGTGCTCCCGGTCACGGTCCCCCCACGCAACACGGCGCCTCCCCCTTCAGCCACGGCGCGGGCAGCCGCCCTCACTTGATCGGGATCCTCGACCGAGCTGGGGCCGGCGATTACGGGAAAGGGATCTCGCCCGAACCTCACCGAACCAACCGTCACCACCGTTGGCGGGCTCGATTCGTTCCGCTCCGCTTTGCGCTCCATGCTCAGGCTCCTTCTCGTTCAGGCCTGGGCCCCGGGAAATGAAAGACCCGGAGCCCTCAGCTCCGGGTACTCGGGTTCTGGCTGTGCAGATGGCTCTGTCTAGCGCGCTCCCTCGGCCCGGGCCTCAGGCCCGGTAAAGACGAAGGTGGCATAACCGTAGAGCCGGTTCATGAACCGTCCACACTACCTGTTGATCCGGGCCGGTGGAAGGGGGCAAACAAGGAGGCCGACCGGCTCGTTCAGACTCCGTCGTCCTCGGCGACGATTTCGGCATCGTCCTCCTTTGGCGGTGCATCTTCCGGGTCCGTTCTCCGGGGACGGCGCCCAAGCCACCAAATGAGGACGGCAGCGCCCACGGCGGCCACCAGCCCGGACACCTGGTTCCAGGTAAAGGGGCCAACGGTGGCGTCGCCCGAGCCGTACCGCACCGAGTCGATCAGGAAGCGCTGCAGCCCGTACCACCCCACCCAGAAGGCGAATAGCTGGCCGGGACGGCGGTTGACCCACACCTGGCGCAATAGGAGAAGCACGGCGAAGAGCAGCGCCGCACCGAGCATGTCGTAAAGAGCGGCGTGGTGGTAGACGGCAGGCAGCCCGGTGGCAGGGTCGGTACACAGAGTTCCGACGGAACCGGTGCACTCCAGTGCGTCGTGCTGCGGAGCCAAGTCGTAACCGGCCTTGACCGCGTATCCGAGGAAGAAGTCGGTACGGCTCCCCAGGTGTTCGACGATTGCGAGGTCGCCGATCCGGCCGATCACCGTCCCCAAGGCGAGACCGGTGGTCGAGGAATCGAGCATCGGCAGGACGGGAAGACCCAGCATGCGCATCCTCCAACCACCAGCCAGGATCCCCCCGGCGAAGCCGCCGAGGATGGAGAAGTTGCCGGTGAGGCTGAAGAGCGACCAACTGAACCCCTCGTCGATTATCTCCGCCGGGATCGTGAGCAGCCTGGCGCCGAGCAACGCGCCGATCAGCCCCCAGGTGAGCGCCGACTGGTACCCGGCGCTGTCGAGCCCGCGGCGGCGAACGTCTCGGGTTGCGATCCATGCACCCGCCAGGAACCCGAGGGCGGCGAAGACACCGTGCAGCGACAGCCGAAGCGGCCCGACCTCGACAAGGGGCACCGGCGGATAGCTGATCAAGGCGAGGAGCACGGAGCGATTGTACGGGCGGGGAGAGCCCACCCGCCCGACCTACGCTGAAGCAGTGTTTGAGCGCCGTTTCGGGGTACTCGCCGCGCTTGCCGCGGTGTGGACTTTCGCCGTTTGGGGAGGCCGGATCGGGATGCTCGAGGCAAATCCCGAGACGAATGACCTGTTCAGGATCGGTCTGTCCCTTGTCTTCGGATTGGCACTGGCAATCGTGGCGGTGCGTGCCCTACGGCACCCACCTCCGGGGCAGGCCGAGGCATGGCTGGGGGTTGCCTTCGCCGCTTGGATGGTGATCGTGTGGGTTCCAGATGCCGTTCGCCTCATCGGGAGCGAAAGAAGCGCCGGTTTCGTAGCCGTCCACTTAGGGCTCGCCGCCGTATCGGTCGCGCTCGGGTTGGCGCTGACGGCGTCGGCACAGGAGGCGCTTCGACGACCCGGTGAGCTAGCGCACCACCACGTCGAGCCAGACCGCTCCAAAGAGCGCAGCCAGATAGATGGTCGAGACGCGGAATAGGACCATCGCCCGCTCGGGGTGCCGGGACATGCGGAATGCCTCGATGAGGAACCACGCTCCGAGACCGATGGCGGCGACGAGGTAGACCCATCCCATTCCAGCCGCCGGGACGAGCATCAGGCTCACCAGGACCATCACCCCCGAGTAGACGAGGATCTGCTGCGCCGTCCGTTGCACCCCGACCACAACCGGGAGCATCGGTATCGAGGCCCGGGCGTAATCGCCCTGGTATCGGACGGCCAGCGCCCAGAAGTGGGGTGGTGTCCAGTAGAAGACGATGGCGAAGAGGATCCATGCGGGGAGTGCCACCCCACCCGTGACCGCCGCCCACCCGACCAGTGTGGGGGCGGCGCCCGCGGCTCCGCCGATCACGATGTTGTGCGTCGTGGTTCGCTTCAACGCCAACGTGTAGACGAAGACGTAGAACAGCAGGGCGGCTCCGGAGATGAGCGCCGCCATCAGGTTGACCAGCATCCAGAGCCAGACGAAGCCGGCGACTCCAAGCGCCGCGCCGAACACCAAAGCGGCGCGCGGCTCCACCCGGTGACGGGGCAGAGGCCGCCGGGAGGTGCGGCCCATGACCTCGTCGATGTCCCTGTCGGCCCAGGAGTTGAGGGTGTTGGCCCCAGCCGCCGAGAGGGTGCCGCCGATGAGCGTGGCCACCACCAGCCAGGTGCCCGGCCACCCCCCTGCGGCGAGCACCATGGCCGGCACCGTGGTGACGAGGAGCAGCTCGATGATCCGTGGCTTGGTGAGTGCCACATACGACTTGACTCGATCGAGCCCGCCCGATCGGGCGACAGCTGAGTCGCTCACCACGATGCGCCTGGGCAGATCGGGTGGGGCGGCCATAGTCGCCAGCGTACCGGCCGGGCCACCGTCGACTGCTGTGCTCAACGGGGGATGCCTACCCCGGCACCCTCGGTACCCTGCCAACGTGCGCAGGTGGATCCTCACGGTGGTGGTGCTCGCCCTTGCCGCCTGCTCGGCAGACAACGGCGCAGCCGGTTCTTCGACCCCGGCATCCGAGACCGCACCATTGGTGATCGTGGCAAACGCCCCCGGAACGCTCGGCACCGGTCAACAGCGGATGGTCCTCGGGCTGGTGTCAAGAGATTCGTCTTCTTTGGCTTCGCCCGACCTCGCCGTCACCTTCCACCTCAGTGACGCCGAGGGCACCGGTGTGGGAGAGGTCGACGGCGTGTTCCAATGGACCATCCCTGATGTCCGCGGCGTCTACACCATCCGGCACGAATTCGCCGACCCGGGGGTGTACGGGATTCAGGCTTTCCCTTCCGACGGTGAGCCCAGCGTCAAGGTGAACTTCACGATCAGCGACGACCCGGTTGTCCCCGAGGTCGGCGATCCGGCAATTGCCGCCCCAAGCCCCACTGGCGACCAGGCTCCGCTCGAGACCATCACCACTGACCCGAACCCCGACCCATCCTTCTACGAGGTCTCGCTTGACGACGCCATCAAGTCGGGCCGGCCGACTGTCGTTGTCTTCGCCACGCCGGCGTTCTGCCAGTCCCAGACGTGCGGCCCGATGCTGGACCAGGTCAAGGCCGCCGCACCCGAGCACCCAGACACCACCTTCATCCACGTCGAGGTGTACGAGGACTTCCAGGGTGCCACCAGCGCCGAGGAGCTCACGCCGGCGCCCGCCGCAGTCGCCTGGGGTCTCCCCAGCGAGCCCTGGCTCTACTTCATCGACAGCAACGGCATCGTCACCGCGCGGTACGAGGGAACGGTGAGCCCTGAAGAGCTCACGGAGGGTTTCGGAACCCTCGATGCCTGACCCGGAGAACGGGCCGCAATCCTGCTTTCACCAGGGCGGTCCAACCTCGTAACATCGCCGCTGGTCACCGTGGTCAGGAAGCAGCGCGACGTGCCACAGCAGCCGAGGCGAAGCCGATTCCCAGCCCTCGCCGTAGCCGCCGTCCTCCTCAGCGCCTGCATCCAGGACAGCCCGCTCGACTCGCTCGACCCCCAGGGACCGTTCGCCCAGACGATCGACAACCTGTTCTGGGTCACCTTCTGGATCGCCACCGGGATCTTCGTGCTCGTCCAAGGCGGGATCCTCTTGGCTGTCTTCTTGTTCCGTGAGAAACCCGATAGCAAGGAACCACGCCAGATCCACGGCAACACCCGGCTCGAGGTGGCATGGACCGTGATACCTGCTCTGATCCTCGCCGGGATCGCGGTACCGACGGTCCGCACCGTCTTCGATCTGACCGAGTGCGGCGCGGGCGCCATGCCCATCGAGGTGATCGGCCACCAGTGGTGGTTCGAGTACCGCTACCCCGAAAGCGGTGTGATCAGCGCCAATGTCCTGGTCATCCCGGCCGGGCAGGAGGTCTGCCTCACCATGACCTCCAACGACGTGATCCACAACTACTGGATTCCCAAGCTCAACGGGAAGCGGTATCTGGTCCCCGGCGAGGAGACCCTCCTGCGGCTGCAGGCTGACGAACCGGGCGAGTACTGGGGGCAGTGCGGCGAGTTCTGCGGTCTGTCCCACGCCATGATGCGCGCCAGGGTCAACGCGCTCGCCCCTGCGGAATTCGAGGCGTGGACCGCTGCCCAACTCGAGCCGGCGCTCGAGCCGGAGGAAGGCTCGCCGGCGGCAAGGGGCAAGGAGGTGTTCCTCGGGCAGGCGTGTATCGGTTGCCACAACATCTCGGACGTCAACCCACTCGACACTGCAACCGTGGAGATCTACGGGCCGGACCTGACCCACTTTGCCAGCCGCAACGTGTTCGCCGGCGCCACCCTCGACAACACGCCCGAGAACGTGGCGGTCTGGCTGGCCAACCCACCAGCGGTAAAACCCGGCTCGTACATGCCGAACCTCGGATTGTCGCAAAGTGACATCGACGACCTCATCGCCTATCTGGAGAGCCTGCGGTGACCGCTACCACCCGCCCGGTACCAACCACAACCATCTTCCGCCGTCCCAAGGCGAAGACGGGAGTGCTCGGCTGGTTGACCACCGTCGACCACAAGCGGATCGGCATCATGTATGGGTACACGGCCTTCGTCTTCTTCATCGTCGGAGGCGTCGAGGCCTTGTTGCTCAGGGTCCAACTCTCCTCGGCGGACGCCACCTTCCTGACCGCGGATCAATACAACGCCATGTTCACCATGCACGGCACCACCATGATCTTCCTCTTCGTCATGCCGGTCGGCGCCGCCTTCTTCAACTACCTACTTCCACTGATGATCGGCGCCAGGGACGTGGCGTTCCCACGCCTCAACGCGCTCAGCTATTGGATCTTCCTCTTCGGCGGAATCTTCCTCTACTCGTCGTTCATCTTCGGCACCTCACTGGCGCCGACCGGGGGAAATCTCGACCCGATAGATGCCGGCGCCCTGTTGAACGGGAGCCCCAACGGGGGGTGGTTCGGGTATCAGCCAAACGCCGGCCCCACCTACTCGGTCGGAACCGCACTGGACTACTGGGCGCTCGGACTCCAGATCATCGGACTCGCATCGATCATCTCGGCGGTCAACTTCATCACCACCATCCTCAATCTGCGGGCCAGGGGGATGCGGCTGCTGAGGATGCCGGTGTTCGTGTGGATGACGATGATCGTGGCCTTCCTGCTGCTCTTCTCACTCCCCATCATCGCGGTGGCGCTGTTCATGGTCACCGGCGATCGGCAGTTCGGCACGCTCTTCTTCCAGCCCGCAGGTGGTGGGAGCGCCATCCTCTGGCAGCACCTGTTCTGGCTTTTCGGCCACCCCGAGGTCTACATCCTCATCCTCCCCGCCATGGGGATCGTGTCCGAGGTGCTCCCGGTGTTCAGTCGAAAGCCACTGTTCGGATACGCCGCGGTTGTCTTCGCCGGCGCCGCCATCGCCTTCCTCGGTTTCGGGGTGTGGGCCCACCACATGTTCTCATCGGGCATCGGCACCGTGGCCCAAGCGGCGTTCGGTTTGTCGACCATGACAATCGCCATCCCCACCGGAATCAAGATCTTCAACTGGCTGGGAACGATGTGGCTGGGGAGGCTCCGCCTGCGAACACCCATGTTGTTCGCCATCGGTTTTGTGGCGATGTTCGTCATCGGCGGTCTTTCCGGTGTCACCCACGCGGTCGTACCCGCCGATTGGCAACAGACCGACACCTACTACGTGGTGGCACACTTCCATTACGTCCTCTTCGGTGGCGCCGTGTTCGGGATCTTCTCCGGGCTCTATTACTGGTTCCCCAAGTTCTCCGGCCGGATGTTCTCCGAGCGGCTGGGCAAGCTCCATTTCTGGCTGATGTTCATCGGCTTCAACCTGACCTTTGGCCCGATGCACTGGCTGGGGTTGCAGGGAATGGTGCGTCGCACCTGGCGGTACCCGGCCGATTACGGGTTCGAGTTCTGGAACCAGGTGGTCACTGCGGGTGCCTTCCTCATCGCGGTGTCGATCGCCGTCTTCATGGTGAACTGGTCGATGTCGCGCCGGCGGGGTGCGATCGCCCCGATGGATCCCTGGGATGCACGCACCCTGGAATGGTCGATCCCCTCACCGCCCCCCGAGTACAACTTTGGAGTGGAACCGGTGGTCCACTCCCTCGACGACTTCTGGCACCAGAAATACACGGAGGGTGATGACGGCCGCCCGGTGAGAAACGAGGATGCCGAGGAGTTGATAGCGCGGCTGGAGAAGGAGGGCACCGATCCTCCCCAACCGATCCACTTGCCGGCCTCCTCATACTTCCCGGTAATCATGGCGGCTGGGTTGCCGCTGATCGCCTATGGGATCGTCTATCACACTCTGCCATGGGGGATCCCGATCATCGTCATCGGCGCCATAGTCACCATGGCGGGAGCCTTCGGGTGGGCGGTCGAGCCCGCCGAGGAGGAAGCTCCGCACGACCCAGAGCACGCCGGAGCCCACTGATGGCAGAGCTCACCCCGGAGATGACCACCGAGATCGATGAGACCCCGGCCCACTCCCATGAGGGCACCGGTGTCGACAACCGCAAGCTGGGGATGTGGGTGTTCCTCTCCTCCGAGTTCCTCTTCTTCGGGGCACTCATCACCAACTACCTGTTGTTCAAGAACCGGCCCGGGTTCCCACCCCCCTACCCCAAAGAGCTCTACGACATCCCCTTCACCTCGGTGAGTTCGTTCGTGCTGCTGATGAGCTCGCTCACCATGGTGCTCGGTCACACCGCCCTGGAGCGAGACGACCAACAGGGGGTGCGCACCTGGCTGGCGGCAACCGCGCTGCTCGGTGCCACGTTCCTCGGCGGGCAGTTCTTCGAGTTCAGCGAGTTCATCGCCGAGGGGTTGACCCTTTCGACCAACCCGGCGGCATCGAGCTTCTATCTGCTCACCGGGTTCCACGGGATCCACGTCGCCATCGGGGTGCTGATGCTGCTCTCGCTCTTCGGTATCTCGATGCGGTACGAGCGGCTCAGCGAGCACAGGGGCCTCAACGTGGAGCTCGTCGGCCTCTACTGGCACTTCGTCGACATCATCTGGATCGTCATCTTCACCCTCGTCTACCTGATCCCGTGAGAGCCGAATGACTGATTCAGACACCAGGGCCCACACCTACCCCACCCCGAAGCTGTACGTCCGGATCGCCATCCTGCTGGCGACCATGACCGCGGTCGAGGTTGGGTTGTATTACCTGGAGCCTGTCGTCGGGGGGCTGGTCATCCCCTTCCTGCTGGTCCTCTCTGCGCTGAAGTTCCTCATCGTGATCGGGTACTACATGCACCTCCGCTTCGAGCCCGCCACCCTGAGCCGCTTCTTCGCCTTCGGCTTCGTGCTGGCGATCACCCTGTACGCCGTGGTGCTCGCCGTATTCGGCATCCTGGCGGTGGTGATCGGGTGACACCGCTGCCCGCCTTCGCCGCCCACCCCGACGTTTGGCTGGTGCTCGGCGGTGTGGTGGGGATCTACCTCTATGCGGTGATCAGGATCGGGCCGCTGATGGTGGAGAGCGGCGCCAAACCCGCCAATGCCCGGCAGATCGGGTCATTTCTCGCCGGTGTCGGCGTCCTCTGGCTCGTGTCCGACTGGCCGGTGCACGACATCGCCGAGCAGTCGCTCTACTCGGTCCATATGGCGCAGCACATGGCGATCATGCTCATCGCTCCCCCGCTGCTTCTCGCAGGCACCCCCCGCTGGCTGGCTGAGGTGCTGCTTCCGTCTCGCATCCGACCGGCGGTCCGCGCCATCTGCGCCCCCGTCCCGGCACTGCTCATATCGATCGCCGTCCTCGTCTTCACCCACTGGCCGGCGGTGGTCACCGTCGCCGTGACCTCGGGCCCGGCGCACTTTGCGTTGCATTCCCTGGCGCTCGTTGCGGCGATCGTGATGTGGATGCCGATCCTCAGCCCCACTCCGGTGGTCCCCCGGGCACGTCCTTTCGTCCAGATCGGCTACCTCTTCGCCCAGTCCGTCATCCCGACGATCCCCGCTTCGTTCCTCACCTTCGGGCACGAGCCCCTCTACCGGGTCTACGGAGACGCCGCCGAGATCTGGGGTATCTCGGCGGTGACCGACCAGACGATGGCAGGACTGCTGATGAAGATCGGGGGCGGTCTCATCCTGTGGGGATGGATCGCCGTCACCTGGTTCCGCTGGTACCGCGAGGAACAGACCTGGGAGAGCCTGGAGCGGGAGCTGCGGCGCCCCAGCGTCCCCTGAGCCGGGCAGCCCGGCTCGCCGCCGGCGTGGCGCTGATGGTCGTCGTCGCCTGCTCGGGTCAGACCACCGTGGTGGGCCGGGTCATCGAAGTCAATGGCGACTTGAGCACCGTCGACTCCTTCAGCGTCGTCACCGAAGGCGGGGAGACCCTGACCTTCGAGCCGGATCCCTTCGGCCGCTACCCGTTTCCCCTGCCCCACTTGCGCGAGCACCTGCTGAGCGGGGAGCTGCTTCGAGTCGACTACCGCTCCGCTGAGGACGGAACGCTGGTGGCAGTGGCCCTAGATGATGCCGACCGCTCGCAGAGGTCGACCGTTAGGGAGTGACCTCGATGGTGTTGACCATGCCGTTCTGGAAATGGCTCTCTACCTCGCCGCCGTCCTCCTCGACGATGTTGCAGAAGATGGTGTAGGTGCCAGGCTCCAGGTCGAACGCAGCGCTCTCGGTCTCACCAGCCGGGAACTCCTCGATCTCGCCGATGAAGGCCCCTTCCGGCAGCTCTTCCTCTATGACGTGGCCGTCGGCGTCCGTGGGAAGGTCTCCCGGTGCCACATCCTTCACGATGACCAACTCGTGTGGCTCCCCACCGTCATTGGTCGCATTGAATGTGACCTCGCCGGCAGCCACAGAGCTTACCGACGGCTCGACACCCCACTCGAAGAGCGAGGCGTCGACCTCCCCGCCGCCACCACCACAGGCGGCGACGGCAAGTCCGACGACGGCCGCCAAGGTGACTCGTCTCAGTGTGCGCATCATCGACCTCCATCTCGATCGTGGCGCGAGCGAGGATTGGCCCTCGATCGGGCCCTCGGGTCGCCCGTGAAGAGCACTGTCGAGTTGATTCTATGCAACGAGGGATCGAGCCGACGCTCAGAACAGGGCAAGCCACGGCCATGCCCCGCCGGTGCCCTATCGGTCCGGAGGCTCGGACATGACCGTTAGCCGGCCCTCCATCCCCGCCTCGCGATGGCCGCGAATATCGCAATACAGGGTGTACTCGCCCGGGGCGAGTGCGACCGTGCCCCGGTCCACGTCTCCGGCGTTCTCGACGCGCAGCGCCAGCTGATCCTCGAGGCCCTCGATGGTCAAAGTGTGGACGATGTCGCCCTCGTCCTCGTACACGAACATGACCTCGCCCGTGGGTACAGACCAGGCAGTGGCGTCGAAGGAGAGGTCTTCGCCGGCGAGGATCGTGACCGTTCCGCCGGGACCGGTTGCCTCTGGCTCCTCGCCGGCGGGCGGCGTTGCTTGACCGCCGCCGAAGGCGCCGGCGACCACGACTATGAGCACCAGCACCGACAGGATCCCGGCTGCGGCGGCAAGCAATTCACCGAGCGAGAGCCGGATGTTGGGGCGGGATGCGGTGAGCCCGGCAAAGGCGAGGATCCCGCCGGCAACGACGATGGCGAGCAGCGGAGCGGCCACGTGATAAGCGAGGAAGAGGCTCCCCAGCGAGACCACCACCAAGGCGAGCACGGTGAAGGCGGCCAGGGGGACGCCGACCCCGGTGGAGAGGCGGCGGCGGACTGCACTCGACTCGTCGGCGGAGGCCGCGTCGAGCCCCACCGGAACGGCGAGCACCTGGACGACAGCGGCAGTGATCATCCCCAGCACAGCACCACCAAAAAGCACCAGCAGCAAACCCGAGCGCACCCCGATCTGGATCACCGTCTCGTCGGCCTCAGAGGGCTGCCCGGCCAGGTTGAGGAGCAGCGCGGCGCCGACGACACCGACCAGCAAACCTGTGACCCCCCCAACCAGGGCGGCCATGCCGGGCCGTCCCTCGATGCGCAACTCCGGCCGGAACCACGCCGGGACGGTCCGCACCGCCAGCCCGACGAGGGCACCGAACAGCAGCGAGACGACCGCGCCGACCACCACCACGGGAAGGGCGGTGACCTCAATGGCGGGCCGGAATGCGCCGGGCTCACCGACCAACGTGACCCGGTCGACCACGAGCGGCGTCACCGCCACCGCGGCGACAATCCCCAGCGCAGCACCTGCCAAACCGCCGACACCCGCGGCCCAACGCAGCCGATCCGACACGGGGGCT
>DATADW010000140.1:0-4575 GCA_036258335.1 Acidimicrobiia bacterium
GAGATAGACGCCGAGCGAATGGCGGCCAACCTCGAGTCGACGAGGGGCCTCGTCTTCAGCCAGTCGGTCCTGTTGGCGCTGGTGGGCGCGGGGTGGAACCGCGATGACGCATATCGTTTGGTGCAACGAAACTCGATTCGCGCCTGGGACGATGGTCGCCAACTTGCCGATCTCCTCTCCGAGGAGCCCGAGTTGGACCTGTCGAGCGAGCAACTCGCCGCCTGCTTCCAACCGGAATCGATGTTGGAGCATTCAGCGGTTGTCTTCGAGCGGCTCGAGAAACTGGAGCTCTGAAGCTCACTATCCCGGTGAGGGAGGGGTTGGGGGAGGGTGATTCGCCGCCGCCCGCCCTGAGTCACCCCTCCGCTCGCTCCGATCGCGCCTCCCCCTCACCAGCATCGCGGCGCCCCGCACCCCGCTCGAGTCGCCGTGGTGGTTGGGAACGAGTCTGGTGGTCACCCGGTCGGAGAAGACGTAGCTCCCCCACAGCCGGGGGACGCCGTCATAGAGCAGCGGCACATTGGACAACCCGCCACCGAGGACGATCACCTCAGGGTCAAGGACGTTGATGATGGTCGCCAGCGAGCGGGCCAAACGGTCGATATACCGATCAAGCGTGGCTGAGGCATCGCGATCACCGTTGCCGGCGAGCCTGAGCAAATCGGGCGGCTCGATCTTGACACCAGTGGTGCGGAGGTGGTCGGCGGCCAGACCAGGCCCGGAGAGCCAGGTCTCGATGCAACCCCGCTTTCCGCAGTAACACGGCTGGCCGGGGAGCTCGTCGGGTGAAGGCCAGGGCAGCGGGTTGTGCCCCCACTCGCCGGCAATGGCGTTGGGACCCTCGACCAACCTGCCCCGAACCACCACGCCGCCACCCACCCCGGTGCCGATGATCACCCCGAACACGGTCTCTGCGCCCGCCGCTGCCCCGTCGGTCGACTCGGATAGGGCGAAGCAATCGGCATCGTTGCGCAGCACCACGGGACGGCCGAGGCGCTCGGTGAGGTCGAGATGCAGTGGTTTTCCTATCAGCGCCGTCGAGTTGGCGTTCTTGACGAGGCCGGTCGCCGGCGACACAACGCCTGGATGTCCAACCCCCACGGTCTCCAACACCTGAGCCTGGTCGGCGGCGGCGGCGTCCACCCTTCCCACCACTTCGGCCACGGTTTCGACGATCGCCCGGTACTCACCCCGGGGCGTTGGGGCCCGCAGCCTGACCAGTGCATTGCCCTCGTCGTTGAGGGCGACACCCTCGATCTTGGTGCCGCCCATGTCGATCCCCAGTCGAACCGCCACGGGCGTTCAAACTACCGAGTGTCTTCGGCCATGCTCAGCGTGCCGCCGGCGGGTACACCTCGGCCAACGCCGCATTGAAGGTCTGCGAGGGAAGCAGCACCGCCGCCCCAACGACCGTCCGATAGTCGGCGAAGGAGAGCGGCACGCGCCGGACATCGTCGGGCTGCAGCGCCCGGTACCGCCAGGCGATGCCCAATGCCTCGGTGATGGAGAACCCGGCGTCGAGCTTGACCGCATCTGCGATCTCGGCGGCGACGCCGGTGAACGACCCGAGCGAGGAGAACGAGGCCACCCTGCCCGCCACCTTGAATAGCAGCTCTTGTTGCTTCTGCTGCCGAGTGAAGTCGTTGCCGGCCACGACCCGCCAGACGCCGTCTTGCTGCTCCTCGGTGGTCCGGGACCTCGCCCAGGCGAGGGCCAGTTCACCGTCCGCCTGGTGACACCCGGGAGCCATCTCGAAATGGGCCTTCTCGTCACGGGTCGGCGCCTCCACGCATAGCTCGACTCCGCCCAGGGAATCGATGATGCTGGCGAACCCGTCGAAATCGGCTCTGACGAGGTGGTCCACCTGGATCCCGGTGAACTGCTGCACGGCCAGCGCCAACAGCTCGCTCCCGGTGGCGTACCCGGGACACCCCATGAGGGTCGAGTTGATACGGTCGTTGACCCCGGTGCACGGGTTGGTCATGTACAGGTCGCGCGGGATCGACACCAGGATCGGATCGGACCCGTCGCTGGGCACCAGACCGAGGATGATGGCATCGGCCCGCTGCCCGCTCAGGTCGCTCCCCACCAGCAGATAGGCTTCGAACATTGCGTCGGGGAGTGGCGGGCTCTCGGCATGCTCGATCTGCTGGGGGACCAGCTCGAAGGGACGCTGCACCCCCGAGAGAACATCGACCAGGTAGATCTCCTCGGCTGCTCGGGTTAGCTGTCGTTCGTATGACCCGCTGACAGTTGGAATCGGCGATGCCTCCGTCGTGGCAACGTTGTCGGAGGGCGAACGAGCAGGGGGTGCCTGGAACTCCCCGACGCGGGTGGCAATCGCCTCCCCGGCGGCGACAGGATCGAACTCCTCGGTTTCGATTGCCCGATAGGTCCGCCACACCTGGACGCCGACAACCACGGCGGCAACCACGATTATGGCGCCCGCGATAAGCAGCGTTCTCTTTATCAGTCGACGTCGAGTCGATACGGGGGCGACGTGCAAGGGGTCTCCAAGGCGAACCGGGAATCCTAGAGGGGCAGCGGAGACCGAGAATCAGCCGGTTCGGAACACGGTCCCGGTGAACGCGCCACATACCCGCCCGTCGCCACGGCGAACGGTAACCCGATATGTGGCCATTCGTTTCCCCGTTGCTTCCTCCACCACCGTCGCCTCAAGCGCCTCACCGGGAGAGGACGACGCCGTTACGGCGAGGTGGGTGTCGATTGCCACCGCCGGACCGGCAACATTGGAAGCGAGGCTGAGGGCGCAATCGGCCAGCGAGAACACCGCCCCGCCGTGCGTGGTACCGGTGAAATTGGCGAGATCGGGCCGAATGTCCATGCGAAGCACGATCGAGGCATCGTCCACCGAGACCAACTCGATGCCGAGCAGGGCGGCATAAGGGTCGTCCGACAACAGGCTCTCGACCCGTTGTGCCCTGTCCCCGGCGCCCGATGCGGCCACCAGTCGAGGCTATCGCTGCCACGGTGCTGGGTGTGGGAGCAGTTCGACCCGCCCTCGCTACCATCGCAAGGCGTGGTGGCACTGCCTCATGTGGCGTCGGGAAAGGTGCGGGAGATCTATGAGATCGACCGGGACCGGCTGCTGTTCGTGGCAACCGACCGCGTTTCGGCGTACGACATCGTGCTCCCCGACCCGATCCCGTTGAAGGGCGCGGTCCTCACCAGCCTCTCTGTCTTCTGGTTCGACCTGCTCGACACGGCCCACCACATGCTGACCACGGACCTCGACGGGCTCGAGCTGACCGAGGAGGAGCGCTCCGAGCTGATCGGCCGCGCCATGGTGGTGCGACGGGCCGATGTCGTCCCTCTGGAGTGTGTGGTGCGCGGCTATCTCTACGGGTCGTCATGGCGGGAATACCGTGACGGCGGAGGTCCCACCACCGAGCATCTCCCACCCGGTCTGCGTATGGCCGACCGCCTCGACGAGCCGATATTCACCCCGGCTACCAAGGCGGCCACCGGTCACGACGAGAACCTCACCGAGGAAGGCGCCAGACGACTCGTCGGCGACGAGCTCTACGACGAGCTCCGCACCCGCTCGGTGGACCTCTACCTGGCCGGTGCCGCTCATGCCGCCGATCACGGGGTGATCCTCGCCGACACCAAGTTCGAGTTCGGCTTCGCCGACGATGAGCTCATCCTCGTGGACGAGGTCCTCACCCCCGATTCTTCGAGGTATTGGCCATCGGACGCATGGTCACCGGGGAACGACGTGCCCTCCTTCGACAAGCAGCAGCTACGTGACTGGCTCGATGCATCGGGGTGGGATCACACGCCACCGGCACCGCGGCTCCCACACGAAGTGGTCGCAGAGACCTCGGAGCGTTACCTGGAGGCGTACCGGCGGATCACGGGCCTGCCCCTCGACGATCGGGGCCCGTTGTGAGGGTCGAAGTGACGGTGACCCGAAGGGCGGACATCGCCGATCCGCAGGGCACCACGATCGCCCGGGCACTCCACCAACTCGGGTTCGAAGGGGTCGCCTCCGTCCGGGTCGACAAGCTGATCACCCTCGATGTCGAGGACGACGATCCCGACGCACTCACCGAACGGGTGGACGACATGTGCCGCCGGCTGTTGGCCAATCCGGTGCTCGAGGACTTCACCGTCGAGGTGGTGCGATGACCGCTCGGGTGGCAGTCGTGCTATTCCCAGGGACCAATTGCGAACGCGACGTGGTGCGGGCTTTGCGGGCACTCGGCGGTGACGCCGAGCCGGTCTGGCACGGTGACCATGATCTGAGCGGGGCGGGCGGGGTCGTGTTGCCTGGCGGGTTCGCCCACGGTGACTATCTCCGTACTGGCGCCATAGCCCGCTTCTCGCCGCTGATGGCGGATGTGGAGCGGGCCGCCGCCGACGGGCTTCCTGTGCTCGGGATCTGCAACGGGTTTCAGGTCCTGTGCGAGGCGGGACTGCTCCCCGGGGCGCTGATCGCCAACCGTGACCTGCGCTTCATCTGCCGGTTCGTCGATGCCGAGGTGGTCGACACGGGAACGATCCTCACCGCCGGCGCCGCCCCCGGACAGCGAATCCGCCTACCGCTCAACT
>DATADW010000141.1:0-4536 GCA_036258335.1 Acidimicrobiia bacterium
GGACCATGCCATCGACGAGTTCGCCGTCGAGATCGCTGGGCGCCGGTGTCTGGACGCCGGGGCCTCGACCGGCGGCTTCACCGATTGCCTGCTACGGCGCGGCGCCGAGCAGGTAGTGGCGCTCGATGTCGGCCACGGCCAGCTGGCACCGCAACTGGCATCCGACCCAAGGGTGGTGGCACTCGACCGGACCAACCTCCGCCACTTGGACCCTGTTGCTCTCGGTGGACCTTTCGATCTGATAGTGGCCGATCTCTCCTTCATCTCGCTCTGTGTGGTCGCCCCTGTTCTGGCCTCCTTGAGCGGAGCGGGTACCCAGCTGGTGCTGCTGGTCAAGCCTCAGTTCGAGTTGAGCCGCGGCGCCCTGGGCAAAGATGGCGTCGTGCACCGACCCGAGCTCTGGGGTGAGGCCGTTGGGAAGGTCATCGACTGTCTCGATGCCGCCGGTCTGGGGGCGGTTGCGGTCACCGCCTCGCCGTTGCGGGGCGAGCGGGGCAACAGGGAGTTCTTTGTGCTTGCCCGTCGGGGTCCCGCTTCGCTCGCACCGGAGGAGACGGAGGCGGTCCTCGAGGAAATGCTTGAGGAGGCGAGCCGATGAGGATGGCGCTGGTCCCGCACGTGGAGCGCAATGACGCCCTCGATGTCGGGCGGAAGATTGCGGCCGGTGGGCGGGCACGAGGTATAGAAGTGGCCGCCGATTCAGTGGCGGCGCAGGCGCTCGAGATAGACGCCGCCCCGTTCGAAGATCTCGACGTCGTGGTGGCGGTAGGAGGGGACGGCACGATGCTGTCGGCGGTTCAGGTTGCCCTCCGGGAGGACGTTCCGGTGCTCGGGGTCAACCTGGGCACCGTCGGCTTCCTGGCCGACGCCGAGGTGAGCGATCTCGACATGGTGCTCGACCGCCTCGCCTCCGGATCGTGGACGGTTGCCGAGCGAATGACGTTGCAGACGACCGCAGGCGCCAACAAGGCGTTAGGTGTCAACGACGTCGTCGTGGAGAAGGTGGACAGCCAGCGGCTGGTGGCGCTTTCCGTCGCCTTCGACGGCGAGCCGTTCCTCACCTACCGGGCCGACGGACTTGTCTTCGGGACGCCGACGGGGTCCACGGCATACAACTTCTCGGCAGGGGGGCCATTGGTCGATCCCGGGTTGGAGGCGATCGTGCTCACCCCGGTGGCGCCCTTCTCGCTCTTCACCAGGAGCGTCGTGCTCGAAGCATCGGTCGTGGTGCAGTGCACTGTGGCACAGGACCGCCATGTCAGGGTGAGCGCCGACGGCGTCCCAGTTGCGGAGTTGTCGCCTGGGGATGTCGTCGAAATCCGTCGCGGCGAACGGCCGGTCCGATTCGTCCAGATGACAGGTCGCAGCTTCCCCGCCAGGGTCAAGACCAAGTTCCGCCTCGGCGGGCTGTGACGTGCTCGACGAGCTCTCTGTCCACAACCTGGGGATCATCGCCGCAGGCCGCCTGGAGCCGGGGCCTGGTCTGGTGGTGGTGTCCGGCGAGACCGGTGCCGGCAAGACGCTCCTACTCGGTGCCCTTCGCCTCCTCTGCGGGGAGACCGCACGCCCCGACCTGATCGGGCCAGAAGGAGACGAGACGACCGTTGACGCTCGTTTCTTCCGGGGTGACGACGAGGTGACGGTCACCCGCCAGGTGCTCCGGGGCGGCCGCAGCAGGGCCCACCTCAACGGTTCGCCGGTTCCCGCCCGTGTGTTGAGCGACCGTATCGGGACCATGGTCGAGATCGTCGGTCAACACGATCACCAGGCGCTGAGCAAACCGATGGAGGTGCGTGCGCTGGTAGACCGCCTGCTGGACGATGCCGGCTTGCGGGCGCAGGATGACTACCGCGCCGCCTGGCAGAGGACGCAATCGCTGTCGAAGGAGAGCGAGGCGCTAGGCGGTGGCACGGAGGCAGTGCAACGCGAAGCGGCGTTGGCTCGGTTCCAGGCAACCGAGATCGCCGCCGCCGCCTTTGTCGCCGGGGACGACGCAGAATTGGATCGCATGTTGAGCCGGCTCCGTCACCTCGAAGAACTGACCGAGCGCCTCGCCGTCGCCCACACCGCCGCCACGGCGGCAGGCGAAACGATCGGAGAGGTTGTTGCGGTGATGAGACGGGCCGCCGCGCTCGACGGGTCGCTCGAGCCACTGACTAAGCGGGCCGAGGAATCCCAAGCGGTGTCGGGCGATCTCACCGTCGAGTTGCGTGGCGCCGCAGACGCACTCGAAGGCGATCCGCGGCAACTGGCCGAGTTGGAGGAGCGTCTGGCACTGCTCAACTCGCTGAAGCGCAAGTACGGAGCCACCCTCGAAGAAGTCCTCGCCTTCGGGGAGGACGCCACGGCGCGAGCCGATGAGGTCGAACGGCTGCTCGCAAGGGCCGAGCAGGTCGAAGACGAGTTGGCTGAAGCCAACCGTGACCTCGATCACTTTGGCTCGCGGCTCCGTGAGGCCCGTGCTGCCGCCGCCAGTCGGCTGGCCGAAGCGGCGCGGGGCCTTCTCCGTCAACTCGGTTTCACCGACCCGCATCTCGAGGTCGAGGTCTCACCGGCCAAGCCGGGTCCCGAAGGGGCGGAAGTCATCAGGTTGCTCTTCGCCTCTGACCGCCGCCTCGTCCCTAGCGAGGTCGGACGCGTGGCCTCGGGCGGGGAATTGAGCCGCCTCATCTTGGCGCTCCGCCTCGCCGGCGGCGCCGGCCGAGCCCCGGTGGTCGCCTTCGACGAGGTAGACGCCGGCGTCGGTGGTAGGACGGCGCTGGCCCTGGGTGCCAAGCTCGCCGAGCTGGCAACGGACCGCCAAGTGCTGTGCGTCACCCATCTCCCCCAGGTGGCGGCGTTCGCCGACACCCATGTCGTTGTGCGCCGCGAAGGGCCATCGGCCACAGTTGAGCTGGTGGAGGGTGCGGAGCGCCTCGAGGAGCTCAGCCGAATGCTGTCCGGGCTTCCCGAGAGCGAGCGGGGCAGGGAGCATGCCGAGGAGCTGCTGGCGATCGCAGCCGCCGGTTTGGTCGGGTGACTTACGATCGGATGGCGACATTATCGGAGAGGCGGGATGATGACGGGCGACAACCTCGCCGTGAAGCACGATGGCCGGGTCACTCGCTTGACCCTGGACCGGCCGGATCGGCGCAACGCTTTGGCACTGGCGACTATGCGGGAACTGATCGAAGCGGTCGAGACCCTGCCTGGTGAGACCGAATTGGTGGTGCTCGGCGCCGAAGGTCCTGTGTTCTCTGCAGGACACGATCTCTCCGAGATGGTGGGCGCCACAGAGGATCGCCACCGGTTGCTCTTCGATGTGTGCACCGAGATGATGCTGGTGCTCCACCGCATCCCCCAGCCGGTTGTGGCGAAGGTGCAGGGACCGGCCACCGCTGCCGGCTGTCAGCTCGTCGCGAGCTGCGACCTGGCGGTAGCGGCCGACTCAGCGTGGTTCGCCACCCCCGGGGTGAAGATCGGGCTGTTCTGCTCGACGCCGATGGTCCCGCTCACCAGAGCCGTCGGGCGAAAGCGCGCCATGGAGATGCTGCTCACCGGTGACCGGATCGACTCGGCCACGGCTGTGGAGTGGGGTCTGGTCAACAGGGCGGTGCCCGACGAACGGCTCGACGCCGAGGTCGAGGACTTGGTGGAGCGGATCCTCTCTTCCAGCCGGCGTGTGGTCGGGCTGGGCAAAGAGGCTTTCTACAGCCAGGTGGATGAGACCGAGGAGGATGCCTACAGGTCGATGGCCGAGGTGATGACCGGCAACGCCGGACTGGCCGATGCGCAGGAGGGAATGAGCGCCTTCTTGGAGAAGCGGCCGCCGACATGGCCGGAGTGAGCCTCAGGAGACGAGCCGGGTGGTGACGTCGGCCTCTCCGGCGTCCGCACCAGCGAGGCTCACAGCCCCGGACCCGATCTCGGCGACCCAGCTGCGCCGTCCGATGCGGACCCTGATCCGGGGGAGCGGTGGAGGGCCGAGCGACCCGAGGAGGTAGCCGGGGAGGTCGACGCGACCGGAGACGTCAACTCTGCCCCTGAAGACACATCTCCACCTGTCGGCTGTGACCCTCGCCACGGCAGGCACCGTCACCGGCATCGGGGTCATGTCATCCTGGAGCCCGCGGTGATAGGCCTCACGCAGCCAACCGCCGAGCTCGGCGTCTACTGCCTCCGCTGAGGCGAGCCGGATCCGCTGCGCATAGGTGACCGCTCCGTAGAGGTCGATCCGGTCGAACCGCGGATGGTCGACCCACTCCGGGAGGATGAGCGTCGCATCGACGTGTCCGGATCCCAACGTGGCGCTGGCGAACGTCATCCGGTTGATGAAGGCGATTCGGGTCTTGGTGGCATGGACCCGCGATTCGCCCTGGAGCAGCATCGCCTCCTCGAAGGCGCGGTAGATCGGGGTCGCCGCGTCGCTCTTCCCCTTGAGGTGCTCCTCCACGGTGACCGCAGTACAGGCGTGTGTCTGGTTGCGGCTGGCGAAGCTCCGTCCGCACCTCGGGCAGGTCCACATCGATCGGTCCACGGCGGATCGAGGGTACGCCG
>DATADW010000142.1:0-4629 GCA_036258335.1 Acidimicrobiia bacterium
ACAGCGATAGGGGAACCCGATGGTGGTCGAAAAGAAGGGATGTGACATGAAGGTCTTGGTGACTGCCGCCTCAAAGCACGGTGCCTCCTTTGAGATCGCAGAACGGATCCGCTCCGAACTGGAGGAGGGCGGTATCGAGGCGGTGGTGGCGGACCCAGGCGACATCGACTCGCTCGACGGAGTCGGGGCGGTCGTGCTGGGCAGCGCGGTTTATGCCGGCCATTGGCTCTCTCCCGCAAAGGACTTCGTGGACCGCTTCGACGCCGCCCTGACAGCGATCCCCGTGTGGATCTTCTCCAGCGGGCCGATTGGCGATCCACCGAAACCCGATGAGGACCCGGTCGATGTCGTCGAGATCCAGCGCCGCACCGCAGCGGTGGAGCACCGCCTCTTCGCCGGCAAGATCGACAAGAGCAAGCTGGGGTTCGCCGAGCGTGCCATCGTGGCGGCGTTGCGGGCACCGGTGGGCGATTTCCGCGACTGGGACGAGATCACCGCCTGGGCAGGTGGAATCGCCACCGCGCTGGTCGCATCCGACACCGCTGGCTGACGACCCGCCTGCGCTTGTGTGATCAGCCGAGCAGAGCCATCGCTACCCCGAAGTAGATCAGGATCGAGAGGAGATCCTGGATCACGGTGGCCAACGGCCCCGAGCCAAAGGCGGGGTCGGTCCCCAGCCGGTAGAGGATGGCGGGCAGCGACATCGCCACTGCAGTGGCGACGGCGCACGCCGCAAAGATCGAGATGGCCACCACCGCCATCACATCCTGGTCCACAACAGCCAACCCGATCGGAACGAAGGCGATGGCGAGGCTCGCTCCGATCAAAAACCCGGTCAGCACCTCGCGGCGGAGGGTCGTCCCGATCGAGGCGCCGACCGAGAGGCCCCGCACCACCACCGCCTCGGTCTGTGTCCCCACCGCGTCGGCCAGGTAGACGATCCCGGGCAGGAAGAACGCCAGCGAGAGGTTCGATGCCAACTGCTCCTCGTAGCCGGACACGATGAGCGCCGCCACCAGGCTGCCCGCCAGCCCCACCAGCAGCCAGGGGAGGCGGTGGATGTAGCGGCGGCCAATCCGCTCCTCGGTCGCCTCGCGGGCAGAAGCGGTGCTGCGGAGATACCCGGCGAGGCGAGCCATGTCGTCGGCGTGCTCTTTGAGCAGCACCCCGAGCATGCGCGTGGCCGGGATCAAGCCAATGAGCATCCCGTCGTCATCGACGACGGCCAAGCTCCGCTCGCCGTGGGCGACCGCCTGCCACGCCACGTGCTCGCGATCCATCCCCGGCTTCACCACCGGCGGCTCCGGGTCCATGATGTCGGACATCGAGGTGTCGCCTGGAGCGGCGATCAGGTCCTCCAACCGGACCATCCCGGCAACCTTCCCCATGGAAACCACGACCAGGTCGTCGGCGGAGTCGAGCCTCGAGCCACGCAATCGCCGCCACACCTCCTTTGTGGACTCGTCCGGCCCAGCGATGGCGATATCACTCACGACGAATTCGGCTGCACTCCTCCGGGACGCTGAGGTGGTGGGCATCGATGCTCCTCGATCGGATGGGTCAACCTATCGGCGAGTGTGCCAATCGACCGTTCACCGCTGATCCTGATCTCGTTCAGCCAATCGCTGGTGTCGCGGAGGAATATCCTCGCTGACATGGACATCATCGACCAACACTTCGCCGCCGAGAACGCCCATGACGTGGCCGCAACCCTCGCTACCTATACCGACGACATCATCTGGGATGATGTGACCCACCCCGACTCACCGTTCTCCGGCAAGAAGGCGGTGGGCTCGGTCTACAGCGGGATCATCGACGCCATTCCTGACGTCCATCTCGAGTCGGTGAAGCGTATAGACGCCGGCAGCACCGTCATCGACGAGTCGATCCTGACCGGGCATGTCCACGGTGCCTGGGCGGGTTTGGAAGGGGGTGGCGCGCCCGTCCGGGTGAGGATCCTCCACATCTTCGAGATCCGCGACGGGCTGATCCGTTACGAGAACGCCTGGTTCAACGCCGCCGAGGTGATGCGCCAGGTCGAGGAGTGGACGGCTAACCAGTCGCGATGATTGCCGGGATACGGCGCTGGCTCCGTTCGGTGGCGCCCGACAGGGCCACGTTGGGTAAGGACGCTCTCGCCGGGCTGTCCGGTGCGATCGGCAGCGTTCCCGATGGCATGGCCGCGGCGGTACTCGCCGGCGTAAACCCAGTTCATGGCCTCTACGCCAGTTTCGCCGGTCGCCTCAGCGGTGGTCTCACCACCAGCACACGGCTGATGATGATCACGACGACAAGCGCGGCAGCGCTTGCGACGGGCTCGGCTCTATCGAGCGTCGACCCGGCAGACCGGACCAACGCCCTTTTCCTCGTCACGATCCTCGCCGGGGCGATGATGGTCGTCGCCGGGCTGTTCAAGCTGGGTCGGTACACCCGCTTCGTGTCGCACTCGGTGATGATCGGATTTCTCACCGGCGTATCGGTCAACATCATCTTCGGCCAGATCCCCGATCTGCTGGGTGCAGAAGTCGAAGGGAACTACTCGGTGGCGAAAGCCCTGGACGTGCTCTTCGAGCCGAGCAGCATCGACCTCGCCTCGGCCCTGGTAGGCGTTGGGGCGCTAGTCCTCGTCGTGGTGCTCGACCGGACGCCCATTTCGAGCTTCAGCCCGATAATCGCCCTGCTGGTGCCGACCTTGATCAGCCTCGGTGTCGAAGGTATCGCTCGCGTCGAGGACGTGGGCACCATCCCAAAGGGCTTCCCGCTGCCTGGTCTCCCCGACCTGAGCCTCCTGTCCGTCGACTTGGTGGTAGGTGCCCTCGCCATCGCAGCGATAGTCCTGGTCCAGGGAGCGGGTGTGTCAGAGTCCGCCCCGAATCCCGATGGCTCGATGTCGAACCCGGATCGGGACTTCATCGCACAAGGCGTGGGAAATCTCTCTTCGGGCTTCTTCAAGGGGCAGCCGGTCGGTGGATCGGTTGGTCAAACGGCGCTCAACCTCGCCGCCGGTGCCAAGACACGGTGGGCATCGATCTTCTCCGGCATCTCGATTCTGCTGATACTCGTGGTGTTCTCGGGTCTCGTCGGCGCTGTCGCCATACCTACTTTGGCCGCAGTCCTGATCTATGCAGCCGTGAAATCGCTCCGCATCGGCGAGATCACGACGATCTTCCGCACCGGACCCTCGTCGCAGATCGCCATAGTGACCACCTTCATCGCCACACTCTTCCTGCCCGTTGCTGCCGCCGTCGGCATCGGTGTGTCGCTCTCACTGCTCCTGCAAGTCAATCAGGAGGCCATTGACCTGAGGGTCGTCGAGCTGGTTCCCAGACCAGAGGGCAGCTACCTCGAACGACCAGCGCCAGCCCAGCTCCCCAGTCATCATGTGACGCTCCTTCTCGTTTACGGCAGCCTCATCTACGCAGGTGCCCGAACCCTGACGGCGAAACTCCCCGATCCGGTGGGGAGCGAAGCTCCGGCGGTGGTATTGCGGCTCCGCGGAAGGACCCGCTTGGGATCGACAGCGATGGTCGTCCTGGCCACGTACGCCAAACGACTCGCCTCTGTCGGCGGCAGGCTCTACCTGAGCGGTGTCGATCATGAGGTCCTGGAGACAATCGGTCGGGCACGCCGGATGGACCTGACCGGACCGGTGTCGATTTTCGAAGCCACCCCGGTCATCGGAGAGTCCACAGAAGCGGCCTATCAGGCGGCAGAGACGTGGCTCGTAGGGCCGGTTGGATCGGAGAACGAGTGAAGCGAGCTGTCAACTGCTATCGGAACACGGGATCACGGCCGTAATACGAATGGGGACGGTTTCCCTTGGCACCGCCTTCGCCCGAGCCTCGAACTAGGTTCGGTCGCATCGATCCGAAGGAGCAGCGATGGCAGAGTCTGTCTACAAGGTCATCGAGTTGATCGGCACGAGCGAGGAGTCGTGGGAGAAGGCCACGGCCGCCGCCATCGCTCGCGCCGGCGAGACGCTGCGCGACCTCAGGATCGCCGAGGTGAGCGAACTAGATGTGACCATCGAGAACGGCAGGGTCACCAGCTACCGGGCCAAGCTCAAGGTGTCGTTCAAGTACGAGAGCGCTTAGTAAAGGGAGGGCTTCCGGCTCATCTCGACCCGCTGGGTGCACCTGTCGAACCCGCGATGCATCGCCCCCGTGGCGTGATCTTCGTATCATCCTCAGCGGACGATGTGCTGAGAGGCCCCAGGGTCTCTCATTCTGCGCAGCGAAAGGAGACCTTGGATGGAAAACCTCGGCCAAGTGTTCTGGGCGATGTTGTGGTTCTTCATGTTCTTCATCTGGATCTGGTTGCTGATCGTCGTCTTCGGCGACATCTTCCGCAGCCACGACCTGTCGGGGTGGGGGAAGGCGCTGTGGGTGCTGTTCGTGATCATCCTCCCCTATCTCGGTGTGCTGGTCTATCTGATCGCCCGCGGCAAGTCGATGCAGGAGCGTGCCATGACTCAGGCGGCTGAGCAGGAGAAGGCGACACGCCGCTACATCCAGGAGGTGAGCTCGACCGGTGGCGCCTCGACTGCTGAGGAGCTGACCAAGCTCGCCGCGCTGCGCGACCAGGGTGTCCTCACCCAGGAGGAGTTCGACTCGCAGAAGGCTGCGCTGC
>DATADW010000143.1:0-5589 GCA_036258335.1 Acidimicrobiia bacterium
GTAAGTGCACCGGAGAACGGTGTCGCATATGTGGCCCGCAACGAGCCAGAGGCGAGCGACATGATCGGCGCCTTCCTCGACGGCCGCCCTCTGGAGTTCGAGGCGTAGGGCCGAGCGGCTCGGCGGCCGCGCATCGGCCACCGTCGGGAGGTTCGGCAGCCCCCCTACCCGCCTCTCCGCGGCAGGCCCTCACCCCTGCGGGGGGACGGAACAGCCGGTAACTCCCCGCCGGGGGGAGGGACCGTCTGCCGTCTGCCGTCTGCCGTCTGCCGTCTGCCGTCTTCCGTCTTCTGTCTTCTGTCTACACAGTGGCTCCTACCATCTCGGGGCTCGTGCCCGCTCCGCTCGCTCCGCTGGTCGAACGGTGGCGACCCCATCAGCTCCCCGGGGCCACCGGGCGGCTGGTGGTGCCGCCGAACGGGCGCGCCATCTTCCTCGCCGGTCTTGCCGCCAAGGCACCCGGGGCGGTATTGGCCGTGGTCCCCACCGAGCGCGACGCCGAGGAGCTAGCTGAGGACCTCGAGCTGTTCATCGAGCGGGCGGCGCTGCTCCCTGCATGGGAGACGCTCCCATTCGAACACGTCTCGCCGAACGTGGGCACCATGGCCCGCCGCGCACTCGCCAGGCACCTCCTGCGCCGGACCGAGCCAGGGACGGTGGTGGTGGCATCCGCCCGCTCGGTGTCGCAGCGGGTGAGCCCGTCGCCAGTCGATCCGGTCACTGCGGCACCGGGCGATGAGGTGGGGTTCGATCGGTTGATCGGGGGTCTCGTCGCCGCGGGCTATCACCGGACCGACCGGGTGGAGGCGCGGGGCGAGATGGCCGTGCGGGGCGGGATCATCGACGTGTTCCCCGCTCAGGCGGAGGAACCGGTTCGGCTCGAGCTGTGGGGCGACGAGGTGGATTCCACCCGGGTCTTCTCCATCGCAAGTCAGCGGTCGATCGAACCCGCGCCTGGACTAGTCGCCTACCCAGCACGCGAGTTCCGCCCCGAGGGAGATGTGGTCGCCGAGGCGCGCCGCCTACTGGTCACCGAGCGATGGGCCGCCGCCACCTGGGAGCGGCTTGCCGAGGGGCTCGTCTTCCCCGGGATGGAGTCGTGGCTTCCCTGGATGACGCCGCCGATCACGGTGCTCGACCAACTGCCAGGCACCGCCCGGTTGGTGGTCTTCGACCCGGCGCGGGCGGGCGACCGCAGCCGCGATCTGGTCAAAGAGGAGGAGGAGCTGGCTGCGGCTCTGGCCCCGACGTGGGGTCATGGCGCTCCCGAGGCTGGGGAGCATCCCGCCCTGTACCTCGACCTGGGTCAGGCTCTCGAGGGTCGCGACATGTTGGCGGTGCCCCCGCTGGCGGCCGGTCCAGCGGACGAACGGCTCGAGGTGCGGGCGCTCGACGCCACCCCGGGCGACCCAGAGTCGGTGGCGCGTGGACTCGACCGCATGATGGCTGCCGGAACCGCGGTGGTAGTCGCCATGGATGGCGAGGGCGCCGCCGACCGGGTGTCACGTGTGCTGGGAGACGAGGGTGTTGTCCTGCCCCGCCGAGCTCTGCTCGACGAGGTGGAGTCCGCCGTGCTTCCTGTCGGGATCCACCGCGGCTTCGTGCTCCCCACGCTCGATGTTGCCGTTCTCGGCGAGCATGAGATCGCTGGGAGGCGCCGGGCCCACCGCCGTGCGCTCCGCCGCGCTGCTGCGGTCGGTGCCGACTACCGCGACCTCACCCCCGGCGACTACGTGGTCCACCACCGACATGGGATCGGACGGTTCGAGGGAATGGTGACCCGCAGCATCGCCGGGGTGGAGCGTGACTATCTCGTGGTTGCCTATGCCGCCGGCGACCGGCTCTATGTCCCCACCGATCAACTGGCCGCGGTCCGCAAGTACACCGGTGGAGAGGAGCCGCGTGTGTCCCGGATGGGGGGCAAAGACTGGGCGGAGACGCGCGCCCGGGTGCGCAGGACGGTGGCGGCGGTGGCAGAGCAAGTCGTTGCGCTGCACCGCGCCCGAGCCGCTGCCGCTGGGCACGCCTATCCGCCCGACGCGCCCTGGCAAGGCGAGATGGAGTCCGCCTTCCCTTTCGAGGAGACGCCGGACCAACTCACCACCATCGTCGAAGTCAAGGAGGACATGGAGCAGGACCGGCCCATGGACCGTCTCGTCTTCGGCGATGTCGGTTATGGCAAGACCGAGGTGGCGATCCGGGCAGCATTCAAGGCGGTGCTCGGTGGCAAGCAGGTCGCCGTGCTGGTGCCGACCACTCTGCTGGCGCAGCAACATCACCAGACCTTCTCCGAGCGCTTTGCTCCCTTCCCGGTGAGGGTCGAGGTGCTCTCCCGATTTCTCACCCAGCGTCAGCAGAAGGCGGTGGTCGACGGCATCCGGCGCGGGGACGTGGATGTGGTCATCGGTACGCACCGAGTGCTCAGCGATGACATCCACTGGAAGGACCTGGGCCTGCTCGTGGTCGACGAAGAGCAGCGTTTCGGGGTGAACGCCAAGGACGCCATCAAACAACTCCGAGTCGGAGTGGATGTCCTCACGATCACCGCCACCCCGATCCCCCGGACGCTGGAAATGGCGCTCACCGGAATACGCGACGTGAGCCACATCCGGACGCCGCCTGAGGACAGGCACCCCATCCTGACTTACGTTGGGCCATATGACCAGCAGGCGGTGGCGGCTGCGATCCGGCGCGAGTTGCTGCGCGAGGGCCAGGTGTTCTACGTGCACAACCGGGTCCGTTCGATTGACCGTGCCGTGGCTCAACTCCGAGTGCTGGTCCCCGATGCCCGGTACGTGGTGGCCCACGGCCAGATGTCGGAGGGACAGCTCGAGCAGGCGATGCTCGACTTCTGGAACCGTGAGTCCGACGTGATGGTTGCCACGACGATCATCGAGTCCGGGCTCGACCTTCCCCAGGTGAACACGCTCATCGTGGAGCGGGCCGACCTTCTGGGGCTCGCCCAGCTCTATCAGCTGCGGGGGAGGGTCGGGCGATCCAGCCAGCGTGCCTACGCGTACTTGTTCCACCCGCCGGACCAGTCGATCACCGAGGAGGCGCACCGTCGGCTCGAGGCGATCGGCGAAGCCACCGATCTGGGGTCCGGGTTCCAACTGGCGTTGCGCGACCTCGAGATCCGCGGCGCCGGGTCGGTCCTGGGAGAAATCCAGTCCGGCCAGATCTCGGCGGTCGGATTCGATCTCTACGCAGAGATGGTGGCCGATGCGATCCGACAGATGGAGGGGACGGAGCCAGCCCAGCCGGAGCCGTCCGAGGTAAGGATCGAGCTGCCTGTGGTGGCCCATCTCCCACCTGAGTATTTGGGCGACGACGAGGCCCGGCTCGAGGCCTACCGCCGTCTGGCGGAAGCCGACACCACGGCGGCGGTTGATGACGTCGCCGTCGAGTGGCAGGACCGGTACGGGCCGCCCCCCGAGGCGGCGCTGCAGCTGCTCGACGTGGCGAGGCTGAGGGTCGAGGCCCTACGAGTGGGGATCAGCGAGGTGGTCCAGTTGCGCCACGAGGTCCGGTTGGCGCCGGTTGACCTCACCACTTCACAGGAGGTCCGGTTGCAGCGGCTGGCGCCGAGGGCGGTGCTTCGTCCCGCCGACCGCGCCCTCTTCGTGCCGGCGCCGGTTCCGTTGGTCACCGGTTTGGTCGCCTTCCTCACCGCCATGTGGCCCCCCGACCGGCCCGTCGTCGCGCAGTGACGCAGAGACGTAGTGCCCGTGTGGCGGTCGGCGCCGTCTTCTTGATCAACGGGTTTGGATTTGGCACCTTTCTGCCTCGGCTCCCCGAAATCCAGCAACGCCTCGGGCTGAGCGATGCCGGGCTGGGCGCCGCCCTCACCGGTGCCGGGTTGGGGGGCCTCATCGGCAGCCTGGCTGCCGGGCCGATCGTCTCCCGGCTGGGGAGCCGCCGGACCACCCTCGCCGCCGGGACGCTCCTCGGCATCGCCCTATTCCCGTTGGGGATCGCCCCGAGCGGCGTCGTGCTCGCCATCGCATTGGCGGTGGTCGGGTTTGCCGACGCCGTGACCGACATCGCCATGAACGCCCACGGGATGCGAGTCCAGAAGCTCTACCCCCGGCCCATCATCAATAGCTTCCATGCCGGATGGAGCGTCGGCGCCATGAGCGGCGCTCTTCTCGGGAGCCTTGCGGTGGCTCTTGCCATCCCGCTGCCGGCTCAGATGGCGGTGCTCGCAGTGCTGGTCGTGGTGGCGATCTGGGTGGCGGTGGCGTCGTTTCTCGCCGACGATCCGGCGGGTGCCGTTGTCCCCGGCGTCCGTCCCCGGCTGCGCGGGCTGGGGACACTGGCCGTGGTGGCACTGGGCACGGGGATAATCGAGGGTGCACCAGCCGATTGGGGCGCGGTGTATCTGGAGGGGACCGTCGGAGCCCGTGCCGCCGTCGCTGGGCTCGGTTACACCGTCTTCGCCGGCACGATGTTGGTCGGACGGATGTTGGCCGATCGCGCCGTCCATCGCTTCGGGCGGGTTGCGATCGTCCGCGTGGGGAGCCTGCTCGGTGTCGCCGGATTTCTAACCGCTCTTGCGTTCCCCACCGTTTGGGGGGTCATGGTCGGTTTCGCTGTAGCCGGTATCGGGCTTGCCGCCCTGTTCCCCGCCATGTTCGCCGCCGGGAGCGAAGTGCCCGGACTGGGTGAGGGTGTGGGCATCGCCGGCACCTCCCTCCTCGCCCGAATCGGGTTCATGGTCGGTCCTCTGACGATCGGGGCGCTCGCCGACGCAACGAGCAGTCTGCGTTGGGGATTGCTGGTTGCCCCCCTCGCCGGATTGGTAGTCGCCGTAGCCGCCCGCGCCGTCGGCGAGCGCCACACCCTCGAGCCGTTGGAAATGTGATTTTTCCGATTCCCCTACAATGTGCGGGTTCCCCCTTGGCGAGAGGTGACCGTCCTGTGTTCAAGTTGATTTCGGTACTTTCGACCGCGGCCATCCTGTTGGTCGCTTGCAGCGGGACCGGTGAGGCTGCAGTGGTCAACGGTGAGCCGATCACCGTGGACGAAGTCGAGGCAATGCGGGTACACGAGGGTGACGAGGTCCCGCCCGAAGAGTTCGCCGCCGACCTCACCACCGCCATCGTCGAGGTTATCGCCCTCCAGGCAGCCGAAGAGGAGTTCGACGTCACCCCGGCCGACGCCGCCGCCGAGGCCAAGCTCGATGAGATCGAGGCGGATATCGAGGCAAGTGGTCAGACGCTCGAAGAGGTGCTAACCGCCCAGAGCATCCCCGAGGAGCGGGCCATCGAGATCGCCCGCCTCCAGGTGCTGCGCGACCAGGTGTTGGAGCAGCTCCAGGAAGGCGAGGAAGTTGCCGAGGCCGACATTCTCGCCGCCTACCGGATGCGCGAGCTCGGCGCCATCGAGGTCTGTGCCCATCACCTTGTGGTCGCGACCGAGGAAGAAGCCGACGAGGCGATCCAGCGCATCGAGGACGGAGAGGATTTCGATGAGGTTGCCGCTGATGTGTCCACCGACCCGGGCGCCGCGGAGAACTCGGGCGACCTCGGGTGTCAGCCGGCGAATAGCTACGTCCTCCCCTTTGCCGAGGCAGCGGCCACCGCCGAG
>DATADW010000144.1:0-6936 GCA_036258335.1 Acidimicrobiia bacterium
CTGATTCCGGCCTCTGCCAACCGGTCGATGTTGTCCTCGTGACTGTTGTGCCCGTCGTCCCTGAAGTAGCCGCGGGCAGCTCTTGGGAGCTCGAGAGCGCGGCTCAGGAAGCTCGCCATCTGGCCCCGGCTGACCAGGTCATCGGGACAGAACAGCGTGCCCTCGAGGTTGCATCCGAGGGAGATGCCCTGCTCCTTGACCCAGGCGATGTCCTCGGTGAACGTGCCGCTGCTAGGAACGTCGTCGAAGGGCCCCGGGGGCATCGGCGATACCCCGCACTGGGGAAGGGCTCGGAACAGGTAGTCGTCGTGATGCTCAGCGAGGAAGAGCCGGACAGCCTCGATCGTCTGCGACTTACCCTCGGAATTGTGCAGGATGATGATGTCACCGTTCCCCATCTTCTCCAGATCGGCGAGGATCGACTCCACCCCCGGAAGTTGCCAGTCGTATGGGTCGATGCTCCACGTCCATTCCCGCATGCCGAGGGCGGCGCCGTCGGCTCGGACCGAGTCGCTGGTGGCGCCGAAAGGCGGTCGGTGACACCCGATGCTGATATCGGGTTCCACCCGGTCATTCACGAACTGGTTGAGCTGTTCGAACTGGCTCCATCGTCCTGACGAGCTCATCCCCGTCAACAACAAGTGGTGGCAGGTGTGGTTCCCGATGGCGTGGCCTTCGTCGATGATCCGGTTCATCACCCCGGAGATCGGTTCTTTGCAGTTCACGAAGAAGGTGACCCCGACCTCCGGATACTCGGCGAGCACATCGAGCAATACCGGCGTCAGGCTCGAGTCTCCGTCGTCGAACGACAGGAACAGGTTCGGTTTGGAGCCAATCGTCTCTGCAACCCGGCTGTTCTCGGGCAGGAAGTTCTGGGGAACCATGGCCGGAGAACCGAACCGATCTCGATCCTCCTCCTGGTAAACCGGGTCCTCATCGGCTGCGGCTGCCGGCTGCGGTGTCGCCGTCGCCAGGACGACAAGCATCGTCAGCGCCAAGATTCGAGTGTTCAACGCGCCTCCCGACATGCCGAAACCTAGGCGTCCCTGGCGCCGCCAGCAGACGCCCACTCAAATGTTCTCTGGAAGCTCCAGTGACCTTCGCCTCTTGTTCCCGTTCCTTCGCCGCATCAGGATCGAGCAATGGGAACGGTCGAGGTGCTCTGCTCGGAAGGGGGGTGCATCCACCTGTTTAGAGAGAGCGGCATTGTATGAGGCTTGCGGTTCGTTCCGCTGCGGTCCTGATCTACGTCACGCTGATAGTCGCCTGTACAGCGCAACCCACCTCTAGCCCGATGGAAACGTCGACTTCCTCGACGCGGCTGCTCGCTGGACAACCGATGGCAACGTGCACCATCAAAGGCGACTACCCGGTCCAGGCCGAGACACCCGGCCTGTGTGGCACCCTCGAGGTACCGGAGGATCGCGCCAATCCTGACGGGAGGCAGATCGGGCTACGTGTCGCGGTCGTGCCGGCGACCGCTGCTGAGCCCGAGGCCGACCCGCTGTTCGTGCTCGCCGGGGGACCAGGCGACGCCGGAACACAGTTCTTCGCGTGGTTGCCAGCAGTGTTCGAGGAAGTCCATGCCAGGCGTGACATCGTCCTTATCGACCAGCGCGGCACCGGCGACTCGCAGGCATTCACTCTGCCGCAGATGCCCGGCACGAGCGGACTATCGGATACCGATTCCGACGCACTGCTCTCCGCCTGGGCCACCGAGTCGCTGGCGGTAATCGACGTCGACCCCCGCTTCTACACGACGAGCGTGGCGGCTGACGACATTGACGACGTCAGAGTGGCACTCGGATACGAGGCGATCAATCTGTATGGAACCTCGTACGGCGGAACCCTCGCGCAGTACTACATGCGCCAACATGGGGACAACGTGCGAGTCGCTGTCCTCGACGGCGCGACCCCTGTCGATATACCGGTTCTGGAACGGATGGCCGCCAACAGCCAGGCCGCACTCGACTTGCTGATCCAGCGCTGCGCCGCGGACGCGTCGTGCAACGAGGCGTTTCCCCAACTCGCCAACGAGTGGGCCGCTGTCGTCGAGCGACTGGCAACCCCGGTCACGATCGTCGATCCCGACTCGGGCGCCGAGGCCGTTATCGATCTCACCGACCTTGCCGACGCCGTTCATGCAGCCCTGCTTACAGAATCGACGGCGGGCCAGATACCACTTGCCATCCACCTCACCTATCAGGAGAAATGGATCGAAGCGGCGCAGATCATCAGCGGTCCCCCTTCTGGCGGCCCGACGCTGCTGATGGCCGACGAGATCTTCTGCTCCGAGGCGTGGGCCGTCTTCGATCCCTCGGAGGTGGTGCGACAGGGGGCCGGCAGCTATGCGCTGACGAAGCAGCTCGCCGACGCCGAGGAGCGGGCCGCGATGTGTCGGTATCTGCCGGAAGGCATGGTGCCGAGCGACGACGCGTCCCCTGTCGTGACTGAAAGGCCCGTGCTGTGGATCGTTGGCGACGGCGATCCACAGGATCCACCCGCAAACCTGACGGACGTGCCGGCCCAGCAGCCAAACAGTCGCATCGTGGTGATGCCCGCGCAACAACACGTGGTGGGTCACCTTGGCTGTATGCCATCGCTCATCGCCGAGTTCCTCGAAGCCGGCAGCACTGACGGGCTCAACACGTCCTGCGCGGCGGAGGGGCCAATCCCTTCGCTGACGTTTCGGGTGGATTGAGCGAACGAGGCAACAAGCGGAATGCCACACTTCCCCTGGTGGGCGTGGACCGGTGTCTGCGAAGTCGTGATGTGCCTACGGGAGTGACATGACAGCGGTGATCTCAGCGAAGGGCCTGCGGAAGACTTACGGGTCGTTCGAAGCGGTGAGTGATGTCTCGTTCGAGGTTCATGACGGTGAGATCTTTGGGATCCTGGGTCCCAACGGCGCGGGCAAGACCACGACCGTGGAGTGCGTTCAGGGATTGCGCACCTATGAGGGAGGCAGCGTTACCGTCCTCGGTCTCGACCCTCGAACCCATGCCGTGGAGATTCGGAAGAAGATCGGATCACAGCTCCAAGAGTCGGCACTCCCCGATCGGATAAGGGTATGGGAAGCGCTCGATCTCTTCGGTTCTTTGAGTTCCGCAGGACCCTCATCGGACGAGTTACTCGATGACTGGGGCCTCTCTGAGAAGAGGGCGGCTCGATTCGGCAGTCTCTCCGGTGGGCAGCAACAGCGGCTCTTCGTCGCCTTAGCCCTCGTAAACGATCCCAAGGTCGTGTTCTTGGACGAGATGACCACCGGTCTCGATCCGGCGTCCCGGCGAGTTGCCTGGGAGTTGATAGGCCGCATCAGAGAGCGCGGAACCACGGTGGTTCTCGTCACTCATTTCATGGACGAGGCAGAAGCCTTGTGCGATCGTCTCGTCGTCATCGATCGAGGCAGGGTGAGCGCCGAAGGCTCACCCCGGGAGCTGGTCGATCGGTACGGCGGCGGCGTCCGAGTCCGGTTCACCGCCGACGGACCTGACCTGTCGTGGCTGTCGGAGGTCAGCGGTGTACGTGAGGTGATTCAGGAACGGGGCCGATACGAGGTCCATGGCGAAGGGCCGCTACTCGCTTATGTCGCTGCGGCTCTGGTATCTCGAGGGTTCGCACCTACGGATCTACGGGCCGAACGAGCGACCCTGGAGGACGTCTTCCTCTCGCTTACGCAAGGATCTGGTGAACAAGGGTGAGGCTCCTCGCCAAGATGTCGTGGCTGGAGCAGAAGCTGTTCCTCAGGGAGCCGCTCACCGTTCTGTTCGCCTTGGCGCTCCCTCTGGTTGTCCTCTTCGTAATGGGTGGGGTCTTCGGTAATGAGTCCACCCCTGACATCTATCGCGGAGTCGGTGCCATGAACTACTACGTCCCAGCGTATGTAGCCCTGGTAACGGCATCAGTCGGTCTGATCAGCCTGCCCATGCACATCGCCTCAGACCGGGAGCGGGGTGTTCTCAAGCGATACCGCGCATCGGGGATCGCGGCATGGACCCTGGTCGGAGCCGAGGTCTTGGTCACTTTCACCATCGCCTCTGTCTCCGCGATCGTGCTGATCGCGGTAGCGATGCCAACACACGACGTGGTCGCTCCCGACTCAGTTCCGAGGGTCCTCGGGGGCTTCGTCCTCGTCGCTCTCTCCTTCGCCGCGATCGGAGTCCTCCTGGGCGCGGTGCTCCCATCGGCGCGCGCTGCGCAGGCGCTGGGGGTTCTGCTTTGGTTCGTCGTTCTGATTCTGGGAGGCGCTGGCCCTCCCCCAGAGGTCCTGACTGGCGCCATGGCAACCATCGGAGACCTGACCGTCCTCCGCCAGGCGATCGAGGTGATGCAGGATGGTTGGCTCAGCCTGGATCCCGGGCCATCCTGGTTCATCCTGGCGGGAATCACGTTGGTGGCCGGGTTCCTGGCAATCCGCCTATTTCGCTGGGAGTGACGCGCCGCCGCCTACTGGGTTATCGGCGCGTTGTCCACGTCCCTGCCTGACCGGGGATGTAGACCCTGGGGGTACCGTGTCGGCGATGGTGCGGCGCGTTCTCCCCGTCGGGACGGTCACCTTCTTCTTCTCTGACATCGAGAACTCGACAGGACTGGCGACTCGCCTCGGAGAGAGCTGGCCGGCGGTCCTGGAAGAGCACGCCGCGGTAGTGCGCGGGGCAGTCTCAAACGCGGGTGGAATCGAGGTGTCGACGGAGGGCGACTCCTTCTTCTGCGTCTTCGCCGAGGCACCGGCGGCGCTGGCGGCGGCGCTTGCAACGCAGCGGGGTCTCGAAGAACGAACCTGGCCCGACGATGTTCGGCTCCGGGTCCGCATCGGGCTCCACAGCGGCTCGGGGACGCTGGGCGGCGACAACTACGTGGGTCTCGACGTCCACCGCGCTGCCCGAATCCAGGCCGCCGGGCATGGCGGTCAGGTCCTGGTGTCCGGAGCCACCTGGGCGCTTATCGCCGACCATCCGCTCGAGGGGGTGCAGCTAAGGGATCTCGGGGAGCACCGGCTCAAGGGGCTCGAGGACCCGGTGCACCTCTACCAGGTGGTGGCCGATGGGCTCCCCGACCAATTCCCCCCTCTTCGAACCCTTACCGCTCCCATCCGGGTCCCGGTCCAGCTCACCACCTTCATCGGGCGCCGCCGTGAGTTGGAGGAGGTGCTCGGCCTACTCGAGAGGGCGCGGCTGGTCACCCTCACCGGCCCCGGGGGAACGGGGAAGACCCGACTCGCCATCGCCGCAGCTGTGGAGGCGGCCCCCCGATTCCCTCACGGAGTGTTCTTCGTCCCGCTCGACTCGATCACCGACCCCGACCTGGTGGCTCCTGCCATCCTGGGGGTGCTCGGGGTCCAGCAGGTCACCGGGTCACCCGAAGAGCGCCTTGTCGAGTACCTCGGCGAGAAGGAGCTGCTGTTGGTGCTCGACAACTTCGAGCAAGTGCTCGAGGCCGCTTCGGTGGTGTCGAGATTGCTAGCCGGCGCCGCATCGGTCCGGATCATGGTCACCTCGCGCTCTCCGCTCCGGGTCTACGGTGAGCAGGAGTTCCCGGTCGATCCGCTGACGGTGCCGGCACCCGACGATCTCCCGCCAGCCGAGGAACTGGAGAGATTCGATTCGGTGGCACTGTTCGTCGACCGGGCCCGGGCGGTCCGGCCCGACTTCCTGGTGGACGCAACCAACGCCGAGGCCGTGGCCCGGATCGCTTCCGGGCTCGAGGGGCTCCCGCTGGCTATCGAGTTGGCCGCGGCTCGTGTCCGTCTCCTTTCTCCCCGGGCCATAGTCGACCGGCTTGGCGATCGCCTCACGTTGCTCGCCGGGGGTTCTCGCGACCTTCCTGCCCGGCAGCAGACCTTGCGGGCGGCGATCGCCTGGAGCTATGACCTGCTCGCCAGCCCGGCGCAGACCATGCTCCGCCGGGCGGCGGTATTCATCGGCGGCTTCAACCTGGATCAGGCCGAGACGGTGTGCCATGCCGGGGAAACAGATTTGGATGTTCTCGAGGGTCTGGGGCACCTGGTCGACCACAACCTCCTTCGTCACCGCGACCTCGAGGGTGAGCCCAGATTCCGGATGCTGGAGACGATCCGCGACTTCGCCCTGGAGGAACTGGCTGCCTCCGGTGAGGCGGCGGAGATCGAGCGGCGGCACGCTGCCGCCTATCTGGCACTCGCCGAGCAGGCCCGCGACAAGATGCTCGGCCCCGATCAGACTCGCTGGCTCGACCGACTGGAGGCCGACCACGACAACATCAGGGCCGCCTTCGCCCGAGCGGTGGAGCAGGGGGATGCGAGCACCGCCGACCGCCTCCTCTGGGCGGTATGGCGCTTCTGGCAGATACGGGGCCATCTTCACGAGGGGAGTCGACGCGCTGAGGCGGCCCTCGCTCTCCCTCCGGCCGACCGAATGGAGCGTTGCCGTGCCTACGATGCAGCCGGGGGACTGGCCTACTGGCGGGCCGATTTCGAAGAGTGTCGCACCTTGTACCTGGCGGCGCTCGACCTGGCGAGGGACATCGGCGATCGCGCGCTGCTTGCCGACGCGCTCTACAACTCCGCCTTCGTGGCCTTCCAGGCGGAGCCTGACTGGGAGGAGGTGGCGGAGGGTGAGGCCCACCTCGAGGAGGCGCTCACGCTGTACCGGGACCTGGGCGACCGAGCGGGGGTGGGCCGGGCCCTCTGGGGCCAGGGGACCCTGGCCTGGATGCTGGGCGACCGGGCGAGCATCGAACGGGCGGCCGGGCTTTTTGAGGAAGCGTCGGTGGTGTACCGCAATATCGATGATGTATTCCAGCTCGGTTGGACCGAGCGGATGCTGGGCCGGGCGCTACTCGAATTGGGGCGGGTCGACGAGGCCCGGGTCCGGATTCGGGCTGCTATCGACGTGTTCGTCGCGGCACGCGATGTCTCGGCGGTGACCCTGCTGCTGCTCGACTGCGCCATCATCGCCC
>DATADW010000145.1:0-15805 GCA_036258335.1 Acidimicrobiia bacterium
CGACTTCCGTCTTCCGTCTTCCGACTTGCTTCGCCCGTCTACCGTCTTGTTGCGATGAAGGTGGGTATCGGCATCCTCGGCGGAGGGAACGTCGGCGGCGCTTTGGCTCGCAAGCTGCTCGACGACCGCGCTGCGATCGCAGCCAAGACCGGTGTCGACCTCGAATTGCTCGGTGTCGCCGTCCGGAACCTCGACAAGCCCCGCCCATTGGGCCTCCCATCCTCCCTGCTGACCGACCGCCCCGAGGAACTGGTGGACGACACCGCGGTCCAACTCGTGGTCGAATTGATGGGCGGGCTCGAACCTGGTGGCGAGCTTGTGTTGCGGGCTCTTCATCACGGCAAACCGGTGGTCACGGCGAACAAGGAGTTGGTAGCGGCCCGCGGGGTCGAGTTGATCGAGGCGGCCGCTGAGAGGGGCGTCTCCCTCCTATTCGAGGCAGCGGTCGGTGGTGGCATCCCCATCATCCGCCCGCTTTCGGAGTCCCTGGCGGGGGAGCGGCTCAGCCGCGTTCTGGGGATAGTCAACGGAACGACCAACTTCATTCTCACCGCCATGGCCGAGGAAGGCAGCCCATTCGAGGAGACGCTGGCGGAGGCGCAACGGCTCGGTTATGCCGAGGCCGACCCCACCTCCGACATCTCGGGCGCCGATGCCGCAGCCAAGGCGGCCATCCTCGCCAGCCTTGCCTTCGGTACATGGGTAGGGGGTGATCAGGTCCATCGCGAGGGGATCGGATCGGTCACCGCTGACGATGTCCGCCATGCCGCCGAGCTCGGTTATGTGCCCAAACTGCTGGCGGTGGCCGAGGAGACCGAAGAGGGGGTGAGTGTCCGCGTCCATCCGTCGCTCATCCCGCGCCGCCACCCGCTCGCTGCGGTGCGCGGCGCCAACAACGCCATCTACATCGAGGGACCTTCGATCGGGCAGCTCTTGTTCTCCGGGCCGGGAGCAGGCGGCGAGCCGACCTCCACCGCCGTCCTCGGTGACGTGATCGATGCCGCCCGCGAGTTGTTGGCCGGGGCGCAGGTGGCACCACGGGTGCGCTTCGCCCCGGGCCGGGTGAGGGACATCGCGGAGGTCGAGACCCGCTGGTACCTGCGGCTCGAAGTGGTCGACGCCCCCGGCGTCCTCGCCGAGATCGCCTCGGTGTTCGGGCGCCACCAGGTCTCGATCGCCTCGGTGTGGCAGGAGGGCCGCGGGGACGAGGCGACGCTTCTTCTCGTCACCCACAGCGCCGCCGAATGGCGCCACCGCAAGACCATCGCCGATCTCGAAGGGCTGGCCGTGGTCCGACAGGTCGCGGCGACGCTCAGGGTTATCGCCGAGGATTGAGTGATTTGGCGCGGCGCGAGCACCGTTGTGAGTGAACCTGCCCCCCTACCCGCTGCTCCGCGGCGGAGCCCTTCCCCCGTACGGGGGGACGGATTTGAATTTGCTTCCGTCTTCAGTCTTCCGTCTTCCGTCTTGCCATGAGATACCGCTCCACCCGCGACGCCGGACCTGCGCTGGCCGGCTTTGGCGAGTTGTTGCTCGGAGGGACGGCACCCGACGGGGGGTTGTACGTCCCGGAGAGCTGGCCCCAGGTGGACGCGGCGGGACTAGCGGGGCGCTCCTACGCAGAAGTCGTGGCGGTGATGGTGGCGCCTTTCGCCGCTCCCTTCTTCACTCCCGAAGAGGTGGAGGCGATGGCGGAGTCGAGCTACCGGGGGTTCCGCCATCCCGATGTCGCGCCACTCGAGCAACTGGCCGCCGACGACTGGCTGCTCGACCTCACCTGGGGACCCACCCTCTCGTTCAAGGACTACGCCATGGCGCTGCTCGGGGCGATGATGGAGGCGGCACTGGAGCGCTCCGGAGAGCGCGTCTTGGTCCTCGGTGCTACCTCGGGCGACACCGGCTCGGCGGCGATCGAAGCGCTGCGGGGAAGATCTCACGTCGATGTCGTCATCTTCTACCCAGAGGGCCGGGTGTCCGAGATCCAACGCCGACAGATGACCACGGTCGAAGAGCGCAACGTCCACGCCGTGGCAATCGAGGGGACCTTCGACGACTGCCAGGACCTGGTGAAGGTGCTCCTGGCAGACCACGAGCTCTTGCCGAAGCACCGGCTCGCCGGCTTCAACTCGATCAACTGGGCACGGGTGGCGCCACAGACCGCATTCGCCGCCTGGGCGACGACCTGCCTTGGAATACCACCCGGCGGGATGGTGTTCTCGGTACCGACAGGGAATTTCGGGAACATCTACGCGGCCTACGCCGCCACCCGGATGGGGATCCCAACAAGCCGGCTCGTGGTGGGGTCCAATCGCAACCACGGAGTGACGGATCTGATCAGCGACGGTCGGATGACCGTGGAGCCGGTCGTTCCCACTCTTGCCCCGGCGATGGACATCCAAGTGCCATCGAACATGGAGCGGTTGCTCACCGAGTTGCTCGGAGGTCCGGGCACTCCGGTGGCGGAGGCGGTCCGCCGGCTTCGTACCGACGGGTCGTTCGATCTCCCCGGAGATGCGTTGGCCCGTTTGCGCGAGCTCTTCTCGGCAGCCTGGCTGGATGACGAGGCAACATCGGCGACCATCGCCGAGGTGCACCGCGAGACCGGTCGTCTGGTCGACCCGCACACGGCGATAGGGATCGCCGCCGGGAGGCAGTCCAGGGCGCCGGGAACGACGCTGGTGAGCTTGGCTACGGCCCACCCCGCCAAGTTCCCCGAGGCGGTGCTTGCGGCGACCGGGATCGAACCGGAGCTGCCCGCAGAGCTCGCCGGGATCGTCGAACGGACCGAGCGGCACGACCTGTTGCCGGCCCGTCTGGAAGCGGTGCGGGGCTTTGTCAGCGAAGCGGTGAGCGAGCCGGAGTGACTGCGGCTTGGCATGCGACGGCGGCTGTGTAGAATGACCGCCGATTCGTCACTCCCGTGCTCATCTTCCGTCACGGAGGACCCCTGAGCCACACGGCACTCACCTGTAGGTCATCCCGTCGTGGACTGTGCGGGCAACGACGGAGCCAGTAGGTCCCGCTGAACGACTCAGCAAAGCCGCTCCGACGGTGAGGGAAGTCCCCACCGGCGGACCCGGCATCTCTCTAGCCGGAGCCGATCAAGGCGACGGTGAAAGGACCATATGACGACCAGAGCGGAACTCCAGGGGAAGTCGATCAGAGATCTCCGCCAGATCGCCGAGGCGGTCGGCATCGAGACCGACGGGCTACAAAAGGCCCACCTCATCGACGCCATCATGAACGCCGACGGCTATCAGCCGAGCGGCGAGAGCCTCCCCGTGGTCGTCGAGCTTCCCGCCGCGCTCCCCCGGCCCGAGCCGTTTAGCGCGCCTGCTCCCGAGCCGACCGAGGATGACTCGGTCGACGATGCCACGCCTCGAGTCTCGAGCGACGATGCCGCGCCTCGAGTATCGAGCGACGACGATCGGCGCGAAGACGATCGACGCGAATGGGACGGACCCCGAGACGGGAACCGCAAGAGGCGCCGCCGTCGTGGTGGCCAGGCTCTGGGCCCGCAGGGTTATGAGCGGGGTGACCGAGAGCCGCAGATCCCAGAGGGCGAGCTCGAGATCCGTCAGGGGATTCTCGACATCCTCCCCGAGGGATACGGGTTCCTCCGGGTCACCAGCTACCTCCCCGGTGATCGCGATGTCTACGTCTCGGCCAGCCAGGTGCGCAAGTTCGGTCTGCGGCGAGGCGACCTGGTGGAGGGACCGATCCGGCCACCGCGCAGCCAGGAGAAGTTTCCTGCCCTGATCCGGATCGACTCGGTCAACGGCATGACCGTCGACGAGGCGCATCGCCGGCCCCGGTTCGAGAGGCTCACCCCGCTCTTCCCCGACTCGCGGCTCCGCCTCGAGCTCGACGGCAAGCCAAACGGGATGATCGCCAGGATCATGGACTTGATCGCTCCCATCGGTAAGGGCCAGCGGGGGATGATCGTGTCGCCGCCCAAGGCGGGGAAGACCACGGTGCTCAAGGAGATCGCCCAGTCGATCACCACCAACAACCCCGAGGTCTACCTGATGGTGGTGCTGGTGGGAGAGCGGCCCGAAGAGGTCACCGACATGCAACGCTCGGTCAAGGGCGAGGTCGTGTACTCGACCTTCGACCGCCCCGCCGAGGAGCACTGCCAGGTCTCCGAATTGGCCTTGGAGCGTGCCAAGCGGCTGGTCGAGATGGGGACCGACGTTCTCATCCTGCTCGACTCGATCACCCGTCTTGCCCGCGCTCACAACCTGGCCACACCGGCCTCGGGTCGCATCCTCTCTGGTGGCGTCGACTCGACCGCTCTCTACCCGCCGAAGCGGTTCTTCGGAGCTGCCCGGAACATCGAGGAGGGCGGCAGTCTGACGATTCTCGGTACGGCGCTGGTCGAGACCGGGTCGAAGATGGACGAGGTCATCTTTGAGGAGTTCAAGGGAACCGGGAACATGGAGCTGAGGCTCGACCGGAAGCTCGCCGACAAGCGGATCTACCCGGCCATCGACATCGAGGGCTCGGGAACACGTAAGGAGGAGTTGCTGTTCGACCGGCAGGAGTTGCTCCAGGTGTGGAAGCTGCGGCGGGTGCTGCTGGCCCTCGAGCCCGGCGCCGCCTTGGAGTTGCTCATCGACCGACTCAAGAACACCAAGTCCAACCCCGAGTTCCTCGCCGAGGTGGCGCGGAGCAGCAGCTGAGCGATCAGGAGGATGCAGTGAAGACCGGGATCCATCCCGACTACATCGAGACCAAGGTGATCTGCTCCTGCGGGAACACCTTCACCACCCGCTCAACGAGCGGGAAGCCGGAGATGCACGTCGAATTGTGCAACGAATGCCACCCCTTCTTCACGGGCCGCCAGAAGCTGGTCGACAGTGGTGGACGGGTCGAGCGGTTCCAGAAGCGGTACGGGAAGACATCCTTCACCCGTTCCGCCAGGGGCGACGCCGCGGCGGAGCCCGCCGCCGAAGAGTCCTGAGCCACCACCACCCCGGGCATTCGGCCGACCGTCGATGAGCCGCGATCCATCCCAGACCGTCGGGGGCCAGGCCGTCATAGAGGGTGTGATGATGCGGGCCCCGTCTGGTTGGGCGGTGGCGGTGCGCAACCCGGCTGGAGTCATCGAGGCAACCCGGAACGAACTGCCCCGCCTCTCGTCCCGGTCCCGGTGGGCTCGCATCCCGCTGATCCGCGGCGTGATGGTGCTCGGTGAATCGCTGACCCTTGGCATGCGCGCCCTGTCCTGGTCAGCTCAGCGCGCCAGCGGGGAGGACGAGCGACCGCTCTCCCGCGGCCAGGTCGCCGGGTCTCTGGTTCTTGCACTCACACTCTTCGCCGGGCTCTTCGTGGTTCTCCCCGCCGTGGGGGCGAGGTGGGTCATCGGGCAATCGGGCTGGGTGCACCTCGTCGAGGGAGCGATCCGCGTGACGGTGTTCGTGGGTTACATCTGGGCGATCGGGCGGATCCCCGAGATCGGCCGGGTCTTCCAATACCACGGGGCGGAGCACATGACCATCCACGCCTACGAGGCAGGTGAACAACTCTCGGCTGGTTCTGTCGGCCGTTACCCGAAAGAGCACCCCAGATGCGGGACCAGCTTCCTACTGCTCGTGGTTCTGCTTTCGGTGCTCTTGTTCTCGCTGCTGGGGAGACCCTCGCTGCCATGGCTGATCGCGAGCAGGGTTTTGCTCATCCCGGTGATCGCGGGCGTGTCCTACGAGTTGCTCCGCTTCTCCGGGCTCCGGGCGGATGGCAAGCTCGGAAAGGTGCTCGCCGCCCCCGGGCTGTGGTTACAGAGGCTCACCACCCGGGTGCCCGAGGAGCCGATGATCCCGGTGGCGGTGGCCAGCTTGCTCGCTGCTCTTGACCCGGACGGTCGGGCCGAAGTCGAGCTGCGCGGTGAGGTGGACCCTGAGGCCCGCGGCGTTGTGCCCGATGAGGCCGCGGGAAATGCAGCCATCGAGGTGGTGAACCCGGCTCAGGTCGGCAATCCGGTGGACCCTGGCGACCCCGCCCGGCCTGGCGAAGATCCGCCGACAGCCTGATCGTGGACGCCGGGATGCTTAGTCGCCTCGAGGCGGCGGAGCGCGACCTCGATGACGTGATGCTGCGGCTGGCCGACCCCGAAGTGGTTGCCGATCAGCGCACCTACTGCGATTTGGCGAGGCGACACGCCGAGCTGACTTCGCTTGTCGACCTGTTCCGATCCTGGCGCCAAGCAGACGAGGACGCCCGCGAGGCGCGGGCAATGGCAGCTGACGATTCCGAACTGGCAACGGACCTGGCGGCGCTGGGGGAAGAACGGCAGGCCGAGGCGGCCCGAATCGAGGAATCGCTTCGCACCGCGCTGCTCCCGCGGCATCCCGACGAGGGGAGGCCGGTCATCATCGAGATCCGGGCGGCGGCGGGCGGGGACGAAGCCGCCATATGGGCCGGTGACCTGAGCCGGATGTACCAGCGCTACGCCGAATCCCACGGGCTCACCATCGAGACCCTCGAGAGCCATCCGTCAGAATCGGGGGGCTTCTCCAGGATCACGCTCGGAATCGGAGGGAAGGATGCGTTTGGCCGGCTTCGCTTCGAGGCCGGCGTCCATCGCGTGCAGCGCGTGCCGCGCACCGAGAGCCAGGGGCGCGTCCATACATCGACCGCCACCGTCGCCGTGCTCCCCGAGGTCGAGGAGAGCGACATCCAGCTGCTCCCCGAGGAAGTGCGGGTAGACGTCTTCCGATCGACCGGTCCCGGGGGTCAGTCGGTGAACACGACCGACTCGGCGGTGCGTCTCACCCACATACCCACCGGGATCGTGGTCTCCTGACAGGACGAGAAGAGCCAACTCCAGAACAAGGAGAAGGCTTTTCGCATTCTCCGCGCCCGTCTCCGTCAGGCCGAAGAGGAACGCCGGCACGCCGAACTGTCGGGGGCACGTCGCTCCCAGATCGGGAGTGGTGACCGGTCCGAGAAGATCCGTACCTACAACTACAAGGAGAACAGGGTTACCGACCACCGCATAGGTCTCACTCTGAAGCGCCTTTCGGATGTGCTCGAGGGTGACCTCGACTCCTTGGTCGACGCCCTCTTGGTCGCAGATCAGCAACGCCGGCTGGAAGAGGTCTGAGCAGGCGCACGCGGATTGAGCCGGGCGACCCATGCCCCTCGACCCGCGAGCCCCGTACTGTGCCGATGGGGATGGGTTGGGGGAGTAGGGACGTTGGGCCATGGCGCGTTGGTTCGGTGGCATCTCTAGGGGCACGCCGGGCCGTTTCCGACTGACGGTCGGATTTGTCGGAGTGGTCTTGCTTCTCATGGCGAGCCTGGCTGGGGTAGCACAGGCTCAGAGCGACGAGCCCGATATGCCGGGAAGGGTCCGGGGGACATGGGACCTGACCATGGATCTTGTCGAGTCGACCCCCGTCGGGCAGCAGACCAGCGAGGAGTTTCCGGACGGTCCCGGCCCTTCGGAGGCGGTGACGAAGGTCGAAGCTCGGGCGAAGCGGTGCGGGGAGAGCGTTTGCCTGACATGGCCGTGGGCGACCGTCAGCGTGAGCTGCGAACTCGTCCCATCGGGCCGCCGGTACTCCGGTCAGTGCTCGCTCATTGACATCCCGTTCGACCCACTGGAACCACAGCCGGTGTCGTTCCGGGTGACAGATTCGGTACGGACCGTCGATGGTGTCATGGCCACCGAGCTCACCGGCACCATCAGCTTCTATGACTACATCGTCTACGACCCACAGAGCGGAGAGGTCCTCGGCTGGCGGCTGACCCAAAGCGACCTCGGGGGTGTCCGGCTGGATACCCCGCCGCCACCGACCACCACAACGGTGCCTCCAACCACCACCACGACTCTGCCTCCGACAACGACCACCTCATCGACGACAAGCTCCACGACAACTACGTCAACGACAACTCCTGCCAGCACCACGACGACATCCGTCGTGGTGGCGGAATCCGGCGGGCCCGACGGCACCGCGCCTGGCACCAGCGACCCCGGCTCGCCACCTGGCGTCTCGGCGGTGGTCAGCGCGGTCACACCGGTATCCGGGGTCTCAACCGACCCGCTGGTGATCGGGACCAATCTGCTGCTGGCGGCGCTGCTCGTCCTGCTGATGCCGTTCCCGGCCGAGGTCTTCAACCGGACTCTCGACGAGCACTACGACGAGGTCCTTGGCTGGTTCGGGAAGCGTCGCACCGATGCTTCGAAGGCGAGGCGTGAACGGGTGCGGGCGAGTTGGTGGACGTTGGGGGGCACCATCATCGGCGGCGCATTTCTCGGTGGACTACTCGATCCGGGGTTCGGATGGAACACCACCACGGTCGGTCTGGTGCTGGGGACGTTGGTCGCTTTTGTGGGGCTGACACTCGTCGGGACGGGGACCACCGCTCTGATGCTCCGGCGAGCGCAGCCTGGAATCGGGCTATCGGTTCGGGCTCTTCCCGGGGCGCTGCTCGTTGCTGGAGCCTGTGTCCTCGTCTCCCGCCTGATCGGGTTCCTCCCTGGTTACCTCTACGGCATCCTCGCCGGGGTGGCCGTCGCCGCGGTGCTCAGCAAACGCGAAGAGGGGCGGGCGGCTGCAACTGGAGCGGCTCTTACCGCGGTGGCGGGACTCGGGGCATGGCTTGCCTGGTCGGCAACGCATCCGTCGCTGGGCTCCAACCCGACGCTGGCGGCCGTCGCCGGCGATGCCGCACTGGCGACTCTGTTCATCGCCGGGCTCGAGGGGCTCGTGTTCTCCCTGTTCCCGATGCGGTTCCTGGCAGGGGAGAAGGTGTTCCGCTGGAACCGATGGGTTTGGTCGCTGCTGTTCGGGATCGGGGCCTTCGCGGTGCTCCATTTCCTCGCCCACCCCGGCCAGGGCTACGGCCCCTTGGAGTCGGCGACCCCATTCGTGGTCGCCGGTTCGCTCTTCGCCGGGTTCGCTCTCGTGTCTGTCGGCTTCTGGGCTTGGTTCCGCTTCAGGAGGACGCCGGGCGCCGCGATGGCGCCGGGCGAGGGCACGGCTCGTCCCTGAGAAGGACGGCAGCCTTCAGTGGGCCTTTACTGCGAGCATCACCATGTTCACGATGGAGACGTTCGTGGTCAGGGTCTGGCTGGGGGATGAGCCCGCTGCTCAGGGCGGACAACTCCACGGCTTGGTAAAGGATGTCTCCTCGGGATCCACCGATCCGTTCCGCAACTCAGCGGAGCTGGTGCAGATAATCAATCGGGCTGTCGACACGTTCTCGGCTCAGGGCCGGATGGAAGAGCTCGACGTCGAGGCAGCCCCGTTCCCGGCGCCTTCAGGCTGCCTTCTCGAATGTCGGCAAGACTTGCCACGAACGCCACAGAGTGTCGAGTGGTGGGAGCGAACGAGCGGGGTGCGGGGGAGTACCCCGCTCGCTCGGCTGGGGATATGGTCAACTTGGGGTCCCAGAGCTGGGACACTGAAGCGGTGACCATCGACTTCACCTCGAGCGTGCTGCCACGACACGAGTTGGACCGGCTTGCCAGGTCGATCACCGGCGGCAAGGCAGTCCGCTATGAGTCTGGGTCTCTCGATCCCGACGAGGTCGAGCGTCTCTCCTCACTGGCAACGCGGCGATTGGGCGGCGAGCCACTGCAGTACATCGAGGGCACCGTCGATTTCGGCCCTGTCGAGCTGGCGGTCGACTCGAGGGCGCTGATCCCTCGGCCTGAGACCGAGCAGCTGTGGGAGCAGGCGGCGATGTCGCTGGGAGAGGCGGGGCCGGGCACGGTCATCGTCGATCTTTGCACCGGTTCCGGAGCCTTGGCGTTGGCGCTCAAGGCGCGCTTCCCGGAAGCTCGAGTGCACGCCACTGACATCTCCGAGGAGGCCATTTCGCTGGCTGCGGAGAACGCAGCCCGACTCGGGCTCGATGTCGCTCTCCACCACGGTGATCTATTTGACGCCCTGCCCTCCGACCTGTGCGATCGCATCGATCTGCTCGTGACCAATCCGCCATACGTGGCCGAGGGCGAATGGCCGGGGCTGCCGGTGGAGATCAGGGACCACGAGCCACGGGGTGCGCTCGTGGCCGGGGAGTCCGGGTTCGAATTCATCGAACGGATCGCGCTCGATGCCCCATGGTGGCTGGGGGTGGGCGGTTGGCTGTTTTGTGAGATCGGCGAGACGCAGGGTGAGGCTGCCGTCGGCGCGTTCGGGGCGTGGCTCGACATCGACCTGAGGCGCGACCTGGCGGGCCGCGATCGGATCCTCGTTGCGCGCAAGGGAGCCAGATGTTGCGTCTGAGGCGGCCGTAGGGCCCCGGCGGCGGCGGTAGATGGGCGATCCGACCAGTTCCCCGATCCCCGCAGCGGTGGAGGCGGTGCGCTCCGGGCAGGTGGTGGGAGTGCCCACCGACACGGTGTACGGGATCGGGGTCGATCCGGCCAACGAGGCGGCGTTTGCCCGGCTCTACGAGATCAAGGGACGGCCATCCGACAAGCCGATATCGCTCATGGTTGGGTCTCTCGCCCAAGCGGCGGGACTGGTTTCGCTGACTGTTGAAGCCGTGGAACTCGCTTCGCGGCACTGGCCCGGGCCGCTCACCCTGGTGGCGAGGACTAACCGGCCGTTGCCTGATTGGGTGGGCGATCCGGCCAGCTCCACCGTCGGCGTCAGGGTCCCCGACCACCCCGGGCTGCTCGGCTTGCTGGCCGAGACGGGGCCGCTCGCCGTCACATCGGCAAACCTCTCCGGGGCGCCGCCGGTGATGGACCACGAGGAGGCGCAAGCCGTGTTCGGGGAAGCCGTGGCCGTCTACCTACCGGGGCGGTGTCCCGGAGGGGTGGCCTCGACCGTGGTCGACGTCACGGGCCTGACGCCGCGGATGCTGCGGCTCGGTCCAGTGACCCTCGATTGAGCCGTGTCACGCCCCGGGCTTGAACACCATCAGCATGACCACGAGTAGCAACACCACGTAGTCGATCCTGGAAACGACGAGCGTGCGCCCGATCCTCCTCATCACCTCTGGATCCCCCGGACCCCGCTCCTCGATCAGCTTCCCGATGCGGCCCGATTCGGGCCCGAGGAAGGTGGCACCAGTGATGAAGGAGATGGCTACTGCGACGAGCGACAGCATGATCCACAGTTGACCGAAGTCCCACGCCGGGTCGACCAGCACCATCGCGATTCCCACGGCGATCACGACTAGTGAGGCCGGGGCGAACACCCGCGTCCCGGCCCACGCGATGTCGCTGGCGAAGCCGGCCAGTCGCGCCGGATCGGTGGATCGTCTCGCCCTCTCGGCGTACACCTGGGTGGCGAAACCCCCACCCACCCAGACGATTGCCGCGACGATATGGAGCAGCACCAGCCAGTCGTATCCACTCATCCAGCCCCTCCCAAGGCGTAGCGGGGGATTGTAAGGGGCGCCCGCTCTACGCTTGATGCCTCAAGGAGGCCCACCATGAGCGACCAAACTTCCATCGAGCAGGTGGACCCGGAGATCGCCCAGCTGATCGAGGCGGAGCAACAGCGGCAGGCGGAGAAGATCCGGCTCATCCCCTCGGAGAACTACGTGTCGCGCGCCGTGCTCGAGGCGACGGGCACGGTGCTCACCAACAAGTACTCCGAGGGCTATCCCGGACGGCGCTACTACGAAGGGCAACAGTTCATCGACCCGATCGAGGAGCTGGCTCGTGAACGGGCCAAGCGGCTCTTCGAGGTCGAGCACGCCAATGTGCAGCCCTACTCGGGCTCACCGGCCAACCTTGCCGTCTATCTCGCCTTTTGTGAACCGGGCGACACGGTCATGGGGATGGCCCTCCCCATGGGTGGCCATCTCACCCACGGGTGGAACGTCTCGGCGACCGGGAAGTGGTTCCGATCCGTCCAATACGAGGTCCGGGCCGACACTGGCATGGTCGACATGGACCAGGTTCGGCGGTTGGCCCAGGAGGAGCGGCCCAAGCTCATCTGGTGCGGCGGCACGGCCATCCCGCGCACCATCGACTTCGCCGCCTTCGCCGCGGTCGCCGATGAAGTTGGTGCCGTCCTGGTGGCGGACATCGCCCACATCGCCGGGTTGGTGGCAGGTGGAGCCCACCCCTCGCCGACCCCATACGCCGGGGTCATCTCGACTACGACCCACAAGACGCTGCGTGGCCCTCGGGGGGCGATGCTGATGAGCCGCGCCGAGCACGCCAAGGACCTGGACCGGGCGGTGTTCCCCGGCCTCCAGGGAGGTCCGCACAACCACACCACAGCGGCAATCGCAGTGGCGCTGCAGGAGGCCTCGACCGCCGGATTCCGCGACTACGCCCATCAGATCGTGGCCAATGCCAAGGCTCTGGCCGAGGCCCTGATGGAGAGGGGCTTTGACCTCGTGTCGGGGGGCACCGACAACCACCTCATCCTCGTCGACCTGACCAACCGCGAGATCGGTGGCAAGCCGGCCGCCAAAGGGCTCGACCGCGCCGGGATCGAGCTCAACTACAACACGGTCCCCTTCGACACGCGCAAACCGTTCGACCCATCGGGGATCCGGTTGGGAACCCCGGCGATCACAACCAGGGGCATGGCCCCCACCGACATGGCGCGCATCGCAGCCTGGATCGACCAGGCGGTGGACGCCACCCGCAAGGAGGACGAGGCGCTTCTCGACCGCACCGCCGCCGAGGTGAAGGAGTTCACCTCGGGGTTTCCGGTGCCGGGATAGGGACTTGTCGTCCAGCCCGAGACGATCGGCGAGTTCGCGCTACGACACCGGCGTCTCGTAGAACGAGGAGTAGAGATCGAGTGCCTCCCAGACCTTCAAACGGTCGGGTAGACGCGCTTCCTGGAGCCGGACCCCAACCCCTTCCCGCACCTGGTCACGGTCCTCCCGGGGGTCGAGGCCGAGAAGCCAGACCTGGCGCATCCCAAGGCGGAACCGCCGGTCATACATCCTGCTGAGGGGAATCAACCGATCGGTTGATGCAGACGGAAGGCAGAAGGCCCCAGGCGAAAGACGGCGTCGGGTCACATGCCGCCGCAGATTGCCCTGAGATTGGGGGTTGCTAGGGTCGCCGGAGTCTTGCTTCCGGCGCGGGGATTCGATACATTGTGAAAGAAATCACAAGGAACCGTGACCCAGTGGATGCCAGCAGACCAACCGTTCACCAGCAGGTCGGTCGCGCCATGGAGGAGGGGTGGATGGCGGGCGGTTCCTTCTTCGGATCCATCGTGTCGGGGACCCTGCTCGGGTACTTCGCCGATCGCTGGCTGGAGACCGCGCCCTGGCTCGTGGTAATCGGGGCGGCGCTCGGCGCCTACTCCGGGTTCATGAGACTCGTGACACTTTCCAAGGAAACCGACGACGACCGCTCGTGGGCACCGTGGAGGCACCGGTGAACATCGAGGCGGTGCTCGCTTCGCACATCGCACGAAGGGCCGTCGTGGTTGGACCGATCCTGGTGGCCATCTTCTGGATCACCAGGGGGGCAGAGGGCGCCCTCGCCGCTGCCTTCGGCGTGGTTCTGGTGGTGGCCAACTTCCTCCTCGCCGGTGCGATGCTCTCGGTAGCGGCCAAGATCTCCCCGGCCCTCTACCAGGCCACCGCCCTTCTCGGGTTCTTCCTCCGTTTCGGGTTGATGACCTTGACCGTGATCCTCGTGCTCAGGCTCACCGACCTCGACCGGCTGGCGTTTGGGCTGGCCGCGGTGGCGGCGTATATCGTGCTGCTCGCTTGGGAGACCGTCGCCGTTTCCCGCGGTGCTGAGAAGGAGCTCGAGTGGACCCAGTGATCCTTGCTGCCGAGGAGTGCAACCCGGCCGAGGTCGTGGTCTGCGCCCCGGAGAACGTCAACGAGCTGTTCGTCTTCCCCGGCATCTGGGGCCCGATCAACCGAACTGTGGTGCTCATAGCCCTCGCCGCTGTGATCGTGGTGGTGCTGCTGTTCGTCGCCTTCCGCAAGCCCCGGCTGGTGCCGACGAAGTTCCAGGCGGCGATCGAGTCGTTGGTCACCCTCGTGCGTGAGGACATCGCCGTGGGAATCATCGGGCCTGAAGGAGTGAAGTACGCCCCATACCTGTTGTCGCTCTTCCTCTTCATCCTTGTCGGCAATCTCTTCGAAGTGACGCCATTCATCAGCTTCCCAATCACCTCCCGAATGGCGATACCTGGCTTCCTGGCGCTGGTCACCTACGTCATCTACATGTTTGTCGGGTTCGCCAAGAACGGGTTCAGCTTCCTGGGCGATGTCATCTGGCCGCGCTCGATTCCTGTGGCGATCCGTCCATTGGTTGGCCTCATCGAGTTTGCCCAGTACATCATTTTGCGGCCGCTCACCCTGGCGGTGCGGCTCTTCGCCAACCTGGTTGCCGGGCACATCATGCTTTCGCTGCTCCTGGTGACCGGAGTGGTCTTCATCGGGGCCATCGGCGACATCGGGGCCCGCGCCATTCTCGGAATTCCCTGGTTCGTGCTTGGGATCGGGATCTATGCGTTCGAGATCTTCGTGTGTGTGCTTCAGGCGTACATATTCACTCTGCTCTCGGCGGTGTACATCCAGCAGTCGGTGCACCCGGAGCATTGATCGGGTTCGAGAACGAAGAGGAAAGGAAGCAAGGATGGATGCAGTACTGGCTGCGGCGCAGGTGCTGGCCCAAGAGGCCACCACCGGGCTGACCGGCGATATCAGCGGCGGTCTGGCGCTGATCGGCTACGGCTTGGCAGCGATCGGTCCGGGGATCGGTGTCGGGATTACCGCAGGCAACGCCGTGCAGGCGATGGCTCGCCAGCCGGAGGCCGCCGGTCTGGTGCGCACCAACATGTTCATCGGCATGGCCTTGAGCGAGGCGTTGGCGCTGCTGGGTTTCGTCCTCTTCTTCCTCGCCGGATGATCGGCGTGCAGATCCTGGCGGCCGAGGCCGAGGAAGGGGGCAGGTTAGACCTGCTGCTTCCGGCTCTCCCCGAACTCATTGCCGGGATTATTGCCTTCGCGTTCGTCTTCATCGCCATCCGGTTGTGGGCTTGGCCCGCCATGAACCGGATGCTCGAGGCGCGACAGCAGGCGATATCAGGACAGCTGCAGGAGGCGGAGCAATCCAAGGTCGAGGCGCAGAGCCTGCTCGACGACTACCGCAACCAACTCGACAACGCCAAGGCCGAGGCAGCCCGGATCATCGACGAAGCGCGTCAGACCGCAGAGCAGTTGCGTGATGAGACTGCGCAGAGGGCTACCGCCGAGGCCGAGCAGATCGTGACGCGGGCACGCCAGGAAGCCGAGACCGAGAAGGAGCGGGCGCTCGCCGATGCCCGCAACGAAGTGGCCAACATCACGATCGACCTCACCGAGCGACTTGTCGGGGAGAACCTCGACGAGGAGCGACAACGCCGTCTCGTCGAGCAGTACCTCACCGAGTTGGAGGGCCGGTGACCGAATCGAGGGCGAGCGGATACGCCACCGCCATTCTCGCCATCGCCCAGGCCGAGGGAGCCCTCGACCGGGTGGAGGACGAGGTGTTCCAGGTGGGCAGGGCGGTCGAGGCTTCGCCCGATTTGCGGCAGACCTTGAGCGACCCCCGTCTCCCGCTCGAGCGCCGTCAGGCGTTAGTCAACGATCTCTTGGGAAATCGGGTCGCCCCGGTCACCATGAACGCCATCTCGATGGTGGTGGCCGCCGGGAGGGGAGGGGACCTCCCCGACATCGCTGACGAACTGGTCTCACAGGCCGCAGCTACCAGGGAGCGGGCGGTCGCCGAGGTCCGCAGCGCAGTGCCGCTCGACGAAGCCACCCGCCAGCGCCTGGCCGAGTCGCTGGGGAGGGCGACAAAGCGGAATGTGGAGGTCCGGGTGGTGGTGGATCCGGCGGTCATCGGCGGCGTTGCCGCCACCGT
>DATADW010000146.1:0-9803 GCA_036258335.1 Acidimicrobiia bacterium
ATGAATCAGTTGCTGGTCCTGCCCGGGATCTTCCTCTCTACTGCGTTCATGCCGGCGGCCCTGCTGCCCGAGTGGATCGCCACGGTGGCCCGCTACAACCCGGTGGACTGGGCGGCGGTGGCCTCGCAAGAGGCGATGCTCTCGGTCAATCCCAATTGGACGCTGGTCTTGGGCAGGGTGGGATTGCTCGCAGTGTTCTGCATCGCAGCCGTGCTCCTCGGCACCGCCTCGTTTCGCAGCTACCAGCGCTCGATCTGACGACGAGTCGATGGGCCTGTGTACCAGGATGGATCCTCATGAGCGATCGGCCGCCGTCGATCACCGACGTCCCTGGCGTCCTGGTTGGGCACTGGACCGACCCGGTGGGCTTGACCGGTTGCACGGTCGTGGTGCTCCCCGAGCCCAACGTCGCCACCGTCGAGATCAGAGGAGCCGCCCCGGGGACCAGGGAAACGGCGCTTCTTGAGCTGGGGATGCGGGTCGAGCAGGTGCAGGCCATTCTGCTCACCGGCGGGAGCGCCTTTGGACTCGCCGCCGCCGATGGGGTGATGGCCCGGCTCGAAGCGGAAGGCCGGGGTCACACCACGCCGGCCGGTCCCGTGCCCATCGTCCCCACCGCGGTGGTTTTCGACCTGCTCAGCGGTGACCCCACCGCCCGTCCCGGCCCCGATCAGGGGGCGGCCGCGTTCGACGCGGCCACCGCTGAGCCGGTGACCCAGGGTCGGGTTGGGGCCGGCACCGGCGCCACCGTGGCCAACTGGCGGCTTTTCGAGGATCCACTGCCAGGTGGGGTCGGGTCGTTCTCGGTGGACTGGCCCGAAGCCGTGGTCGGCGTGCTGGCGGTGGTAAACGCCGTAGGCGACGGCTTCAGTTTGGAAGGGGAGGCCATCACCGGGGGTCCGCCGGTAGCGCGGGGCCCGGTGCTACCGGTCCCTCCCCACACCAGCACGACGTTGGTGATTGTCGCCATCAGTGCTCGGATGAGCCGTACCGAGTTGGCCCGCCTGACGGTGAGAGCGCACGATGCCATCGCGGTGTGTCTCCGTCCTTCCCATACCCGCTACGACGGCGATGCCGTGTTCGCCGTGTCGTGCGGGGAGGCCGATGCCGATCCCGATGCCCTCGGCGAAGCCGCCTTCGAGGCCACCGGGCGCGCCATCGAGGCCGCACTCCGCGGCTCACCCGCGTACTGAAGCCGGAGATGGGCTCTGCGGCCATACACTGCGTGCCAGTGTCGTTTTCTGCCCTATGAGCACCGATCGCGCCGCGGCGGCCGCCGAGTTGCGCCTGCTCGCCGACCAGGCGGCAGTCTGTACGGCCTGCGTGCTCTGCCAATCCAGGACCCAGGCGGTGTTCTCCCGAGGCTCCTCTGATGCTGCAGTGATGGTGGTGGGGGAGGCTCCCGGCTACCACGAGGACCAGCAGGGTCTCCCGTTCGTGGGTGCTGCCGGGAAGCTCCTCGACAGCCTGCTCGAAGAGATCGGCCTCGACTGCGACCAAGACGTCTACATAGCCAACACTCTGAAGTGCCGTCCCCCGGGAAACCGCGACCCGCTCCCCGCCGAGACCGAGGCCTGCAAGGGCTTTCTTCGCCGTCAACTAGTTCTGGTCGATCCACGGGTGGTTGTGACCGTTGGCAATTTCGCCACCAAGCTCCTACTCAAGACGGAGACCGGGATAAGTCGGCTCCGCGGGCAGGCGTATCCCTGGTGGCACCGTTGGCTGGTGCCGACCTTCCACCCATCGGCGGCGCTGCGGGGCGGTGACCGGGTGCTCGATGCGATGCGCCAAGACCTCGGCCTCGTCGCCGAGCTACTGCGAAGAGCTGAGATGTCTGCTCTCGAACCAGATCCGGCTCCAGCTTCGGAGATGGAATCGGTCCAGTTGGGATTGTTCGGGTGACCGTCGAGATCACCTCGCACAGCGGTGAAGACACACGCGCCGCCGGACGGAGGCTGGCCGGGCTGCTCCGGCCCGGAGACGTGCTCCTTCTGAGCGGGGAGCTGGGCGCCGGCAAGACGACCTTTATTGCCGGTATCGGTGAGGCACTCGGAATATCCGAGCCGGTCACCAGCCCGACCTTTGTCATCGTCCGCCGCTACGACGATGGCTTCGTACCGCTGACACACGCCGACGTCTACCGGCTGGGAAGCACGGGCGAGTTCGACGATCTCGACCTGCTCGAGACTGGCATCGACGGTGTCATCGCGATCGAGTGGGGCGATGCGGTCGCCGCGATGATCGCCGGCGACCACCTCAAGATCGAATTGCTGGTGGAAGAGGACGGTGACCGTCTCATCCGGATGCATCCACTGGGTTCGTGGGCGTCAAGGCCGTTGTGGGAGGTGGCTTCTTGAAGATCCTGGTCATCGAGACCTCGACACCAGCGTCATCGGTGGCGTTGGGCGACGCCGGGTCGGTGGTGGCTGCCGCCGAGCGGGTGGACCGCACCGGGCATGCCGGCTTCATCGTCACCGCGATGGACTTCTGCTTCGACCAGGCAGGATGGGGTCCCCAGGATCTAGACGTGGTCGCCGTCGACGTCGGGCCCGGTCTCTACACGGGCATCCGGGTGGGGATCTCGACAGCACAGGGCCTCGGCGCCGCTCTCGGGGTGCCGCTGCTGGCAGTGAGCAGCCTCGATGGCCTCGCCCTGGGGGCGGCCACTGGACGGCGGCACATCGTGGCCGTGGTGGATGTCCGCCGCCGCCAATTCGCCGTCGCCTCCTACCGACCGGTGCCGGGCGGAGTGGTGCGGGAAGGGCCGGCCCAGCTCATGGACGCCGACCGACTGCGGGCGCTGCTCGAGTCGGATCCCGACGATGTGTTGGTAGTGGGCGACACCCCTCAGATCCCCGATGAGGTGTTCCGCGGGCTTCACCGGGTCAAGAAGGGACGGCCCCGTTACCCGGCGGCGGGAGTGCTTATCGGGCTGGTCGAGCCGGCGGCGCAGCGCGAGGACTTCGTGCTTCCGGACGAGATCCGTCCCATGTACCTCCGTGAGCCCGACGTGGCGATCAACTGGGCGGTATTGCGACAGGAGGGGCCTTGGCCGCCGTCACCGTGACCACCATCCGGCCGATGGCCGGAGCCGATTTGCCCGATGTGATGGCCATCGAGCGGTCGACCTTCTCCACGCCTTGGACGGAGGGGATCTTCCGAGATGAGCTGGCCGAGCCGTCCCGGACATACCTGGTCGCCGAGGAGGCAGGGAGTTTGGTGGGGTACGTCGGGATCATGTCGGTGGGTGAGGACACCCACATAACGACGGTGGCGGTGGCGTCGGATGCGGCGGGCCGTGGCATCGGGACCCGTCTCGTGCTGGCCGGAATCGAGGCCGGGCTGATCGCTGGGGGACGGAGCCTCACCCTCGAGGTCCGTAGTTCCAACCGGCGGGCCCAGGACCTCTACCGGCGGTTCGGGATGGGCCCGGTGGGAGTTCGCAAGCATTACTACCGGGACGAGGACGCCATCATCATGTGGGCGCACGACATCGACGGTCCCGAATACCGCGCCCGGCTCGAAGGCATTCGCGCGGAGCTCGGGTGATGGCGATGGAACCGATCGTCCTCGCCTTCGAGACCAGTTGCGACGAGACGGCGGTGGCCGTGGTCCAGGGACGCCGAATTCTCTCCAATGTCCTCTCCTCGCAGGTGGAACTTCACGAGCGATTCGGAGGGGTGGTGCCCGAGGTGGCGGCGCGGGCTCACGTCGAGGCGATCCGCTCACTGACGCACCGGGCACTCGCCGAGGCAGGAGTGCACCCCGCCGATCTCGACGGCATGGCCGCCACGCAGGGACCGGGATTGGTCGGGTCGCTGCTCGTTGGTTTCTCGTTCGCCAAGGCGATGGCCTGGTCGGGCCGGCTCCCCTTCGTCGGCGTGGACCATATGGAGGGCCATCTCATGGCGCCGCTCCTCGAGCACGAGGAATTCGCCCCACCGGCGGTGGCCCTACTCGCCTCGGGCGGACACAGTCAGATCGTCCATCTCGCCGACTGGGGGCGTCACGAGGTGGTCGGCGCCACGATCGACGACGCTGCCGGCGAGGCTTTCGACAAGGTGGCGCGCTTTCTCGGTCTCGGGTATCCCGGTGGCCCTGCCATCGACTTGGCCTCAGACGCCGGCGACCCAGCGGCGGTCACCTTCCCAAGGGGCCTGTCCGACCACCGCTACAACCTCTCTTTCTCGGGCCTGAAGACGTCGGTGGTCTCTTTCGTCCGCAAGGCCGACGCCGCCGGGGACCTCCCCTCGCTTCCCGACCTGGCAGCCTCGCTGCAGGAGGCGATCGTCGACGTACTGGTAACGAAGACCTTCAACGCAGTTGACGACACCGGGGCGCGGACGGTTTCGGGCGGAGGCGGCGTGCTGGCAAACCGCCGCCTCCGCCAGCGTTTCACCGAGGAGGCCGATGCCCGCGGTGTGAGGCTCCTCCTGCCCTCACCATTGCTGTGCACCGACAACGCCGCCATGATCGGCGTCGTCGGAGTCGGTCATCTGCTGGCGGGCCAGTACACCGACTGGGACGCCCAAGTCGACCCGGGAATGACTTTGGGGGTGCCCGGCGGCAGGCCGCCGGGCAGTTAGCAGGCACGGCCGCTTCGCCCCGTGCAGTTCGATCGTGCGGCCCTTCGGGCCGCGCTCATTACCGCTGGTCGGGCCGACAAGCCGCCCCGACCAGGCCGAGGGGGCTGGCAGGAGCCACCCCCCTCGGGCACCCCCCAGAGACCTATGGGCACGGCGTCGAGTCATCCTGGCTGCCGTCTGCCGTCTCTGCTTCGGTCTTCGTCTTCCGTCTTCCGCCTTCCGTCCGCATACCCAACTAGCACTCCCATCAAGACATTGCTAAAGTTGCCTAGCACTCATCGATCGTGAGTGCTAACCCACGCGTGGGAATCAGGTGTGGGTTGCACTGTCTATCTGAAGGGAGGATGGAAAGGATGAAGCTCCAGCCTCTTGGTGACAGGGTGGTGGTCAGGCCCAAGGAGGACGCCGAATCGCGTACTCCATCGGGTTTGGTGATCCCCGACACCGCCAAGGAGAAGCCGCAGCTGGGCGAGGTGCTCGCCGTTGGGCCCGGAGGCCTCAACGACGATGGTGACCGGCTGCCCATGGATGTGAGCGTTGGTGACGTGGTCGTCTACTCCAAGTTCGCCGGGACCGAGCTAAAGCTCGACGGCGAGGAGTATCTGGTCCTGTCGTCGCGCGACGTCCTCGCCATCGTCAACTGATCCGGGAGGAAGCTGAGAAATGGCAGCGAAGGATCTTCGCTTCAACGAGGAGGCCCGGCGTGGCCTCGAGTCGGGAGTCAACAAACTCGCCGACGTAGTCAAGGTGACCCTGGGGCCCCGTGGCCGCAACGTGGTGCTCGAGAAGAAGTGGGGCGCTCCCACCATCACCAACGACGGTGTCACCATCGCCAAGGAAATCGAGCTCGACGACCCTTACGAGAACATGGGCGCCCAGCTCGCCAAGGAAGTCGCCACCAAGACCAACGACGTAGCCGGGGACGGCACCACCACCGCGACGGTGCTCGCCCAGGCGATGGTGAAAGAAGGTCTGCGCAACGTCGCCGCCGGCGCCAACCCGATGGGGCTGAAGCGGGGCATCGAACAGGCCGTGGAGAAGGTGGTCGAGTTCATCGGCTCGTTCTCCAAGGATCTCGAGACGTCTGAGGAGATCGCCCACGTGGCGGCCATCTCCGCCGCCGACATGACCATCGGCAAGAAGATCGCCGAGGCCATGGACAAGGTGGGCAAGGACGGCGTAATCACGGTGGAGGAGGGCCAGACCTTCGGGATCGAGCTCGAGTTCACCGAGGGAATGCAGTTCGACAAGGGCTACATTTCCCCCTACTTCGTCACGGATCCCGAGCGGCAGGAGTCGGTCCTCGAGGACCCGTACATCCTGATCGCCAACCAGAAGATCAGCTCGGTCAACGACCTGCTCCCCGTGCTGGAGAAGGTGATGCAGACCGGCAAGGGCGTGGTGGTGATCGCCGAGGACGTTGAGGGCGAAGCCCTGGCCACCCTCGTGGTCAACAAGATCCGCGGCACGTTCTCCTCGGTTGGAGTAAAGGCGCCCGGGTTCGGTGAGCGGCGCAAGGCGCAGCTCCAGGACATCGCCATCCTCACCGGCGGGACCGTCATCTCCGAAGAGGTCGGTCTCAAGCTGGAGAACGTCACCGTCGACATGCTCGGCCGGGCGCGTCGTGTGGTCGTCACCAAGGACGACACCACGGTTGTCGACGGTGCAGGTTCTGAGAGCGACGTCCAGGGCCGGATCAAGCAGATCGAGCGTGAGATCGAGAACTCCGACTCCGACTGGGACCGCGAGAAGCTCCAGGAGCGGCTGGCCAAGCTGGCCGGGGGCGTCGTGGTTATCAAGGTGGGCGCTGCAACCGAGGTGGAGCTCAAAGAGAAGAAGCACCGCATCGAGGACGCCGTGTCGGCCACCCGCGCCGCTGTGGAGGAAGGCATCGTCCCTGGTGGTGGTGTCGCTCTGCTTCGTGCCCAGGAGGCGATCGACAAGCTGCGCGGCGGCACCGATGACGACCGCACCGGTCGGTCCATCGTCCGCCGGGCGCTCGAGGAGCCGATTCGCCAGATCGCGGTCAACGCCGGGTTCGAGGGCGGGGTCGTCGTCGAGCACGTGCGGGGCGCCGACAACAAGCAGATTGGCTTCAACGCCCAGAGCGGCGAGTTCGAGGACATGCTCTCGGCCGGGATCCCCGACCCCGCCAAGGTGGTGCGGTCGACCGTCCAGAACGCGGCATCGATCGCCAGCTTGCTGCTGACCACCGAGGCGCTGATCGCCGAGCAGAAGGAAGACAAGCCGGCCATGCCGCCGGGTGGCCACGGCGGCCACGACATGGACTTCTGATCTAGATCAGAGCCGAACCTGCTGAGGGGCCCCAATGGGGCCCCTCATCTTTAGACGGAAGACGGAAAAGGTCGCTCCGTCCCCCCGAAGGGGGAAGGGGCCCGCTGCGGAGCAGCGGGTAGGGGGGAATACCGAAACTCACGACGGTGATCCACACTCGCCGTTGCCTACTACTGGCCGGGACCGGCGTCCACGAACCGGCGCTGTATTCGGGCGAGGGTCCATTGCGAGAGGAACCCGATGGCAAACGTCAGGATCAATATCGTGAAGGCCGCACCGGTCAGCGGTATCTTCGCCGACTCGAGATCCTCGATCTGAGTGGAATCGGGGAACATCCGGCTCAATCCGTAGACGATGGCATAGGCACCGGCGGCACTCGTCGCCAGAATGGTGAGCCATAGGCCGAGGCTCCGGGCAAAGAAGCCCACCGCAACTGCGGCGGCAAGGACCACTAGCACGTTGACCACCGACGAACCGATGTTGAGAAACGAGACGACGATGAGGGCCAGCAACGCTCCGAGCAGCCCGCCGGCCAAATAGACCCCGATCCGGACCACGGCGTAACCAACGATGGCGACCACCCCGCCAAGCGCGAACGCCACGATGATCTGTGCGGCCTCGGTGGCCGATTCCAGGAGCCACCAGCCGAGAGCGAATCCGATCACGAACCCGGCGACGGCGATGGCGAAGCGGAACAGCATCGTCCCGTAGACGAGCAGGAACACGCCACATGCGACGAGGAGAAGCCCCAACCAGAACATCGAACACCCTCCATTTTGCAGCTCGTCCGAGGCGCGAGTCTACGTAGCCGCCGCTTCGCCGTGCTGTTATCCGTTTACGATCTGCGCGATGGACCTCGACTACCTCGGCTCGATCGAGCGCGACTCGGCTGGGTTCGCCGAAGCCGTCGTCGAGGCCGGCCCGGACAAGCTTGTGACCGGCTGCCCGGGGTGGACGGTACGCGACCTGGCAGCCCATCTCCACGAAGTCCATGACTTTTGGCGGACCATCGTCGAAGGGCGGTTGCAGGATCCGTCCCAGGTACCCGAGGAGCTAGATCAATCGGAGGACTTCGGGGAGTTGCTCGGTGCCTTCCGGAAGGGCGCCGCCGGTTTGGTGGCGTCCCTGCGTGGGGCCGACCCGGGCGAGCCGGTCTGGACCTGGGCATCTCAGAAGGACGTCGCTTTCGTCTCCCGCCATCAGGCCCAGGAGGCCGCGGTACACCGCTGGGATGCGGAGGCAGCAGCAGGGAGAGAGTTCGCCATCGACACTGCCATCGCCGCCGATGCCGTCGACGAGTTCCTCGAGTTCTCCACACCATCGCGCATGAAGGGCGCCGTGGCGTTGAGCGGGTCGGTGCACATGCACCCCACAGATGCCGATGGCGAGTGGATGCTCTCCGAACGGGACGACGGCTCGCTCGAGGTGGAACGGGCCCACGGCAAGGGCGACGCCGCACTACGCGCCACGGCTTCCGACTTGCTGTTGATCCTCTACCGGCGGGTGCCCATCGATGTCGGTCAGGTCTTCGGCGACCGGACCGTTCTGGAGCGGTTGGTGGCCCGGACCGATTTGACCTGAACGAGTCAGTCCTCCACTAGTAGCACCAGCGCCGCACCGGTGTCCCCGGCGGCGCAGCCGGTGAAGAGCCCCACCCCACCGCCGCGCTCCACCAGCGTGTTGATCAACTCGACCACGAGCCGGGCGCCGGTGGGGGCGTGGGGGTGCCCGTAGACGAGGCTGCTCCCACGGATGTTCATCCGCTCAAGCGGGAAACCGGTCTCCCGGGAGAACCAGAGGTCGTTGACCGCGAACGGGTTGTGGGTGGTGACCGCGTCCACCTGCGTCATGTCTATCCCGGCGGCGTCGAGAGCGGTCTGCGCGGCCGGGACCGGCGCCTTTGGCATCTCCGACCGGCCGACACGGGCGAACCCGCTGCCGAGGATCCGGGCGATGCCGCGACCTTCGGCCAGCTCACGGGCTCTCTCCCGCCCGGTCACCACCATTCCAGAGGTGCCGTCGGCCGGATGTGTCTGCGACCCGTACGTCACCACCCCACCGGGAATCAATGGGTCGAGCTTGGCCAGGCCCTCGGCAGTCGTGTCGTGGACACCGACGTCCTCTTCGACTTCTATCGACTCGCGCCGCACGGGCACCTCGACCGCCACCATGAATCTGCGCTGGAAAGACCGGTCGTCGGCGAGGGCGGTGCGGTACTGCTCGTAGCGGAGCAGGGTGAGGTCGTCGATCTCCTGGCGGGTGATCCCGGCCTGCTCGGCGACCAGCTCGGCGGTCTCCACCATCGCTCTGCCGGCCCAGGGGTCGCGGCGGATGTTGTCGAGGAACCAGTGCTCGCGCCCCGGCTCGCCACCGGTCGCGGAGCTCGACGGATAGACCACCAGAGGCGAGTTGCTCGTCCGGTCGGTGGTCAGCACCAGGTCGATTGTGTCCGGCGACGACTCGGAGTGGAGCGCCGCCGCCTCGATGCACGCCGCCGAGGTGGCGCACGCCTGGGCGATCATCGGTCCGGTGACGCCGGGGGCCCCGATCCTGGCTGCCATGGTGGGGGCGCCGTAGAAGCCACCGACTTGCGGTGTGGTTATCCCCAACACGAGACGGTCGATCGATGCTGGGTCGAAACCTCGCTGTTCCAGTGCCCGGCTGGTGACATCGGCGCCGAGATCGAGAGCGGACATGTCGGCGAGCGGCCCCTGCCAGCGCGTGAACGGGGATGACCATGCAAGCCCAACCGGGATGGTGGCCGTGGAGAAGGCGATGCTCATTCTCCATCCTCCTCGAGCGTGGTGGCATATGAGGAGCGGAGCGCCCGCTTGTCGGTCTTGCCAACGGCGGTGTGCGGGATCTCCTCCACGGCGATGAACCGGTCGGGGATCCACCACGAAGCGACCCTCCGATCGAGAA
>DATADW010000147.1:0-6244 GCA_036258335.1 Acidimicrobiia bacterium
GCGAATCGAGTTTCGTTGCACCAAACGATATGCGTCATCGCGGTTCCACCCCGCGCCCACCAGCGCCAACAGGACCGACTGGCTGAAGACGAGGCCCCTCGTCGACTCGAGGTTGGCCGCCATTCGCTCGGCGTCTATCTCAAGCCGCTCGACGACCTTGGTGAAGGTGAAGAGGGCGTAGTCGAGAGCCAGGCAGGCGTCGGGGAGCGCCACCCGTTCCGCCGATGAGTGTGAGATGTCGCGCTCGTGCCAAAGGGCGACGTTATCCAGACCAACCTGGGCGTACCCCCGGAGCAACCGAGCCAGTCCGGCCACACGCTCGGAGGCGATGGGGTTGCGCTTGTGCGGCATCGCCGAGGACCCCTTCTGCCCGGAGCGGAACGGCTCGCGAACCTCGCCAACCTCGCTGCGCTGCAAATGCCGAACCTCGGTGGCAAACCGCTCCAGCGAGGCGCCCACCAGCGCAATGGTGGATAGAAACTCGGCGTGGCGGTCCCGCGCCACCACCTGGGTGGCGGCCGGCTCGGGCGTCAGATCGAGCCCGGCGCAGACGTGCTGCTCTACCTGCGGGGGGAGGTGGGCGTATGTCCCCACCGCGCCGCTCACTTTCCCGACAGCTACCGACTTGGCGGCGGCCGCCAGCCTGGCATGGTCGCGTTCCAGCTCGAACGCCCACGAGGCGAGCTTGAGACCCATAGTGGTTGGCTCCGCCCAGATCCCGTGAGTGCGGCCGACCATGACGGTGCGGCGGTTCTCCAGCGCCCGAATCCTCACCACTTCGAACAGCCGCTCCAACCGGCCCAGGAGGAGGGCGCTGGCATCGCGTAGCTGGACGGCCGTGGCGGTGTCGAGCACATCGGACGAGGTGAGCCCGTGGTGGACCCAAGGCCCGCCCTCGGTCATCGAGCTGCTCAGCACGTCGACGAAGGCGGCCAAGTCGTGGTTGGTGACTTCCTCTCGTGCCGCCACCGCGACCGGATCGATGGGTGGCGCCTGTCGCAAGGCCTGCAGCGCCGACTCAGGAGCGATCCCAAGCTGGACCCATGCCTCGAGAGCGAGCGTCTCCACCTCGGTCCACAGCGCCAGCTTCCGCTCCTCGGACCAGATCGCGCTCATCTCGGGGAGCGAGTAGCGGGGGATCACAACCGATGATGATAAGGGCGGGTCCGATTGACGATGATGGTGCGAGGTCATGGGTGCGAATCGGCGAGCACGGTGGACGGTGGCCGTTGCCCTCGTGGCGACGGCGGTTGTCGGGTGCAGCAACGCCCCAGGTTCGCAGTCGACAACACCGGTCCTGTTGGTGCTCGACTTCCTTCCCGGTGGGATCCACAGCGGGATATTCGCCGCCGAAGGTGAGGGGTTTTTCGCCGACGAGGGTTTGGAGATGGAGATCCAGACACCGGCATCGGCCGCCGACACTTTGCGGCTTGTCCTTGCCGGCCGAGCGGACATAGGAATCGCTCCGCTTCCCGACGTCGCCGGGCTGCGCGCCGACGGCGAGGACGTGGTGGTGTTCATGGCGTTGGAGCAGGTCCCTCTTGGCGCGCTGCTCAGCACGGAATCGATCGGCGTCACCGATCCGAGCCAACTGGAGGACGGCACCATCGGGGTCACCGGCGCCCCATCGGACGAGGCGATCACCAGGGTCATCCTCGAGGAGTCCGGGGTGGACCCCTCGAGTGCCGATCTGATCACGATCGGTTTCGACGCCGTCCCCAACCTCCTCTCCGGCTCGGTGGACGCAGCCTTTGGGTTCTGGAGCTCGGAGGCGGTCGCTCTCGAGTTGGAGGGGGAGGTGCCCGTGGTCTTTCGACCCGACGAGTACGGGGCACCGCCCTATCCAGAGCTGGTTCTCTTCGCCACCGGGAGCACCGTCGAGAGGCGGGGTCCGATGCTCGCCGAGTTCGCCCGGGCGCTCGGGCGGGGCTATCTGCTCGCCATCGACGACCCTGATGCCGCCGTAGCCCATCTCACGACTGCTGTTGATGGGGTGGACGCCGCCTTTGCCCGCGCCGAGCTCGACAAGGTGGCGCCGCACCTCGTCGGACCGGATGGTGGCTATGGCGAGATCACCGAGGACGGGATCGCCGATTATCTGGCTTGGGCGGCCGAGGTGGGGGTCATCGAGGCGGTGCCCGACGATCTGGTCGACCCTTCCTTCCTGCCGTGACAGCTCCTCCCCGGATTGATGTCCGCGCCCTTCGCAAGAGTTTCCCGACGCCGAAAGGGACCATCGAGGTACTCGACGGGATCGATCTCATCGTTGAGAGAAGACAATTCGTCACACTCCTCGGGCCCAGCGGATGCGGCAAATCGACCATGTTCGACATCGTCGCCGGCCTCGAGGAGTCTTCGTCGGGAGAGGTGCTCATCGACGGTGATCCGGAGCGCCGAGCGGGCCGCTGCGGCTACATGCCGCAGAGGGATCTGCTGATGCCGTGGAAGACCGTCGGCGACAACGTGGCAGTAGGCAGGGTGGCCAAGGGTATCCCCCGCCACCAGGCCCGGTCGGAGGCGGTCGGGGTGCTGTCCCGGTTCGGGTTGGGGGATTTCGCCGGCCTCTACCCGAGAATGCTGTCGGGAGGGATGCGGCAGAGAGCTGCACTGGCCCGCACCTACCTGGCGGGCAACGACCTGCTCCTGCTCGACGAGCCCTTTGGAGGGCTCGACAGCCTCACCCGGCTGCGGATGCAGTCGTGGCTGCTCGACGTGTGGCGGGAGACCGAGTCGGCAGTCATGTTCGTCACCCATGACGTCGACGAGGCGATCCGACTAGGTGACCGGGTCTACGTCCTCACCGAGCGGCCCGCCTCGGTGGCTGTGGTCATCGACGTCGACCTGCCGCGGCCTCGGCCGTACGAGACCGTGCTCTCCCCTCAGTTCGCCCAGCTCAAGGCCATCGCTCTGCAGCATCTCCATACCGAGGCGACGGGGAATGGGTGACCATCGTCTCGCCCCGGTTGCTGCGCCGATCGGGTTTGCCGTTGCGGTGCTTGTCCTGTGGCAGGTCGTCGCCCAGGTCACCGGTGCCGACCCCCGGATAATCCCCGCCCCGCTCGATGTAGGGACAGCGCTGCTACGACAACCGGGACTGTTGCTGGGCCATGCGACGGTCACCGCGGCCGAGATGGTCCTCGGTTTCGCAATGGGGGCGGCGTTGGGTGCCCTGATCGGAGTGATCGTTGGGTCGTGGGTGTTGGCGCGCCGCGCCCTGTATCCATGGCTTGTGGCGAGCCAGACCATCCCCATCCCCGCGGTCGCAGCGGTGCTGGTCATCTGGTTCGGGTTCTCGATTCTCCCCAAGCTGTTCGTGGTGGCGCTGATCACCCTTTTCCCAGTCGCGGTGGCCACCGCCGACGGCTTCGCCTCGGTCGACAACGACTTGGTGCGGCTGATGCGCAGCTTTGGAGCCGACGAGAGGACTATTACCCGCGAGGTGCGCATCCCGGCGGCGCTCCCATTTGTCTTCTCCGGTGCCAAGGTGGCGGCAGCGCTCGCCGTTCTCGGCGCCGTGTTCGGCGAGTGGGTCGGCGCCAGAGCCGGACTGGGGTACCTCCTGCTGCTCGAGCAGCGGGCGCTCGACACCGACGAGGTGTTCGCCATCATCGCCGTGCTCTCTTTGCTCGGGATCGGGTTCGTAGCCCTGGTCTCGTTGCTGGAGCGTCTCGTCATTCCTTGGCACGTTCAGCATCGCTGATAGCTTCCGGCTGTCCGCAATCGACACCGGTCATAGAGTCGACACCCCATGAAGCTGACATTGGCACAGGCGCGCCGGATCGCCATCACCGCCCAGGGTCTGGCCGATCCCCGCCCACGCGGCCGGGTGGACGCTCGCCACATCCGCCGAGTGCTGGGCCGGATAGGACTCCTCCAGATCGACTCGGTGAATGTGCTAGCCCGAGCCCACTACATACCGCTCTTCTCCCGGCTCGGGCCCTACCCGATGGGGCTGCTCGACGACTACGCGTACGGCCGGCGGCATCTGTTCGAGTACTGGGGCCACGTCGCATCGATGATCCCGATCGAGCAGTGGCCTCTGTTCGTGTACCGGATGGAGGCGTTCAGAGAGGAACGAGACCATGGGCGCCTGCAGCGGGAAAGACCGGGACTCTTGGAATCGGTGTTGGAGGAAGTGGCGGCGCGGGGGCCGGTGACAGCGGCCGAGCTCGATGGCGCCGAGCGGGCCAGGGGAACTTGGTGGGACTGGAGCGACACCAAGCGGGCCTTGGAGTCACAATTCATCACGGGTCGTCTTTCGGTTGCCGACCGAGTCAACTTTGTCCGTCGATACGACCTCACCGAGCGGGTGATACCGCCTGAAGTCCTCGCTCAAGAGCCGCTCCCAAAGGACGAGGCTCATCGCCGCCTCCTACTCATCGCTGCCAGGGCGCACGGGGTGGGCACCGCCGCCGACCTTTCCGATTACCACCGCATCCCGCTCGTACAGGCTCGCCGCCATCTCGCCGGGCTGGCCGCCACCGGGTTGCTCACCGAGGTCTCGGTGGAGGGGTGGACCGAGCCGGCATATCTCGATCCCGAGATCCCGCTCCGACGTCGGGTGCAAGCCAGGGCGTTGCTGGTCCCGTTCGACCCGCTGATCTGGTTCAGACCGCGCACCGAGCGGCTCTTCTGGTTCCACTACCGGATCGAGATCTACGTCCCCGAGCCACAACGGAAGTTCGGGTACTACGTACTTCCCTTCCTCCTCGGCGAGCAACTCGTGGCGAGGGTGGACCTCAAGGCCGACCGGGCCGGTGGTGCGCTGCTGGTCAGAGCGGCGCACATCGAGGAGGGTGCCGACCGCAATGTCGTGACGGCAGCACTAGCCGACGAACTCGGCGACATGGCGAGGTGGCTCGGACTCGAGGAAGTGGAGGTTCACCGCCGGGGAAACTTGAGCGCCACGCTCGGTCGAGCCATCGCTTGACGAGGCCGATCGCCCGCCCAGGTGCTCTATCACCTCGGCCAGCGCGGCATCGCGCTCCTCGGCGCCGAGACTTCGCGGCACGGCCACCGCTACCACTGCACCGGTGACGGGATCTCGGGCTGCCGTGGCCAGCCAGGTTTCGCCACTGGTGAGCCGGTCCCGCCAGATCGGGCTCTCCGTTGTGCGCACCACGGCTCCCTCGATGGAGGCGGAGCGCTCCGCCCGACGGAAGTTCCTGGCGAACCACGCCGGTCCGGAGAGCAACCGGACATGGGCGACCGTGGCGTCCTCGTCATCGGAGGGGGGGCCGAACTCGCAGAGGAGCCCTGCCCAAGCCAGTACCTCGCCGCTGACCTCGGCGTAGACCCGCGGCGGGCCAATGGCCGCGGCGTATGCATCCTCGAGACCGGGAGCGAGATCGCGACAACGACTGGGGAGGGCGTCCAGCACCGACTCGTCGACAAATCCGTCGAGCGCCTCACGGATCTCTCCGAGCACGGCCGTTCCCGGGACAGGGCTCGGCCCACGGGCCGAGGTTCCGAGGCTAAGGACCGTCGCCGCCGGGTCGACCTCCGTGCGGGGGCAGGCGCCGAGCAAGGGTTGCGCTCTCACTGGGAGGACCGCGACCGTGGCCAGCTTGAGCGCAGGGAGCGTCCTCCGGAGGTAAACCTCACCGTCCGACGCCTCGGGGTCGAGACGGTCACCTGTTGTGGCCATCCATCTCACCGACCGCTGTAACGGGGCCGCTCTCTCGAACCGGATGGACCGCGCCGCGCGCCCCGACGTGGCATGGCCCAGTGTTCGGTAAGCCGAGCCCAGGCTGTCGAGGAGGTGGCCCTCTGGTGTGCGCGGCGCCTGGTCCCCTTCAGAAACCCGCCCGAGTTGTCGGGCACGGATCTCGGTAACCCTGTCGGCCTCGGCGAGCAAGGCCCGAAGTGCCTGGCATGCGGTGGGTGGGGCCGTGGTCGTGGTGGCCGGCGGAGCCGTTGTTGCTGGAGTTGCCGGCACGGCGACGGTGGACGGTGGCAACGTCGACGAAGCGATGGCATTGGACGGGACGACCGTTGTGTCGGAGGCGGCGTCACCTGGGTTGCATGCCGCCACGATCACCAGGGCGATCAGACAAGTCCGAGGCTGCCGCACTCAAGCCAGGGTAGGTCCGGGTCCCACCATGACCTCGGTGCTCAGCCCCGGAGCGTTGCGTCCGCCAGTTTGGCGCGGTAGCTGCTTAGCGCCGCGGCCAGGTCCTTGTCCGACAAGGCGAGGATGGCAACAGCGAGCAGAGCGGCGTTGACCGCACCGTCGATCGCCACC
>DATADW010000148.1:0-2409 GCA_036258335.1 Acidimicrobiia bacterium
CCGGCCGGGAACGGCCAGCCAGGCGCGGCGAAACGATGCGACCTCGGGCTGTGTGGCCAGCCCGAGCGCCAGCCCCGGCCGGCCCCCTCCGAGCCGTGCGGCCTCGGTCGCCTGTTCCTTAGCGACACCCACCTTCTCGAGGGCAGCGATCACCTCGGCCTCGTCCACCCGCCCGAAGTGGATGATCCTGCACCGGGAGCCGAGCGTGGCGGGCAGGTCTTCCTCGGAGTCAGCCACGAGGACGAACGCCGTGGTGGCGTTGGGCTCCTCCAGCGTCTTGAGAAGGGCGTTGGCCGCGCCTTCGCTCATCACCCCGGCCTCGTCGAACACGAAGACCTTCCGGGCGGACTCGACGGGCGCCAGGGTGGCTTGGGCCATGGTGGTGCGTGCCTGGCTCACCGTGAGCATGGTCCGCCCCTCGGGCTCGACGATGTTCACATCGGGGTGGTTGCCCGAGGCCGCCCGGCGGCACGATGAGCACTCCCCGTCGTGCGCTCCCCCCGTCGGGCATACCAACAGAGCGGCGAAGGCACGCGCCACGGTTCCCTTGCCCACACCCTCCGGCCCGACAAATAGATATGCATGGGCTGGTGAGGCTGGTTCCGAGGAGAGCATCGCCAGGGTGCGCCGGTGCCCGACAACGGAGTCGAACGGATGGGCCGCCACCAGCTGTCCGGTTTGTTCCGGGCTCATCGCACGCTCTCGACGATCCCCGAGCCGGCCACCTTGCTGATTTCGTCGAGCGCCGTCTTCACAACGGAGCTCAGGGGGAGGGAGGCATCGATCACGATGAATCGCTCCGGCTCGGCGGCGGCGAGGCGGTCATAAGTGCTCGACACCTGGCCGAGGAACTCGGTCGGCTCCGCCCCGATGCGATCGGCGATCTCTTGGCGGGACAAGCCAATGCCTGGATCGACCCGGAGCAGAACCACCCAATCCGGCCAGGTCCCTCCGAGCCCCTGTTGGTTGACGACACGCACCCTCTCCACCCCGAGCCGGCGGCCACCGCCCTGGTAGGCGAGCGACGAGTACACCGACCTGTCGGATATCACCACCGAGCCGGCGGCGAGCGCGGGCCGGACCACCTCGGCGGCGAGTTGGGCGCGCTGTGCGGCAAAGAGCAACGCCTCGGTCCATGGCTCCAGCGTCGCGCCGTGTAGCAACACCTGGCGTATCGACTCCCCGGCCTCGGTCGACCCCGGCTCGCGCACCTCCACCACCGATGCCCCAGTAGCGGTCAATGCATCGGCGACTGCCCTCGCCACGGTCGACTTGCCGGCACCCTCGATGCCTTCGAACGCGATGTAGGTGCCCCCATGCAGCGGTCCGGCCTCGGCCGATCCGCTGGCCGCGGCCATCAACTGTCGCCCGGGGTGCGACGCTTACCCCTGATCGAGGTGAAGGCGTCACCCGCCTCGCGCAATGCCCGGTAGCCGGTCTCGGTGAGCTTGGGACGGTGCAGGGTCATTCGGACCCCCCACAGAGTGGCGGCGCCGGCGATGAAGACGATGGCCCCTCCTGCGAGCAGGGTGAGCCGGAGCCCGCTGTCGAAGGGTGCCTGGAAGATGTCGTCGAGCAGCGGAACGACCAAACCGGCCAGGGTCACCGAGGCGAGAAGCGAGGTGCGGACCACGGTGTACAGAGCGGCGAAGGTGCGCCCCCTCAGCTCGTCCTCCACCTCCTCGTGGAGGTAGGTGAAGCCCATCACATAAGTACTGCCGGCGCCCAATCCACCGACGAACAACCAGGCGGCGGCCGGGATGACGCTCGAGGTGGTTGCCGATGCGGTGATGGCGACGCCGGTAGCTATGAGGCTGGCGGCGAAGAGCACCTCACGCCTGCCGCGCAACGTCCCCCCGATGGCGAGAGCCAGCATCCCGAGACCCACCCCGCATCCCAGTGCGGTGATCAGCACCCCGAACCCGGCCCGCCCGGCCCCCAACAGAGCGATCGAAAAACGCTGACCGAGCACGAAGAAGGCGCCGGCTCCGAACAATGCTGCGGCCATGCCCAAGATGATCCCCCGCACTGTCGGATGGGCCAGCACGAACCGGACCCCCTCGATGAAGTCGCGCAACGGAGCCGGCAGGTCGACCCGGCGAGCCGCGGGACGTTTTTGCCCGGCGACCCGGCGCGGTCCGGGGATGCTGGCTATCAGCGCGGCCGATGCCAAGAAGGTGAGTGAGTCGACACCGAAAGCGAGGGCGACCTCGCCGTCGATCATCCCGGAGCCGGTGAAAATGCCGCCCACCTTGGCCAACAGGGCAAATGCCAGGGCGCCGACCGGGAGCATCCCGTAGGCGGCAACCAGCGTCAGGCTGTTGGCCGCGACCATCCCGCCCTCGGGGACGAGGTTGGGCACCCACGCCTCGCGCGATGGCTGCCACAGCAGGGTGAGAGCCTCCAACA
>DATADW010000149.1:0-6840 GCA_036258335.1 Acidimicrobiia bacterium
GCGTCCTCGGGAACCACCACCACGTGGTATGTGCCCGGTGCGATGAGGCTTTCGCACCCAGGGCAGACGTAGGACTTGCGGGCGGCGTGTGGCTGGACCGGGCTGACCACCTCGGTGTCGGGCCAGCTTCTGCCGCTCACCCTCCGAGGAGCGCCCAAGCCACCACCGCCGCCGTGACCAGAACCGCCAGGACCACGATCGCCACGTCTACACCGTTGTGCCGCTGTTGCCGGAAGGGGTTGAAGCCCACGGAAAGAGGTTAGAGGGGAGCAACCCCTTCGATCGGACGTCCCACGCTGAGCGCTTCGGTCAAGCCGCCCTCGAGTTGGCGGTATGAGCCATCTGGGGCGACACCCATGGCGTCCAGGAGCTTGGCGAAGAAGGTGCGTGCGGCGGCGGTGAGCACCACGTCGAGCACGTCACGCTCGCTGAGCCCGAGTTCGAGCAGTCGCTGGATGTCCCCCTCGCTGACCGAGGTCGCATCGGCGGCCACCTTCTCGGCGAGGTCCATCACCGCTATGTCCGCTTGGTCGATCCCAGCCGAAGCCCGATCGGTGAAGATGGCGCGGACTCGGTCGGCGTCGTAAAACTGCTCCGCCAGCACCTTGCCGTGGGCGAGCGAGCAGTAACTCGAGCCGAGGCGCTTTGCCGCTGCCACCGTGGCCAGTTCGTATCGCCGACGGTCCATCCCGTCCCTGATGGCACCGATCAGCTCCGCCCAACCTGCGTAAGCCTCCGGGTGGAGGGCGCCCAACCGGGCGTAGTTCGGTACCTCCCCAGGGGGAAGCCCGAGGCGCTCGGCAGCCTCCTCCGCTGGCACCAAGTCGATAAAAGCCATCTCACCTCCTGACGAGATGACGTTAGAGAGTGGAGTTCTCCTGACGCCTTCAGTCTTCGGTCTTTGGCCGCCGTCTGCAGTCAGCCGTCCAAGTCCTCTGCCGTCTGCCGTCTCGCTGCCAGGTACCGTCTCTCCCCATGCTGACCATCGAGGACCGGGGACCCGTGCGTTGGCTCACCCTCGACCGGCCCGAGCGCCTCAACGCCATACCGCCCGATGGCTGGGCGGCCTTGGCCGAGTCCTTCGACGATTTCGCCGCAGCCGAGCAGCGGGTGCTCGTGGTCACCGGGGCCGGCGGCGCGTTTTGCTCGGGCGCCGACCTCTCCGCCGCCGACGCCAGCAGCGGTCTCGGCTCGCATGTGGAGCGCTACGAGCGGATGCAGAACGTGGCCACCGCGGCAAGCGCGCTGCACCGATTGACCAAGCCCACGGTGGCGGCGGTGGACGGGGTGGCTGTGGGCGCCGGGATGAATCTGGCCCTCGGGTGCGACCTGGTGATCGCCTCGTCTCGGGCACGCTTCGCCGAGATCTTCGTCCGGCGTGGGCTCTCGGTCGATTTCGGTGGCACTTGGCTGCTCCCCCGGATCGTCGGGCTGCAGCGGGCAAAGGATCTGGCCCTCACTGGCCGGATGGTCGAAGCCGCTGAGGCGCGGGAAATCGGCATGGTGCTCGAGGTCGTCGAACCGGACGAGTTGGAGTCCTCAGTGCAGAGGCTGGCCGAGGAGCTCGCCGCCGGCGCCCCGCTGGCGCAGGCTTTCATCAAGCGGGGGCTCGACCGCTCGCTCGCAGCGACGTTCGAGGAGATGCTGGCACACGAGACTCAGGCCCAGGCCTTGAACCTCGGGTCGGAGGACGCGGTTGAGGGGGTCGCCGCCTTTCTCGGGGGACGAGCCCCTATTTTCCGCGGCCGGTGATCACCGCTCGCCTCGGGGCCACTCTCCTACTGCTGGTTGCCTGTTCGGCAGGTGCGAGCACCTCGGTCGAGGAGTTCCCCGACGAGGGACGCGACCATCTCTCGGCAGGTGACCCTGTACCCGAATACGGGACGAATCCCCCCACGAGCGGGGCTCACGCCCCGGTGTGGTCGCGCTGCGGCGTCCATGAGGAGCCGATACCCGACGTGGTCCAGGTCCACGATCTCGAGCACGGGGTGGTTGTTGTCCAGCACGATCCGGATCTCCCCGAGGACGATGAGACCGCGCTGCGAGACTTGGCCGCGGTCCTCGACAGCCACGTCATCATCGCCCCGCGGCCCGGTCTGCCGGCGCCGGTGGTTGCCACTGCCTGGACCGTGATGCTTCGGCTCGACGGCGCCGACACTGAAGCCATCATCGAGTTCTGGGAGGACCACGCCCAAAAGGCTCCCGAGCAGCGACCGTGCCCGATCGAAAACCCCTGACCAGGAGCTTTCGGTTTAGTTGGCCGATTGTGCTGCCGATACCGAGTACGGTCGAACACGCTGCAACCGCAGCCGGTTCGGCCCCCGCACCTCGACGGCTGTGGGGAAGGGGAGCGATCCGGCATTTCGGCCGCTTCCAGGGTGCCCAAGTGGGTCCTCCCGTTGGAATCATCCGGACCGGATCCGAGTGTCGGGGAGAACGGCAAGCATGATCATCAAGATGAAGTCGGCGGCGACCCGTGCTGACGTCGAGTACGTGGTGGCCCGGGTCCACAGCCTCGGTCTCAAGTCGCATGTGTCAGAGGATGGTGGCCAGGTCCTCATCGGAATCCTGGGCTCCTTCGACGATGCGACACCGTCGGCATTCACCGGGTTGCGTGGTGTGGAGCGGGTCCTACCCACCAAGCGCGCCTACCGTCTGGCCAGCCGCGAATACCGGCCCGAGCCGACCGAGATCCGTCTCGGCGATGTGGTCATTGGTGGCGACCAGGTTGTGATCATGTCGGGACCGTGCTCTGTGGAGAGCCGCGACCTGCTGATCGAGGCCGCCATCCTCGCCCAGAAGGCCGGCGCCACCGTTCTGCGTGGCGGCGCCTTCAAGCCCCGGACCTCGCCATACAGCTTTCAGGGCATGGCCGAGGATGGGCTCAAGATCCTCGCCGAAGCGCGGGACATCACCGGGATGCCGGTGATCACCGAAGTGATGTCGTCCGAGACGGTGCCGCTGGTGTCGGAGTACGCCGACATCCTCCAGATCGGGACCCGCAACATGCAGAACTTCCACCTGCTGTTTGCCGCCGGCCGGCAGCCCAAGCCGGTGTTGCTCAAGCGGGGCATGATGTCGACCATCGAGGAATTGCTGCTTTCGGCCGAGTACATCATGTCCCAGGGGAACACCAATGTGATCCTCTGCGAAAGGGGTATCCGCACCTTCGAGACTGCGACCCGAAACACCCTCGACCTCAACGCCATTCCGGTGCTCAAGGAGTTGAGCCACCTCCCGGTCGTGGTCGACCCAAGCCACGCCACCGGCAGACGCTCGCTGGTGCCGGCCATGGCGCGTGCTGCCATCGCCAGTGGGGCGGATGGGTTGCTCATCGAGATGCATCAGAACCCCGAGCAGGCCCTCTCCGACGGCGACCAGTCGGTGACCCCGGATCAGCTTTCCAACCTGGTCGAGGAGTGCCGCCGGGTGTCGGTGGCCATCGGCCGGACCCTTTGACGAGGTGACAGCAGTGATACGAACAAGCATTCTCCCCGAGACCGTGCCGGCGCGGCTCTATGAGCGGCTGGAGCGCGCCCCCGAGGAGCGCGCCCTCGCCTTCTACCAGACCGACGGGACGACCACCTGGCGCACCTACGCCGAGGTCCACGCCGCCGCCGCCGGATCGGCGGGGCGGATGGCGGAGCTTGGCGTCGCCCCGGGCGACGCGGTTGTCATCGTGCTCAGCAGCGCAGAGCCGGCCACCACCTTGGTGCTCGGTTCGCTACTTCTCGGCGCCAGGCCCCTGCTGGTGGCGCCCCCGTCGCTTCTCGGTGCCAACTCGGACCTTCCGAGGGTGCTCTCGTCCACGGTGCGACGCACCGAAGCCCGGCTTGTGGTCGCCCCCGCCTCTATGGGCCGCGACCGTGACCAACTGGAGCGCGTCAGGCGCTCGACGCGCTGGCTCTTCTCCGAGGAGGAGGCGCTCGGCGCCCCCGATGTCGACGCTGTCGCCCCCCACCTCCCCGATCCTTCCGAAGTGGTGGCATACCAGCTGACCTCGGGCACCACCGGTCTCCCCAAGGTCTGCGTCTGGGAGCACCGGGCGCTCACCGCTGCCATCGACGGGATGGTGGCTGCCATGGAGCTCAGCGAAGAGGACGTCTTCTTCAACTGGACCCCGCTCTATCACGACATGGGTCTGGTCAACAACTTCCTCACCTGCATGGCTACAGGGATCCCGCTGGTGTTGATGAGTCCACACGACTTCGTCAAGAGCCCGTCGTCGTGGCTCCACGGAGTACATCGCACCGGCGCTACCGTCACCTGGTCGCCCAACTTCGGTTATGCCCTGGCGGCGCAGCGGATCAAGGACACCGATCTCGAAGGTGTCGATCTCAGCGGGGTCCGTGGCTGGTGGAATGCCGCCGAGCGGATCCATCACAACACCTTCGTCGAGTTCCACCGCCGGTTCGAGAAGTACGGGGTGCCCTGGGACCGGCTCCGCACCAACTTCGGATGCGCCGAGAACATCGGGGGCGCCACCTTCACCCGTCCCGGCGAACCGTACCGGGTGGAGTTCGTTGACCGCGACGCGCTCGCCGAGGCCAGGACGGCTCGGGTAGTCGATCCTGCGGACGAGAAGGCTGTGAGCATCGTCGGCGCCGGCCGGCCCCATCCGGGGATCAAGATCCAGATCCTCTCTCCCCGGGGCGAGGCTCTTCCCGAGGGTCACGTCGGCGAGATCGCCCTCGACACGGCGTCCCGTATGACCGCCTACCTGAAGAACGCCGAAGCCACCAAGCGGGCCATCCACGGCGACCTGCTCCGCACCGGCGACCTTGGATACATGCGCGACGACGAGCTCTACTGGGCCGGACGGGTCCGGGAGCGGATCACGGTGCGCGGGAAGAAGTTCGATCCAAGCGACTTCGAGCCCTTTCTCCTCGAGGTCCAAGGGCTTCGCAAGGGCTGCTTCGCCGCCTTCGGGATGGATGAGACCGGGCAGGGAACGCAGCGAGTGGTCGTTGTCAGTGAGGTGACCGACCCGATGCCTCGTCCGGCCGACGAGATAGCCGGCGAGATCCGCCGCCAGAGCTTCCTCCGGCTGGGACTCAGTGTCGACGTCGTGCTGGTCCCAACGGGCACGCTCACCAAGACCTCGAGCGGCAAGCGCCGCCACCGTCATTTCAAGCGGATGTACGAGTCCGGCGAGCTGCAGCAGGTTCAGGTGAGCTGAGATGGAGCACCAAAGCTCCGCTGTCGGCACCGCTGCTGGGTTTGACCCCGCTGCCGAGGTGTTCGTCGCCCAATTCGCCCGGCCCGAGACGCTTCAGCCGGTCAACTTCAGGGCGTTGAGCCCCTTCTATCGATCGCTGCTGGTGATCGACGGCACAGTGACGAAGTTCATCGAGGCCTTCACCATGGAGCCTGTCGTGGTGGAGCGGTTGTCGCAAGAGGAGTTTGTCCTCCCCGCCGACCACGAGTGGCTCGAAGCTCCTGCCGGGACGAGGGTGATCGCCCGCGAGGTGCTACTTCGAGGTACGTTGCGCGGTGTCGTCTTCGCCCATGCCGCCTCGCTCCTGGTGACGGAGCGGCTTCCGAGCAGTGTCCAGGATGAACTGGCCACCCACCCCGGTGGGCTGGGCCGGATCATGAATGATGCCGGTCTCGAGACGAGGCGCGACATCCTCTGGTACGGGCGGGAGCGGAATGCCGTTCCGCCGGAGGGGCTCGGAGGGCGGGGCGAGTTCATCGCCCGCACCTATCGGGTGGTCCACGACGGACGCCCGTTCATGCTGATCAACGAGAAGTTCCCAGTGGGGGTGGACCCCGCTCCGTCGCTCGATTGACGGCGGATCAGGAAGACATGGAGGGATTGACGATGGAGTTCGAGTTCTCGACCGGATTCGCCGAAACGCTGGGCCGCAACGCCCTCCAGGAGGTTCAACTGCGCCGCTTCCAGCTTCTGCTGGACGAGGTGCTCGACGGCAACGCCTTCTACAGGAGCAAGCTGGGCCGCGCCGGCATCCGCAGCTCGGGCGACGTCCGCACCATGGACGACCTGAAGAAGATCCCGTTCACCACCAAGCAGGAACTGGCTACCGACCAGATCTCCAACCCGCCTTACGGGACCAACCTCACCTACGCCCGCACCCGTTACACGCGGATCCACCAGACGTCGGGCACCACGGGTGAGCCGCTGCGCTGCCTCGACACCGAGGACAGCTGGCGGTGGTGGGCCCGCTGCTGGTCACAGGTGTACCGGAGCGCCGGCGTCACATCGATGGACCGCATCTTCTTCGCCTTCTCGTTCGGGCCTTTCATCGGCTTCTGGAGCGCCTACGAGGGGGCCCGTCTCATCGGCGCCCTCGCCTTCCCTGGGGGAGGGATGTCTTCGCTGCAGCGGCTCAAGGCGATTCTGGTCAACGACATCTCGGTGCTGGTGTGCACCCCCACCTATGCCCTCCACCTTGCCGAGGTGGCAGCCGAGGAGGGGATCGACATCGCCAACTCGGGGGTGCGGGTGGCCATCCACGCAGGAGAGCCCGGCGCCGGGATCCCGGCGACCAGGGCGAGGATCGAGGAGGCATGGGGTGCGCGCGCCTACGACCATGCCGGCGCCACCGAGGTGGGTGCATGGGGATTCGAGTCGCAGCTCCAGAACGGGCTGTTCGTCAACGAGGCCGAGTTCCTCGCCGAGGTGATCGATCCAGCGACCGGTGAGGAGACAAACGACGGCGAGCTGGTGATCACCAACCTGGGCCGACCCGGGTTCCCGGTGATCCGCTACCGCACCGGCGACCACGTGGTCGTCGCATCGGAGCCGAGCGAGGACGGCAGGACCTTCATGCGGTTCCAGGGCGGCGTCACCGGGAGAGTGGACGACGTGCTCATCGT
>DATADW010000150.1:0-6926 GCA_036258335.1 Acidimicrobiia bacterium
CGACACGTCATATGGGCCGTCGGCTCGGGCGCTGCTGGCTTCGGGGAAGTGGGCGATGTCCACCGCACCGGCGATCTCGAGGAGGTCGTCCTCGCAGTCGAGGAGAGTCAACTGGCATCCGTCACAGGAAGTGAACTTCCATACCGCCAGTCGCGGAGGGGCGGACACCTCAGACCTCCGATACCCGAAACAGATCGGCCACGTCTTCCCAGCCGAAGACCGGGCCTTCCTTGCAGAGGAAGAAGGGCCCGAACTGGCAGTGTCCGCACAGCCCGACAGCGCACTTCATGTTGCGCTCCATGGTGACCCAAACTTGGCCGGGACCGAGGCCGAGCGTGACCAGTGATTCCCCGATCACCCCGAGCATCACATCTGGGCCGCACACCATGGCGAGCGTGTTGCCCGGATCGACCACAGCTCTGTCGAGCAAGGTGGCGACGGTCCCCACCTCCCCTGTCCAGTCGGCGGCAGGTTGGTCCACCGTCAGGAAGAGCTTCATCTCGGGTCGCCGCCGCCAGGCATCGAGATCGACCTTGAACAGCAGATCACTTGGAGTGCGGGCGCCGTGGAGCACCGAGAGCGACCGCAGCCTGCCCTGGCGGGATGCGGCCTCGGTCACCAGGCTGCGCAACGGGCACATGCCGAGGCCGCCGGCGATGACCAAAACGTCGCGGTCGTCGGTCAGCCCGAGCGGCCATGCTCGTCCGTATGGTCCCCGTAAGCCAACGGCGGCGTCGGGTTGCAGTCCAGTCAGTGCATCGGTCACCGCGCCCACCCCACGGATCGTCATCGAGACCATTGAGGTGTCGGCGGGATCCGAGGAGAACGAGATCGGCACCTCGCCCACTCCAGGGAGACCGATCATCCCGATCTGCCCAGGCCTGAATCGGATCGGGCGGTCACCGTCGGTGGGCACCATGTCGAGGGTCACCACGCTCGGTGCCTCGACCGTGACCGCGCTCACCCGGTGCGGTCTCGGCAGCAGCGGCTCCGGTGGGAAGGTCCGGGCATCCTGAAGGTCAAGCATCTGCCCCCACCTCGCGGCGAATGGCGGCCACTTCCTCGGTGAGGTCGATCCCCACCGGGCACCAGACGATGCATCGCCCGCAGCCGACGCAACCGGACTCACCGAACTGGTTGATCCAGGTAGACAGCTTGTGAGTTAGCCAATGCCGGTAGCGCCCCTTGATGCTGGCGCGCTGCGGCTTGCCCCCCATGTAGGAGAAGTCGAGGCTGAAGCAGGTATCCCATCGCCGAGAGCGACTCGCCTCGGCCGCGTCCAACGAGGCGACGTCCTCGGTGGTGGTGCAGAAGCAGGTCGGGCACACCTGGGTGCAGTTGCCGCAGGCCAGGCACCGCTCAGCCACCTCGTCCCATCTGGCGGCGTCGCGGTGGTCGGCCAGCAGCTCCTGCAGTCCGGCGGTGCGAATGGCGCGGCCCATGCGCTCCCCCGCATCGGAAACCATGCGCCCGACCTGCTTCACGTCGGCGTCGCTTGCCGGGAGGTGCGGTACCTTATCCAATAGGTCGGAGCCGAGATCCGATCCCACCCGCCCCACAAATCGGTGCCCGTTCTCATCGAGCACCTCGACCAGTGCCAGGTCGAACCCGCTTTTCGAGCCGGGCCCGGTCCCCATCGAGGTGCAGAAGCAGGTCTCACCGGGGTCGGTGCAATCAACTGCGACCACGAAGAGGCGGCTTCGGCGGGCCACGTAATCGGGGTCCTGGTAGCGGTCGCCGATCAGCACGTGGTCCTGCACGGCCATGGCCGCCAGTTCGCACGATCGGACGCCGACCACCGCCAATGGCTCGTCGTTGGGCTGCGATGGGATGAAACGGATTTCACCGTCTTCGCGGGTCGCATTCCACAACGTTCGCCGCGGGGGGAAGAGCAGGGTCTTCAGACTGTGGGGACCGACCACAAACCCGAAGCACCGGTCGTCGGCCCGACGCTGCAGTCGATAGCTCCCCGGACCCTGGACGTCGGTCCAGCCCACCGGCAGGTCGGCCGCGGCAGCCACGTCTCCGTAGACGATGGCTCCCTCACGAATCGTCGGCCCCAGGACGCGGTACCCGGCTGATGAGAGCGCGGCGATCAGCGTGTCCAACCCGGAACGGTCCAAGACGAAACGCTCCACGCGCCGCACCTCCAGTGTGGTCGACGCTACGACCCCGGTTTGGTCCGGAATAGGGACCTTTGTCGGTGTTACCGGTGACCACCGGTTCCGGAAATCTACACTGAGCGATGACACGCTGTGACAAGCCGACAAGGAGGCCCCCGGTCTTGGATGCCGCACCGAGCGACCGTCGCCGAGGCGTCGCCCTCGCTGTGGTTACCGCCGTCATCAGCGGCGTAGCGGTCTATGTCAACTCCTTTGGGGTCGCTGCCTGGAAGCAGTTCGGTGGCGCGGCCTCGTACACCACGGTGAAGAACCTGGTGGCGGCACTGTTACTCGTCGCCCTCCTCGGGATTGCACCCCGAGCACAAGAGACACCGTCGGGTGGGACGCCGTCTCTCCGTCATCGCCTCGGCCTGGTCGTAGTCGCAGTGGTTGGGGGGAGCATCCCATTTCTGCTGTTCTTCGAAGGCCTCGCCATCTCTTCGGCTCCGGCGCAGGCGGCGCTCATCCACAAGACACTGGTGGTGTGGGTGGCGCTGCTTGCTGTCCCCTTGCTCCGCGAACGTATCGGGTGGGGCCAGATCGCGGCGATCGCCATGCTGGTGGTCGGTCAGATCGCACTCGCCGGCGGCACGGAAGGGTTCAGCCTCGGAAGAGGCGAGGCTTTGGTGCTCTTGGCCACGCTCCTCTGGGCGGGCGAGACGGTGCTGGCGAAACCGTTGCTCGCGGTTTGGGGCAGCCGGACATTGGGGGTGGCCCGGATGGCGGGCGGCGCCGCAGTTCTCCTCGCCCTCGGCCCGATGACCGGGTCAGTCCCGTGGTCCGAACTGAGTGCGCAGGCCGTGTGGTGGGCTGTGGGAACCGGCGTGCTACTCGCCGGATATGTCGCCACCTGGTACGCCGCGCTGGCCCTGGCCCAGGCGGTCGACGTCACTGCCGTCCTGGTCGGGGGCGCGGTAATCACTGCGGTGCTTGCAGGTGCAACTTCGGTAATGCTTCCCGGATTGGTCTTGGTGGCCGGCGGGGTCACCTGGGTGATGATCGAGGCGCTTCGGAGAACGCCGGCACCGGTGACACCATGAATGGGGCGCTCCTCTTCGCCCGCTTCGCCTACCCGCCGAACCTCATCGGACATTGCGGCCCGGAGAGCGACGAGCTGGCCGGGTATCTCGAGTCGGGAGACGTCGATGCCGGGCTGTCCCAGATCGCAGGTCGGTTCGATGGTGCCTGGCCATACCTCGACCTGATCGCCTCAGAACATCGTGGCGGCGACCCACTTTCGCTTGAGGTCGTGGAGTCGTACTGGCTGGGGGGGACCCAAGTGTCATTTCGGCCAACCGCCGACTCGCTGCTCGACCGCTTCGCGCGTCGCGCCGGGTGGCGGCGCCTCTCTGCCACGACCGTTCTCGAGGGTGCCGAGCCCACGCATGCCTTCCACGTATTCTCGGTGTATCCCTTCCTCGGCCTGCTCCGCGGCGGCGCGGGCGATGTCGCCCTCTCAGTCCTCGACCAGTGCCGAGTCTCGTGGGGGAAGGTCATCGAGACCTCGGAGGGCGTGATCACGGTGAGGTCGGAACCGTTGGTCTGGGATGGCAGCCGGTTGGCGATGGGCGCTCCTTACGATCGCCAATACCTGCCGGTCCCCGGCCTTCGGGTGAACCCGGGACAGTGGGTGGCTCTGCACTGGAGTCGGGTCTGTCACCCGCTCGATCGCGATGGCCTCAGCCGTCTGCGCCGCAGCCAGAGCCGCCATCTGGCCCTCGCCAATCGGAGCGAGGTGGCCGCCCAGTTCTAAGTGCCCGTCCGGAGTGCAAGACGAGCACATCGAGGCATCGCTCCGGCACGCATCCGGAGGATGATTCTGTCGTTCGACCCTGGCCGGCTCCACCAGCGCAAGCAATCCTGGTGTTGAGAACGAGAGGACGTGTATCCATGACCTGGGATCGCTGGCGTGTTCCCGACCGGCGACATCGTGGCCGCGGGGGCGTGGTGAAGATCATCTGTGGCGCCGACCACTTTTTGAACTTCGCCTCGGAAGTGGTGTCAGAACTCAACGACGTATGGATCCTCACCAAGGAAGGAGAAGGGTGATGAAGCAGGCCAAGCTATACGAGACGGCTCGGGCGATAGTCGCCAATCACAAGGGCATCCTTGCCGCCGACGAGAGCACCGGCACAATCAAGAAGCGATTCGATGCCTATTCGGTGGAGTCCACCGAGGAAAGCCGCCGCTTCTACCGAGGGCTGCTCTTCTCGACGCCGGAGATGGAAGAGTCGATCGGCGGGGTCATCCTCTTCGACGAGACCATACGCCAGCGCGCCGACGACGGGACACCGTTTCCCGAGCTGCTGACGGCGATGGGCGTCGTCCCCGGGATCAAGGTGGACATGGGGGCGCACGACCTCGCCGGTTTCCCCGGCGAGAAGGTGACGGAGGGCCTGGACGGCCTGGGCGCACGGTTCGAGGAGTACCGGAGCCTCGGGGCCGGCTTCGCCAAATGGCGCGCCGTGATCACCATCGGCGACGGCATCCCAACCGACGCCTGCATCCACTCCAATGCTCATGCGCTGGCTCGCTACGCGGCCCTCGCTCAGCAGGCGGGTCTGGTTCCCATTGTGGAACCCGAGGTGCTCATGGACGCCGACAACACCATCGACGTCTGCTACCAGGTCACGGCTCGAACTCTCCACGCCGTCTACGACGAGCTGTTCGCCGCCGACGTCGACCTCGAGGCCACCCTGCTCAAGCCGAACATGGTCATCGCCGGTAAGGGCTGTCCTGACCAGGCGACAGCCGAGCGGATCGCCGAGCTGACAATCGACTGCATGCTCCGCCACGTGCCGGCAGCGGTCCCCGGGATCGTGTTTCTGTCGGGTGGCCAATCTGAGGTCGAGGCAACGGCCAACCTGAACGCGATCAACCAGCACGGAGGACCCTGGGCCATGTCGTTCTCCTACGGACGGGCCCTGCAACAGTCGGCGCTCCGGGCCTGGGCGGGTGATCCGTCTCACGCCGAGGAGGCTCAGGCGGCGTTCTCGCACCGTGCCCGGATGAACTCGCTTGCCACCGCCGGCGACTGGAAGCAAGAGCTGGAGCAAACGGGTCCGGATTGAGCCGGATGGCCCTACAGGCGGCGGGCGGGACATGCAATCGTGTGGTCGAGGAGGCCATGATGAGAAGGGTCAAGGTAAAGGATGTGATGAGTCCGACGGTGGTAGCCGCCGCCGAGCAAACCGGCTACAAGGAGCTCGTCCAGCTCATGTCGGAGAGCCGTGTGAGCGGTGTCCCGGTCATCGATCGAGACGGGCGCCTCGTGGGGATCGTCACCGAGGCTGACCTGTTACTCGCAGAGGAGGGAGAGCGGACGAGCCTGCTGCACATGCGGTTGGCCCATCCCAAGCGCCTCGCCGCGCTCGCCAGGGAGGCAGAGGGTGTGCGAGCCTCCGACATCATGACTCTCCAGGTGATCACCGCCGGCCCCGACGACACCGTCCACGAAGCCGCCAAGAAGCTGCTGGAGGCAAAGATCAAGCGGCTGCCCGTGGTCGGCGACGACGGGCGGGTGGTCGGAATCGTGAGCCGGCGCGATCTGCTCCAACCCTATCTGCGTCCCGACGAGGAGATCCGCGCCGAGATCTCCGAGGACGTGATCCTGAGGATCATGTCGATAGATCCCAAGACGATCATGATCGAGGTCAGCGACGGTCTCGTCCACCTCGACGGGCCGGTTGAGTCGAAGAGCGAGAAGGATCTCATCGTCGAGTTTGTGCGCCGCGTCGACGGCGTGGTGGGCGTTGACGATCACCTCACCTTCGCAGTCAACGACCGGAAAGGTCCGACGGTTGGAATCGTCCCACCACTGGGATGGTCCGAGAACTGGGTGCGCCGCTCCTGAGGGATAACGTGATTGCGTGAGGGGGAGCGGGGCTCACGTCCCGCTCCCCCTCGAGCGCCCGTGGGCCTAGCCGGCGGCAGGGGCAGAAATCGGGATCATCGTCGTCTCGGGCTTCTCCTCCGTTGGGATCGGCACCCGAATGACGAGCACACCCTCGACATACTGAGCCGTAACTGCCTCGGGGTTCACACCCTTCGGAATCACGAAGTCGCGGGTGAACATCCCGAAGTACCGCTCACTCATGTAGCGGTCTTCCTCGGAGAGCTCCTTATCCCCGCTCTTCTGGCCCTTGATGTGCAGCGTGTTCTCGGTCAGGCTGATCTCGATGTCCTTGTCGGGATCGATGCCCGGCACCTCGATCCGCAGCACCAGGGTGTCCCCCTCTTTGTAGGCGTCGGCGGTCGGCTTCCAGGCGAAGCTGTCCCTGGGCACGGGCCACCTCGACTCGGCGAGGAACCGTTCCATACGGTCCACCATGCCGAGCAGATCCTTGTCCATTGGGGCGAACAACGATGAACGAACCAGCGTCATGGAATATCACCTCCTTTCGTCGACACAGGTCTCCAATGTCATGATCCGGCGGGCCGGTCGCCTCAGCCAGAGTCGATAGACCCTTTGATGCCCGCGCGACGGCTGATGCGCCAGCCGGGGGACACGCCCCTTGCTGGCTAGTCGCCGCTCCTCTTCAGATGAAGATGATCTGAGCTCCCGAAGACAGCTCGATGAAGTCGTCGGCGCTGATGATCCCCTCGACCCTCTCATAGAGGTCACCCATCTCCAGGTGCATCATGTCGGCCGACATCCTGCAGGCCCAGAGGTGCCCTCCGGCGTCGGTGACCATCTCGAGGAACTCGGGCACCTCGGGGACCTCGATGCCCTCCATCTGTTTCTTCATCATGTGCGTGGCGAAG
>DATADW010000151.1:0-7028 GCA_036258335.1 Acidimicrobiia bacterium
CTTGGAGGGATGGCCGAGCGGTCGAAGGCGGCAGTCTTGAAAACTGCCGGGCCCATTCGGGTCCCGTGGGTTCGAATCCCACTCCCTCCGCTTCGCAGACGGAAGGCGGAAGTCGGAAGACGGAAGAGTCCGCGATGCTTCTCGGGGAGATTGACAGATGGTGACGACGCGTTACGCCCAGAGCGGCGAGGTCAACATCGCCTACCAGGTGGTGGGCTCGGGGGAGCGCGATCTCGTCTACGTGCCGGGATGGGTCTCCAACATCGAGGTGATGTGGGAAGACCCGGGCCTGGCGCGTTTCCTCAATCGGCTCGCTTCCTTCTCGCGACTGATCACGTTCGACAAGCGAGGGACCGGCCTTTCCGACTCGGTGCCATTGGAGCACCTCCCCACCCTCGAGGTCCGCATGGACGACCTGCGTGCGGTGATGGACGCTGTCGGCTCCGAGCGGGCCGTGCTGTTCGGGCACTCGGAGGGTGGTGCGATGTGCATGCTCTTCGCGGCCACCTACCCGGATCGTTGTGACTCGCTGATCCTGACGGGGAGCTATGCCACCAAGGTCCGAAGCGACGACTACCCCTGGGCGCCGAGCACCGAGGATCGGCTGGCCGAGATCGAGGCACTCGAACAGGCATGGGGCGATCCTGAGATCTTCAGCTACCTCGTCCCGAGCAGGGCGGACGACCAGGTGTTTCAGGCATGGCTGCATAAGTACCAGCGGTTGTCAGCGAGCCCCCGGGCTGCGGGTGCATTGATGAGGATGAACTCGATGATCGACCTGACGGCGATCCTCCCCTCTATACGGGTCCCGACCCTGCTGCTCTATCGAGTCGACGACCTCGACGTGAATATTGAAGAAGGCCGCTACCTCGCATCCAAGATCCCCGACGCGCGGCTCGTGGAGCTTCCGGGGGCCGACCATGCCTTCTGGGGTGGCGACACCGAGTTGCTCCTCGAGGAGATAGAGGAGTTCATCACCGGTCACCGCGTCGTGGGCGGGCCCGAGCGGGTGCTGGCCACGGTCCTCTTCACCGACATCGTCGATTCGACCATGAGGGCGGCTGCGCTGGGCGACTCGGCCTGGCGCGATCTGCTCGACCGGCACCATGCGACGGTTCGTGCCGAGTTGGCCCGGTGGCGCGGGAAAGAGATCGCGACCGCGGGTGACGGGTTCTTTGCCACGTTCGATGGGCCCGCTCGAGCGATCAGGTGTGCACGGGCTGTGGCGGATGGCGTCGGCTCGCTGGGGATTGCGGTGCGGTGTGGCCTGCACACCGGTGAGGTGGAGACCAGGGGCCATGACGTCTCCGGGCTCGCAGTCCACATCGGGGCCCGGATTGCCGGTCTTGCGGACGCCGGCGAGGTTCTGGTGTCGAGGACGGTGAAGGATCTCGTGGCCGGCGCCGGCTTCGAGTTTCGCGATCGGGGCAGCCACGAGCTCAAGGGCGTACCCGACCGCTGGGACGTGTACGAGGTGCTCACTTAGTACTCACAGTGGTACGTCTGCTGTCTGCCGTCTGCAGTCGGGCTGACTACCGTGGCGGTGCCGGGTCCCCTCCCGGCGCAGGGAGAGGTGGCCGAGCGGTCGAAGGCGCTCGCCTGCTAAGCGAGTAGGGGGTTTAGAGCCCCCTCGAGGGTTCAAATCCCTCCCTCTCCGCTGAGCTGCCCAGGGGTCGGGTCTTCTCCTACAGAGTACGCGGCGTCGCAGACCGAGCCATTTTCGTAACCAGCTATTCAACTGAACGCCACTACATTCAAATCGCTTGACTATTCAAGAAGTTTGAAAGACGATCCGTCCACGCAGAAGCAGATGGACGTTCTGGAGATCCAAGACCCGAGGGTCTTCGAGATGCTGGACAATCCGGTACGGCTCCGGATTCTTCGGCACCTCGACCAGCCGCGCACGGTGAAACAGCTCGCCGAGTGGATGGAGGTGCCGCCGACCCGCCTCTACTACCACATCAACATGCTCCGGCAAGCCGGGGTGATCGTGGTGGTCGACACGCGGAAGGTTGGGGCCATGATCGAGAGGGTCTATCGGGCGACCGCCCGCACCCTCCGACCCGGCAAAGACATCGTGTCGAGTGGCCACCCCCCGTCGGTACTGGCCACCGTCGCAGTGAACGCCATCCTCAATGGGGCGCGTCTCGATGCCGAGGTGGCACTCACCGGCCATTTCGACGACCTGGCCACTACCGGCACCTCGGACATAGATCGCGTTGGCTCGCTGGTCCGAACCATCGTCAGTCTCACCGAAGAGGGAAGGCAGAAGGTCGACGTCAAGGTCCGAGAACTGCTCGACCTCGTCGATAACCTCGAGGCGGGGGATCAGGGTGTCGAGTACGGCCTCACCCTCGTCTTGTTCCCGCTGGCCGGGTCCGTCCCATGAGCCAGTTGCGCCGACTGCTCACCGTAAGGGACTTCCGCTACATGTGGGGCGCGCAGATCCTTTGCGACTTCGGTGACAGCCTCACCTCTCTCACACTGCTCATCTTGATCCAACGGTTGACCGGTTCCACCGTTGCAATGGCCGGCCTGATGATCTCTATTGCGTTGCCCACCCTCGTTTTCGGGTTGCTCGCCGGCGTCTACGTCGATCGATTCGATCGGAAGAAGGCGATGATGGCCTCTGACCTCTTGCGCGCCCTGATCGTGCTGGGGTTCTTGCTCGTCCGCTCCGAACAACTCCTCCCCATCATCTACCTCATCGCCTTCGCTCAGGCAACGGTCGGCACAGTCTTCAACCCGGCCCGGAACGCATTCCTCCCCGCGGTGGTCGGCCGGGAACGCCTGCTCGCCGCCAATTCGGTGTCGCAGACCTCGAAGATCCTCTTCAACCTGCTGGGGGTGGGCGCAGCCGGACTGCTCGCCGCCTTCGGACCCGGTCTCGGGCTCGCCTTCATCGTCAACTCGGCCATCTTTCTCGTCTCCTTTCTCCTCATCAGGGGGGTGAGGACCTCGGGGATGCCCGAGGAAACTGCCTCGCCGAGGGTCTGGTTGGAGATGCGCGCCGGGTTCCGCGTGATGTTGTCGAGTCGCCCGTTGCGGGGCGTCCTTGTCTCGCTCTCGGTCACCATGCTGGGCCTGGGTGCATTGAACGTACTGTTCGTGCCCTTCCTCATCGGCGACCTCGTTGTGTCCGAAGCCTTCCTCGGCGCCGTCGAGGCAAGCCAGGTGGCCGGCCTTGTCGTCTCCGGCACGGTTGTTGCCGCTCTCGCCTCCAGACTCCGGCCAGCAACGCTGGTCAGCCTCGGGCTAACTGTGCTCTCCCTATTCGTCGGCTTCATCGCCGCCTCCCAGTCGGTCTGGCAGGTGATGATCCTGCTGTTCTTCGTCGGTCTCTCCGTGGGACCGGTACAAGCGGGTGCCAGCACGTTGAGCCAGACACTCATCGAAGACTCCATGCGGGGCCGGGTGGGTGGGGCGGTGAGCACCCTGGTCTCGGCGGCCAACCTGATCTCGATGGGACTGGCCGGTGTTGCGGCTGCGACCATCGGAATCAGGAACGTCTTCCTTGCTTCTGGTGGCTTGATCCTGCTCGCCGGTCTGCTCACACTCTGGTTGCTCCGCAAGCAACGTCTGCCAGCACCGAGGGCCTTCACCGGGGCTGTATCCGAGGGGGTTTAACAACAAATGGAAAACAGCGAACACAGCACCGCAACCATCCGGCAACTCCGTTCGGATGAGGTCGAGTTCCTACGGGAGATGCTCTTCACGGCGCTGGACTGGCGGCCGGACAGCGCACTGCCACCTGTGGAATGGGTCCTCGCCCACCCGCAGGTGTCGGTCTTCCACGAGGGGTGGGGCAGACACGGCGATGTTGCCCTGATCGCCGAAGTAAACGACCGTCCGGTCGGACTCGTCTGGTACCGGTACTTCACGGAAGAAACCCACGGGGAAGGGTTTGTCGACGAGCAGACCCCCGAACTGGCAATCGCGGTTGTTGACGGCTACCGAGGCCGCGGGATCGGACGATTGCTGATGAACACAGCCCATGAGCAGGCGCGTAACGACGAAATCGCGCGGATCTCGCTGAGTGTTGATGCCGAGAATCCGGCAAGAGGTCTATACGAGTCTCTCGGATATATCGATTACGACCCAGAGGACGGACTCGGCAGGATGGTGCTTGTCCTCCAAGCCGCCGACTGACACGACGGGACATCGGTGGTCTCGTTGGCCGCCCTTCGGGCCGACGGCAGCCATCTGACGCCTTACTGGTCCCGCTCGATCCGGTAGAGGACATGGCGGCGCAGCGTCGAGTCCGCGGGCAACCTGGGGTGGTCGAAATCGTCGTCGGGGTCGTGGGTCATGCCTAGTCGCTCCATCACTCGCCGCGAGGGCCAATTCTGCTCGGTGGTGCAGGAAACGATCTCGTCCAGCCCAACCGCGAAGCCGAACCGAAGCGAGGCTAGCCCCGCTTCGGTGGCGTAGCCCTTGCCCCAATGCTCCTTGCCTAGACGCCATCCCACCTCGACCGGCGGTGGGTTGACCGGGATAAAGCTCTGAACGCTCAGCCCCACGAACCCGGCGAACGGAACCTCTCCAGAGATCTCGACCGCCCACAGCCCGAAACCCCTCTCGTCCCATCCCTGCTCGATCGAGTGAGCGAGGGCGTCGGACTGCTTCCGTGTGAGCGTGCCGGGGAAATAGCGCATGACCGCAGGGTCGGCGTTCATTGCAGCGAACGGGGCGCGGTCCTCTTCTTTCCACCGCCGCAACAGCAACCGCTCGGTGCGGACCTCGATCACTGCGAGTCCACCCACCTTCGCACCTGGTCGCCAAGCACGCCGAGCGTCACCGAGCCGGATGTGAGGACGGTGTCGTGAAAGCCCGAGATGTCGAAGCGGCTCCCCAACCGTTGCTCGGCATAAGCGCGGAGCCGGTTGATCTCCAACTGTCCCATCTTGTAGGCCAGCGCCTGCCCGGGGACGCCGATGTAGCGGTCCACCTCCACCTCTATGACCGATGGGGCGACGGCGCTCCAAGAGGTGAGGAAATCGACCGCTCTCTGCCGGGTCCAACCCAGGGCGTGGATCCCGGTGTCCACCACCAGCCGGCCGGCTCGCCACGAGTCGGCGGAGAGCATGCCGAGCCGGTCGAGGTCGGTGGAGTAGAGGCCCATCTCGTCGGCGAGACGCTCTGCGTAGAGCCCCCACCCCTCGGCGAAGGGGATCACCAGGGCGTGACGGCGGAACTTCGGTAGATCGCCCATCTCAGCCGCCAGCGCGACCTGGAAATGATGGCCCGGGACCGCCTCATGGAAGGCGACCGATTCGGCCTCGAACCTCGCCCGGGTGCCGGGCTCGTGGGTGTTGATGAAGTAGGTGCCGGGTCGCGAGCCGTCGGTAGCCGGGGGGTAGTAATAGGCGGGAGGCATGTCAGCCGCCAGCGTCTCGGGGACGGGCATCACCGCGCATCCCGCTTCGGGCAGCACTCCGAACCACCTCGGGGCCTCTTCGATCGCCCGGGCGATCACCTCCTCGGCGGCCTCGACTATCTCGGCTGCGGTGGTGAACCGGAGCGCCGGGTCGTCGCGGAGCCGACGCAAGATGGAGTCGAGGTTGGTCTCGTCAATGGCGCGCTTTCCGACCTCGGCGTACTCATCTGGCAGGTGGTCGGTGGCGATCTCGGTCCCGATCCGGTGTATCTCCTCAGGAGGTGTGGGCAGCGAGGTGAACACCGCAGCCAGCCGCCGGTAGGCATCGTCGCCTCCTTCGAGGTGCGTCAATCCTGGGCGCTCGGCAGAGCGGGTGGCGGGAAGGATCTCGTCGGCGATCATCTCGCGGTAGCGGGCGAATCCGGGCCGGATGACATCTTCGACTAGTTCTCCGACCCGGGATCGCCAGCCCTCGGCACCATCCCAGTCGCTGGGCAGCGTCGCCCCGGTGAACGGGTCCGAATCCACCGGCGAGGAGAGGTACTGGCCGAGTTGGTTCAACACCCTCCTCACGTTCACCTCGACCGGGGTCTTGCCGGTGGCCAGCTGGTGGCGGTGACGATCGGCCGCTTGTGCCAAGAGCTCGGGGACTCCGGCGTACCGGGTCAGCAGCATCTCCGCCTGGGCCGGCTCGGTGACTGAGGTGAGCGCTGCGGCGCGCAGCAGAGTGCTGTGAGGTCCGATCATCGGGTCGCACGGAGCGACGACCAGGTCGATGTCGATCATCTCAGAATCGGTGTGGAGTTCGTGGAGCAGCATCGCCTTGGTGAGGTCGTCGTCGATGCTTTCGGTTACGACGTCGGTGACCTCATCGTGCAGCAGGAGCAGGTCCCGTCGCTGTGCCTCCGCGGCTGTGATGGTCAGATCGGGGAGGCGGTCGTCGAACCTGTGGTCACCGAGCAGCGTCGCTCCGACCGGGTTCCACTCCATCTCCGTGTCCCAATACCTCTGGCACAGTTCGTCGAGCCGCCGGTCCACGAGCGCTCCTCGAGTTCGGGTGACCGATGTTGCCAGAGTGGGCCGGTTTGGCGCTCAGTCGGTCCGGCTGAACCAGTCGAGGACGCGCATGGCACGCAGCGTGTTCCAGCGACTTGGCTTACCTGGCCCCGGTTCCATGACGAAGTGCTCCGACCCCTTGTGATGGTTCTGCAGCGGCCATCGCCCGTCCTTGGACCGTTTGCTCTCGACCAAGGCGATCGCCTCGTCCATGCGCTCGTCGGGCGATGCCCCGGCACTCCGCAAATAGTCCAGTCCCCGCAGCACGTCGTAGTGCCAGCGGGGTGGAAAGGAGAACCGGGTCCAGCCGGCGCTGATCACTGCACCGGTCCGTTCTGAGCGGAACATCCGTCTGGCCAGGAGGTACTCGCGACCCCTCGCCCGGGCGGCACCCACCTCGTCGACCCGACCCGCCCGAGTGTTCTCGTACTCGAGCAGCCCCTCGAGGGCAAGGATGGTGGTGTTGAACGACGACCGCGTCGAACCTCTGACCGTTGCGCAGTTCCATCCCCCGTCTTCGAGCTGCTCGTTGAGGAGCCAGTCCACGACTGCGTCGCTTCCCTCACCGGCCACCCCGTAGTAGGCCGCCAGGGAC
>DATADW010000152.1:0-6728 GCA_036258335.1 Acidimicrobiia bacterium
CAGGTCGGCGATCTGCTCGGTGGGCCCGCCGTTGCGGTTGACCACGACCACCTCGTCGACGGCACCACTGGCCAGCGACTCTGCCTTGATCGAGCAGATCATCTGCTCACGCCAGCCGTTGCCGACCAGGGTGTTGCTCACGCCGATGGTGAAGGGACCCTCGGCACCGGCCGCCGCCGTGGTGTCCGTCTCACCTGCCGCAGTCGTGTCGGTCCCGCCTGCCGCGGTGGTGTCAGTCCCCCCAGCCACCGTGGTATCTGTGCCTCCTGCCGCGCTGGTATCGGTACCACCGTCTCCGCCGCACGCCGCCACCACCAGGGCGAAGGCGATGAGCAGAGTCAGCAGTCCGACGCCCCGACCTCTGGGTCGTCGCATGCTTCCTCCTCTCTCGGTTACCTGACGGCGCCGGTTTGTCGGCGCCCTTCATATGGCCGTCCGGTCATCGGACCCCCCCGGTGGCCAAGCTGAGTGTGCGGTCCACCCGCTGGGGGGACAGCACATGATCTATCACCATCGCCGCCGCCCCGGTCACACCGGCGCGGTCCCCGAGGTTGCTCGGAATGAGTTGAAGGCGGCTGGTGGCGAGTGCGGTGGAGCGGCGGTAGACCACCTCCCGGATCCCGGCGAAGAGTTGGTCGCCGGCCTCGGCGAGGTCGCCGCCGACGACGATGGTCCCAGGGTTGAGCAGGTTGACCGTCGACGCGAGCACCTGCCCGATGAGACGGCCGGATTCCCGCACCGCTTGGACGGCGTCGCGGCTCCCTGCCTTCACCATCGCCACCACGGCACGGGTGTCTGCAACGTCGAGTCGGGCAGCCAACGCCCGTCCGCCGGCGACCGACTCCAGGCACCCCGTGTTGCCACATCGGCACACGATCCCTTCTGCGGCGGCTACCTGGATATGCCCGATGTCGCCGGCTGCTCCCTGCGCTCCGCGGTGCAGCCGTCCGCCCAGGATCAAGCCGGATCCGATCCCGGTCCCCACCTTGACGAAGAGGAAGTCATCCGACGGCTCGGCGGTGACCCAGTGCTCACCCCTGGCCATGATGTTGACGTCGTTGTCCACCAGCACCGGCACGTGATAGCGATCGACGAAACGGTCCCGGATGGGGTAGCCGTCCCAGCCGGGCATGATCGGTGGGGTCACGGCCCTCCCCGCGGCGTACTCGACCGGACCCGGCACGCCGATCCCGATTCCCTTGACCTCCCCTGGGCCACGCTCGTTTGAGTCGAGCAGAGAGATCAGGACCCGGTCGATGGTGCCGAGGACATTCTCGGGGCCGGAGGCGATGTCGAGGTCGAGCGCCGTCTCGCCAATTGGTGACGCGCCGAAGTCGGTGATTGCCACCCGGGCGTGTGTGGCGCCCATGTCCACTGCGAGCACCACCCCCGCCTCCTGGTTGAGCCCGAGGACAGCCGGAGGGCGGCCACCGCTCGACGGCGCCTCACCCACCTCGGCAATGAGTCCCTCGGCAAGAAGATGCTCAACCCGGGTGGCCACGGTGGAGCGGGAGAGCCCGGTGGCGTGGGCTAACTGGCTGCGGGTCGTTGCCTCCCCGGTCCGTATCAGGTCAAGCAGCATCCCGTGTGATCCACTTCCTCCCACAGTTCGTCCATTAGGCATGGAACTTTTGACCGATGCAAGGACAAAGCTCGGGTTTAAGGCGACAGAGCTCTGGCCAAGGCCTTCGCATGGTCGGCATAAGCCGCTTCGAACAGCCGGGCCGCTTCCACCGGCCCGGAGACCGTGGCGCTGGTGATGACCGGCGGCATCCTGTGCATCCCCACCAGGATTTCGGCGGTCTGCACCTTTATCTCGTTGACCACCGCGGCGTAGGCGAGCGTGGAGCCGGGACCGACCGGTGAGGTCAGGCCGTCGATCGTCACCATGGCGTCGCCAACCGGGGTGCACAGGTCGATCACGATGTCGGCGTGATCCGCCAGCCTGGTCCCGGTGGGGTGACGCGGCGCGGCGGCGGTTGACTCGGCAAGCGATGTGACTGCAATCACGGTCATCCCGCGGTCCCTTGCCCCGATGGCCATCTCGAGGGTCACCGCGCTGAGCCCTCCGACGCTGAAGACGATCATCGCGTCCGCCGGACCGAAGTGGAAGTTGGCCAGGATCTGCTCGGCCAGCCCCTCGGTCCGCTCGATGAACATCGCCTGCCTCTGCCCGTTGGAACCAACCACTTGGGTGTGGAACGTCATCGAGAGCTCGGCGATGGGGTGGAAACCTGGGTACGACCCGTAGCGGGGGAACATCTCCTCGAGAGCTATTCGGGAGTGCCCCGTCCCAAATAGGTGGACGAGACCACCCGAGGAGATGGCCTCAGCGCACCGCTCGGCGGCGGCGGAGATGGCTTCCATCTGCGATTGCTCGATGCGCTCCAGCACCGTTCGCGCCTCGGTGAGCCAGCGCCCCGCGGACGACAGCATCGGGGGAGGGTATCAAATGTCTAGACATGTAGCATCGGGGAACGGCTCACCGAGGCGCGATGACCACTAAGACCCCGGCACGGTACGAGGAGATCGCCGACCACCTGAGGCGGCTGGTGGCAAGCTCCCGGCCGGGTGACCGGCTCCCGTCGGATGCCGAGCTGTGCGAGCGCTTCGGGGTGAGCCGGATGACGGCACGCCAGGCGGTGCAGACACTTTCCAACGAGCGGTTGCTCTACCGCACCCGGGGCCAAGGCACATTCGTGGCAGCGCGCCCGGTCCCGCGGGTGCTGGGATCTCCATTGTCGTTCACCGAAAGCATGCGCAGCCGCGGCATGTCAGCTTCCTCACAAGTCCTTGCATCGGGAAAGGTCACGTCATCTGCAGAGGAGGCCAAAGCGCTGGGTCTGACACCCGGAGAATCCGCCCTGCTGTTGGAGCGGCTCAGGTTGGCCGACGACACGCCAATGGCGATCGAGCGGGTCGTCTTCGCCATGCGTTGCGCCGCGGTGCTCGGCGCCGATCTGGAGCACGGCTCGCTCCACGATGCCTTCCAGGTGAACGGATGGATCCCGACCCGGGCCGAGGCGGAGGTGACGGCGCGGCCGGCCACCGCAAGGGAGCGGCGACTGCTGCACTTGGGTGAACCTGTGGTGCTAGCCGAGCGGCGCACCATCTCCGACCAGGACGGATCGCCCTTGGAGCACACCGAGACCGTCTACGCCGCAGAGCGTTACGTGTTCGCCGCAGTGCTCCATCGCGACGCGACCGACCGGCTGGGGTAATGCCGCGCCACCTCGGTCTCGATCTCGGCGGGACCAACGTCAAGGCCGTGGTGCTGGACGACTCGGAGCTTGTGGCCAACGCCACGTTCCCCACCGATGCGCCTCGGGGACCACGAGCCGTGGTGGATCGGCTCGCCGAGGTGGCGCGCTGGGCCACCGACCACCACGGCCCGGTGGAGACGATCGGTCTCGGGGTCCCGGGGCTGTTCGACCCAACCGACGGCCGGGTACTCCTCTTCCCCAACCTGCCGGGACCATGGTCGGGTTACCCGTTGCGCGCCAGGTTGGAGGAGGAACTGGGAAGACCGGTCCACATGATCAACGATGCCCGCGCCTTCACTCTCGCCGAGGGAACGGTGGGGGCGGGTGCCGGTTGCAGCACCCTCGTCTGCGTCACCTTGGGCACGGGGATCGGTGGCGGCGTGATGATCGACGGCAGGCTCCACCTCGGTGCTTTCGGCGTCGCCGGAGAGATTGCCCACCAGACTGTGCTCCCCGACGGCCCGCTGTGCGGTTGCGGCAACCGCGGGTGCGTCGAGGCGCTGGCCCGATCCGACGTGGTGGCGGCGGCTGCGGGTCGGCCGACGGTCGAGCAGGTCTATGCAGGCGTGGCCGAGGGCGATGACCGGTGTATCGGCGCCGTCCGCGGCGCCGCCGGCTGGCTGGGGATAGCCCTGGCCAACGTCGTTGCCGTGCTCGGGCCCGATCGGATCGTCGTCGGCGGCGGCATCGCCTCTGCGGGCGAGTTGGTGCTCGGTCCGATACGGGACGCCGTTCGTGCGCGGGTGACCTTGGTGCCCACCGACCGCATAGAGGTGGTGGCGGCTTCGCTCGGGTCGTACGCCGGCGCTATCGGCGCCGCGCTCGCCGGCATCGAGGCCGAATAGAACTAGCGGGTGCGGTCTCGGTAGTCGTCGAGGATGGCGGCCGTCTGGGTGGCGCCCACTCTGCTCACACCGACCGAGAGCACCTCGAGCAGCCCGTCGAGAGACCTGATACCACCGGCCGCCTTCACCTTCACCGCCGGTGACACGGTTGTCCGCATCAGCTTGAGATCGGCGATGGTGGCGCCACCAGGGGCGAAACCGGTCGAGGTCTTGACATAGTCGGCCCCGGCCGATTCGGCGAGGAGGCACCCTCTCACCTTCTGCTCGTCGTCGAGGTAGGCGTTCTCCAGAATCACCTTGACCAGGGCCGATCCCGAAGCGCCCACCACCGCCCGGATGTCGGACGCGACCAAGGCGTCGTCCCCGGAACGAAGCGCCCCGATATTGATCACCATGTCCAGCTCGCTGGCGCCCTCGGCCACAGCCACCTCGGCCTCGAAACGCTTGGTCGACGTGGTGTGCGAGCCGTGGGGAAAGCCGACGACGGTCCCCACCGCCACCCCGGAGCCCTCGAGAAGCGAGCCGGCGAGGGCGACATCGGCGGGCCGGACGCAGACCGACGTCACCTGGTAGTTGGCGGCAAGCCGGCACCCGGCAATGACCTCGTCCCTGGTCAACTCGGGGCGGAGGAGCGAGTGGTCGATGGCGCCGGCGAGATCCTCGTAGCTGACGTCGGCGACTGTCATGGCGGACTCGGCCTGGGGTTGGGCGGTCTCCATCCGGTAATGGTCCCACACCCACCGCCCAGCAGGATCACCGATGCGCGAAACCTCCCTCTCCTAGTGTGAACGCGGGGCGGAATGGCTTCAGGTGCGTGGTGATGGCCGACATGGTCAACGCGATGTCGAATTACGTCGGGTCGACCACGCTGTCCGGCGACCTCGGGTGGAACGCCGAGTTGCTCGACGGCGACCTCGAAGTCTCGATCCCGAAGCTGAAGGATGAGGTCGACGGTGGTCTGTTCATGCACGGGAGTGGCGAGTTCGCGTACGCCCTCGCCGAGAAGGGTCTCATCGACGTGTACGAGATCTACGTCAACCTACTCGTCTGGGGTGACGCCAACCTTCATGTGTTGGGCGACAGAGGGACGATCCGGTTGAAGCTCGAGGGCGTGAAGCGGTTCGACTCCGGCGTGGTCCTCCTCACCTATCTCCCGGCATCGTGAGTCAGGCTCGGGCGGATCACGTCGGATCGCATGGCGCAGCAGCGGCGACGAGCCGAGTCAGCGCAGCACGCGATAGGCCACGTGCACCGCGCCGTTGCCGAAGCGGCGTTCGGCGATGAGCTCGAGGTCGAGTCGCAGATCGGTCGGGAAGGCCGGCTTGCCGGCGCCGACCGCCACCGGGTGAAGCATCAGGCTCACTTCGTCCACGAGGCCGGCGCGCAGGGCGTGGGCGGCGAGCTCTGGTCCGCTCACCGACAGGTCGGCCGACGAGGCGTCCTTCAAGGCCTGCACCTCGTCTGCCTCGAACGCGGGCACGATGCGCGTCCGCTTCGTAACCGGGTCGGTGAGGGTGGTGGAGTAGACGAGCTTGTCCGTGTCCTGCCACGCGGCGGCGAAGTCGGCCAGCACCGACGACTCCTCGGCGAACGACGGGTCCGTCTCCCACACGGCCATGGTCTCGTACATGCGGCGGCCGAGCAGCTGGGTGCCGACACCGCGCATCATGTCGTTGTAGAACTCGTGCACCTCCTCGTCAGGCACCGACCAGTCGAAGGAGCCGGTGCTGTCCTCCGTGAAGCCGTCCACCGAGTTGTTGGTTGGGTAGATGAGCTTTCCCATGCGTTCCTCCGAGCAGGTTGGCGTCGGCCGTTCCGACAGGTGTGACGAACCAACCAACGCGTTCTCATCGCGCTGTTGGTCCGTCGTTGGAGCCGTTGACGGTCATCACGATGAACGACGTCACCGTTCCAACCGCGCTACCTCGCCTCGTTCGAGGTGGCTGACGAGGTTGTCGAGTATTGCACCCCAGCCGTCGGCCATCTCGGCGAAGAACTCGTTCTCCCAATCCGCTCCGGCTCCGTACACCCTCGTGACGACGCGGATCGGGCAACTGCCGCCGGACGCTGCTTCGATGAGGAACTCCGTGGCGATCGGGGTGAGCGACGACAGGTCGTGGTGAGCGGTCGGCATGTGGTCAGCGATCGGCCACGGCTCCTCGACTGCGAACCGCTCATTCGGCGTGTAGCCGGTGACGACACCAGTCGACACGAAACCACCGAGACCGAACGACACCTCACCGCCGACCTGCGGGTCCAGTCGGGTGGGTGCCATCCAGGCCGAGATCCCGTCGGCAGTCGCGATCGCGTCCCACACCTGTTCCGGAGTGGCGGCCACCTCATACCTGCGCTCCATCCGATGTTCGATGCGGCCTGGCTTGTCGGAATCGGTCACGAGGGCTCCTCGGGTCGGGGATACGACGAGATGGTCAGACGGTGCGGTCGACCCTCGTCGTGGTGGTAGTGGGCGACCAGTGCGGCGGCCGCAGATTGCAGGTCGGTCGCGAAGGCGGCTCGATCTTCAGGCGACGTGAACCCGATCACCGTGTCGACGGTCAGGGTCGGCAGACGCGTTCCAGTCGCTGCGCTGCTGATCTCCCCCACCTCGGACACGGTCCGA
>DATADW010000153.1:0-5514 GCA_036258335.1 Acidimicrobiia bacterium
GTCGGGTAGCGGCTGGAACAGCCCCTCGAGCGAAACGAGACCCAGCGACCCCGGGTCCTGGGCGAGGAACACGTCGGCCGGAGAGCGGTCTCCCTCGGTGAGGATGGTGGCTGCCAACTCGGGGCTCTCCCCGTATCTGACCTCCAACTCGATCCCCGTCTCGTCGGTGAACCGATCGAGTAAGGGGCCGACTAGATCCTCGCTTCGACCCGAGTAGATGACGAGGGGACCGTCCGCCGACCCGGAGCCGCATGCGGCGAGGACACAAGCCGCGGCGACCGCAATTCGGATCGCTCTGGCTTTCATCGACTCATCTCCTGGGAAGTCGTGAATTCGGCGATGATCGGCCCAGACGAAGAACTTGTTAGGCCATCCTGACGCTACTAAACACCATCGCCGTAGTGCAAAAGGCGACGGCCTGCACTGCGCAGGAAAGGTCATCGGACGAGCCACGGGACCTCGATCTCTTCCGGGTCCAAACGGCTGTGGTTGTCAAAGAACGAATCCGGATGGCAGGGGCACTCGGGCTCCCGAGCGATATAGCCTGCGTCCAGTGCTGAGAGCGGGGGTAGACGAATGAGCGTCATCGATGAGACCATCGAGCTCTGGGAGCAGGAACCCGAGAAGGCGGCCGTGGCTCCTCGGGTGGTCGCACGATTCGACGGCGACGGGGCGGTCACGCTGGAGTCCGGCCCCTTCACATGGCAGACCGATCTCCCACCTCCTCTCGGCGGTGGCAACGCTGCGGCGAGCCCCACCGCTCAGCTGCTGGGGGCCCTGGCCGGATGCGCCGTCGTTTTCATCACCGAAACCCTTGCTCCCCAGTTGGGCATCCAGGTCGACTCGGTGTCGGCCACCGCGTCCTGCAAAGCCGACTTCAGGGGCCTTCTCGGCATGGGCGGGGTGGCGCCCGACCTCGACGATCTGGAACTGGCCATCGAGATCAGCTCGCCCGACTCAGCCAACCGGGTCGAGGAGCTGTACCGCGTCTGGCTGGAGCGGTGCCCGGTGTACCTGGCGCTCACCAAGCCGACCTCGATAAGCACCACCCTCTCCGCCTCGTAAGAAGGCGTGCGGGGCTGGTGTGTTATCTGTGATCAGCGGACCCTCGAGGGGGACCGCCTAACGCACGAGCAACGGCACCTCGACCTCGGCCGGGTCAAGCCCGCCGTGATAGCCCATCAGCCGCTTGTCGAAGCCGGGGGGCAGCAGCACCTCCCCGTCCGCAGCGAGGAAGAGTGCATCGGGAGTTCGCTCGCCAAGCGCAGGGTGACGAGATCCCGGTCCCCATAGCTGGTTCAGTTTGTCGCCGTCGACGGGCTGACTCCCCAGCCACCGCCCGAACCGGTCCAGCGCCACGGGGGGTCCGCTGGTGAGGACCCCACGGGGGTCGCCCCAGAATCTCAGTCCTTGGATGCCCGGTCCGCGCAGCAGACGCTTGGCGCGCTCCGGGTAGTCGATGTGGCCGTGATCTGCGGTCCCGATGAGGGCGACGTGGGCGGGCAGTCTCTCGGCCAGTTGGCGCCATATCTGGCCGGCCAGACCCATGGCGGCGTCGTACTCCTCGGACCGCTGCCCGGTCACATGCGCAGCCACGTCCAAGTGCGGGAGGTAGGTCGTCACCAGCCGCCCGGGGACCGCGGCGAGCTGGATGGTGGCTTCCACCAGGTCCACCGTGTCCCAGACCGGCTCGAATCGGCATCCTCTGTAGAGCATCCGGCTCAGCGGCGACCCGAGGAAGCCCCCAGGCTGGACCGTAACCGGCTCCCGGCCGGCATCGCGCAGTCGCTCCCAGAGATTGGGCGTGGGAAGCATCGCTGCGGTGTCGAAGTCCACCGGTCGTCCCTCGATGGTCACCCAGCGGAGAGTGTTGACCACCGAGCCAACCTCGGGGAGCCATAGGAGGTGTCCGATGACGCCATGCGCAGAAGGCGCCGCTGCGGTGACCAGGCACGAGAGGCTTACCGTGGTCGTGGTGGGGAAGGGGGCATCGATCACCCCCCGTCGGGCCGATCCCAGCGGCTCGGCACCGCGGTGGCCGAGCTGGCGGTCACCCAGGCCGTCGATCACAAGCAGCACGTAGCTCTCCGCCGCCGGTATTTCAGCGGCCAACCCGGCTTCGAGACCGGGAGAAGGAGACCGACCAGTCAGCCGCAACTCGAGCTCGGCCGCCAGGTTGAGCAGACCGCGTCCGTCGTATGAGGGCATCCGGATCTGTGCGGTCACGGCGTGCCAGGGTACGCCCGCCAGGTCGGCGCAGCTTTCCGGCCCATGGAGACCCGCTCCCTATACTCGCCGGCGGATGCCAGGCGTTGGAAGCCAAGCTGTAGGAAACAGAGCGCGGTGAGCCCCTACTTCGAGCAGTACCTGACCGTTGCCGCCTTCGCCGCCCTGGGGGTCGTCCTTGTGGTCGGGATACTCGGGGTGTCGTCGCTGGTGCGCCCCTCTAATCCCACCGTCGCCAAACTGCTCACCTACGAGTGCGGCATCGATCCGGTCGGGTCTGGTTGGAGCCAGACATACGTCCGGTACTACATCTTCGGGTTGCTCTTCGTGGTCTTTGACGTCGAGGCGGTCTTCATCTTCCCCTGGGCCATTCGTCTCGAGGAGCTTGGGATGTTCGGGCTGGTCGAGATGCTGGTCTTCTTGGCGATCCTCATCCTCGGGCTGCTCTATGCGGTGCGGAAAGGGGTGTTGCGGTGGGAGTGATCGAGCGCTTCGGCGTCCCCAAACCGGTTTCCTGGCTGCTCAATTGGGGCCGGAAGTACTCGCTCTGGTTCTTCCAATTCGGGCTCGCCTGTTGCGCCATCGAGATGATGGCCGCATCCGGCCCCCGCTATGACTTCATGCGGTTCGGCATCATCCCCCTCCCGGCATCCCCCCGCCAGGCCGATCTAATGGTGGTGGCGGGCACCGTTACCGACAAGATGGCGCCGGCCATCCGACGTCTCTACGACCAGATGCCCGACCCCAAGTACGTCATATCGATGGGCTCGTGCTCCAACTGCGGTGGCCCCTACTGGGACTCCTACTCGGTCACCAAAGGCGTGGATCAGGTGATTCCGGTGGACGTGTACGTCCCCGGTTGTCCGCCCCGGCCCGAGGCGCTGATGGAGGGCATCGTGCTCCTCCAGCAGAAGATCCAGAACGAGGACATGCGCCAGAAGTGGAGCGAGCGTGACTACCAGCCCGTCTGACACGGAGGCCACCAACGAGGGCGGCCCGTTGCTGGAGTTGGCCGAGGCGGTAGCGGGGGTGCTGGATAATGATGTCGAGCCGGGTGTGGACCACGGCTCGGCGCGGCTTCGGGTGCCACCCGAGCGGTGGGTGGAGGCGGTCACCGCAGCCCGCGACCAAGGTCTTGTTTACCTCTCCTGGCTGTCGGCAATCGACTGGTCAAACGAGGTCGAGGTGGGAGACCCGCCGCCCGAGGAGGTGGAGGAGCGCATCGAGGTGCTGTGCGCCGTCTCCGACCTCGATCGAGGTCAGCTCCTGATCATCAGCACCGATATCCCATCCGACCGGCCGGAGATCGATACGGTGGTAGGTGTCTTCGCGGGGGCCAACTGGCACGAGCGCGAAGCCCATGAGATGTTCGGCATCGAGTTCCGAGGGCACCCCAACCAGGGAAAGCTCTACCTTCCCGAGCAGTTCGAGGGCAACCCTCTCCGCAAGTCCTTCCCGTTGCTCACCCGCGAGGTGAAGCCCTGGCCGGGCAAGGTCGATGTCGAGGGGATGCCCGCTGCCGCCGAGCAACCTGCGACCAGTGACGGGCCGACCGAGGAGAACCCCGAGGCATGAACTGTCTCCTCTCTGGCTGCCGTCCGCCGTCCGCCGTCCGCCGTCGCTGGCTCTTCCGATGACCATCATCGATCAAGACGTCGTCCACCACCTCTCCGAGGTCGCCGTCTCGGTGGAGTTGGAGACGCCGGACATGACCCTCAACATCGGACCGCAGCACCCATCCACCCACGGGGTGCTCAGGTTGATCGCCCAGGTGGACGGCGAGCGAGTGCGCGACGTGAACCCGGTGATCGGCTACATGCATCGCGGCTACGAGAAGCTGTCGGAGGTGCGGACCTACCCCCAGATCACCGCCCTGATCAACCGGATCGACTGGGTGTCGGGCTACGCCAACGAGGTGCCCTTCATCGTCGCCGCTGAGAGGCTCATGGGTCTGGAGGTCCCCGAACGCGCCCAGTACATCCGTCTCATTCTCACCGAGATGGCACGCATGTCGTCCCACCTCGTGTTCATGGCCAGCTACCCGCTCGAGCTGGGAGCCGCCACCCCGCTCTTCTTCGCCCTGCGCGACCGGGAGCGGATCCTCGACCTGATCGAGTCGGTGACCGGTGGGCGCTTCCACCCTAACTTCAACCGCATCGGCGGGGTCAAGCCGGCATACGGGGCGGGGCCGACCACCAAGAAGGACATCCCCGACCTGCCCAAGGGGTTCTTCGACGAGACGCGGCGGGCCATCGAAAAGGTCCTCGGCAGTTGCGAGGAGCTCGAGTCGCTGGTGGCCGGGAACGAGATCTTCCTCGCCCGGACCAAGGGCGTGGGTCTGATCCCCCCCGACATAGCGGCATCCTTCGGTGTCTCCGGACCCAACATGCGGGCCTCGGGTGTCGGCTTCGACCTCCGCAAGAACCAGGACTATCTCCCCTACGACCGCTTTGACTTCGAGATCCCGGTCGGCTCCAACGGTGACTGCTGGGATCGATGGTGGGTCCGGCTGGAGGAGATCCGTCAGTCGGCCCGGATCATCCTGCAGGCGATCGACGGTATCCCCTCCGGCCCGCTCCAGGCGAAGGTGCCCCGGATAATCAAGGTGCCGGCCGGGCAGGTGTACGTGCGCGCCGAGAACCCCAAGGGAGAGATGGGCTATTACCTGGTCTCCCAGGGTGGGCTCGGGCCCTACCGGCTCAAGATCCGCTCCGCCTCGTTCTCCAACCTCTCGATCATCCCCTGGCTGATGGAGGGCGCCCTGGTCCCCGACATCATCGCCATCCTCGGGAGCCTCGACTTCGTCCTCGGGGACGTGGATAGATGAAGAGGTCGAAAGGCGGGAGGCGGAAGTCGGAAGGCAGATCGCCGATGTCTGCCGTCTGCCGTCCGCCGTCTGCCGTCTTGTCGGCGCCGGAGGCGCTCCGGTGACCTTTCCTTTGGAATTGGCCATCAAGCTCCTGGCGGCAGCGGTGATCATCCCGACATCGGCCCTCGTCTTCGGGTATGCCGAGCTCAAGATCTCCGCCCACATGCAGAGCCGGATCGGGCCCTACTTCGCCGGAGGGAGGTGGGGCTGGGCGCAGTTGCTCGCCGACGGGGTCAAATTCATCCAGAAGGAGGATGTGGTCCCGAGCGAGGCCGACCAGACAGTATTCCGTTGGGCCCCCGCCGTCGTCCTCATCGGAACGGTTCTCCTCTTCGCCATCATCCCGCTCGGTCCCGATCTGGTGGTGGTCGACCTCGACGTCGGGGTGTTCTACGCCTTGGCGGTGTCGTCGCTCGGGA
>DATADW010000154.1:0-8698 GCA_036258335.1 Acidimicrobiia bacterium
CGGCAAGCTGCTCGACGAGGACTGACCCGACGGCAGAATTCGGCAGCGGGCCGATTTAGTTCTCCGCTCCGGGCGCCGATCACGGACCGGGCGTTGCATCGGCGCAGCTCTTCACCCAAATCGTTAACAACCAGCACAGACCTCCTTGACCCGGCTCAGACTTACACTTCCCGCCATGCGCACCACCGCCCCCGAGCTTGCCGCGGCCCCGGCGCCCGCCGACCCGGCCCCGCGCTGGGTGGCGATTCTCGGAATCACCATCACCAGTCTGTTGGTCTTGGCGGTGCTCCAGCCCCAACTTCTGGTGGTTGCCAACACGCCATCAGGGGGCGACATGGGGGCGCATGTCCTCGGGCCGGCGTACCTGCGCGATGTTCTGCTCCCCGAGGGGAGGGTGCTTGGTTGGTCGAACTCGTGGTTCGCCGGGTTCCCCATCTTCTACTTCTACTTCCCACTCCCCTCGCTGGTGATAGTCGCCCTCGACCTGCTCCTCCCTTACGGGGTGGCCTTCAAGGTGGTGACCGTCATCGGTTTGCTGGCCATTGCCCCTGCGACCTATTTCTTCGCCCGGTCGATGCGGTTCAGTCGGACGGCGGCGACTGTGGCCGCGGCGGCGGGCGGTGCCTTCGTATTCATGGAGAGCTACACCATCTATGGGGGCAACATCGCCTCCACGCTGGCCGGTGAGTTTTCCTACTCGTGGTCGTTCGCCCTCTCGCTGGTCTACCTGGGCCTGCTGGTTCGGGCGATCAAGGACGATCGACGGTTCCTCCCTTGGGCCGCGGCAGCGTTGGCGGCCACCGCCCTCTGCCACGTACTGACCACCCTCGTCGTCATCATCGCCTCGATCCCCGTGCTGTTGTGGAAACGGGGGACGGGTCGCGCCGTTACCGTCTGGATCTGGGGGTTCCTCATCGCCGCTTTCTGGGCGTTACCGCTGATAATGCGGATCGGGCTCACGTCCGATATGGCGTGGACCCCCTTGAGCCGCTGGTCCGACCTGTTCCCGGTGGACGCCTGGCTCGTCATCCCGCTTGCCGTGGTCGGGATCGTCTGGTCTCTCCGCCGCACAGCGCGAGTGGTGCCGGCTGTGCTCGCCACTCTCATCCCGTTGGTCTATTTCTGGGTACCGGTGGTGCTTCCCGACCTGGTCCCTGGGCTGGGGGACCGTTGGAAGCTGTGGAACGGGCGCCTTCTGCCGTACTGGTTCTTCGGGCTCTACCTCTTCGCGGGGTTGGCCGTTGGGCTGGCGGGAGACGCCCTTCTTCGCCGTCTGCCCGAGCGGATGTCGGTGTGGTGGAGCCGAGCGCTCCTGCTGGCGGGTGGTGTCGTCACCTTCGCCGTCGCCGCCGCGTCCGAGGCTCTCCCCCCATGGGCTCGATGGGCCATGGCTGCGCCCTTTGGATTAGCCCTCATCGGCTCCTTCGCTTTCCCTCCTCGGGTGTCGGTCCGTCCCGTTCTGACCATCTCCGTTGTTGTTCTGCTCATCGGCGGAGGGCTGGCCGGCGTCAGCTTCGTCAACGGGTGGGCGCGGTGGAACTACTCGGGGTACGAGGCGAAAGAGGGATGGCCCGAGTACGAGCAGCTGATGCAGGTTATGGACGGACTCCCGTCGGGGAGGGTGCAGTGGGAGGCGAACGGAGATTTGGAGCGCTACGGCACACCGATGTCGCCGATGCTCTTTCCGTACTGGACGGAGTGGACCCATCCCTCGATGGAGGGCCTCTTCTTCGAATCGTCGATCACCACTCCGTTCCACTTCCTCAACCACGCCGAAATGAGCTACAAGCCCTCCAACCCGATCCCGGGTCTCAACTACCACACGTTCGACTTCGAGCGGGGCGTGGAGCATTTGGGCGTCTATGGGGTGAGCTACTACGTGTCGTTCACCGAGGAGGCGGCTACCGAGGCAGAACAGACGGAGGGGCTGACCTTGGTGGCCGAGACCGCCCCCTTCAAGATCTTCGAGCTTGCACCGCCGTCGCTGGTAGACGTGGCCACCAGCGTGCCATCGGTCTACGAAGAACCCGACCGGGGCGTGCTCTCGGCGCTGGGTACCGAAGCGGATACGGCGCCGACCTTCGAGGAATTCGCCCTGGATTGGTACGACGACATCGAGGGCATGGACCGGTGGGTGGTAGCGGAGGGCCCGGCCGAGTGGCCCCGGATCACCACCCTCGGAGAGCGAGCGGATACCCCGATCGCCGGTGGGGGTGAGGTGTCCGACGTTGTGATCGACGACGAGCGGATCAGCTTCCGGACCACCGCTGTCGGGGTACCCCACCTGGTCAAGGTCTCCTACTTCCCCAACTGGAAGGCCCAAGGCGCCGAGGGACCTTGGCGGGCGGCACCATCGTTGATGGTGGTGGTGCCGACCGAGGAGGAGGTTGTCCTCGAGTTCCGCAACACATGGGTCGAGACCTCGGGGCTGGTCCTCAGCGCAGTCGGGATCGCCGGTCTGGCCGCATGGGGCCTCGCATGGCGGCGGAGGAGGGCGGCGCGGTGAGGAACTATCTCGCCAGCTTCGGCACCAGGGAGACCATGGGACAGTTCATCCGCATGGCTGTGATCGGAGTGTTCAACACGGTCACCTACTTCGCCCTCTTCAACCTCTTCCGCTTCGCCGTCGGCTGGACCACCTTCTGGTCGGTCACCGGTGCTTTCGCCATTGCCACCGGGTGTTCCTACGTGCTCAACCGGCGCTGGACCTTCCGTCTCGGCCGCAACACCGGGTCCTGGGGTGAGTCCGGGTCGTTCTATGTCGTCAATGCCCTGTCCTGGGCGGCGACCGTCGCCGTGGTCAAGGGCGCCGAGATCCTCTGGCCGGACATTGGGCCGCTGGGACTCAACCTGGCCAACCTGGTCGCCACCGGGGTAGTGCTTCTGCCCAAGTTCGCCGCCTATCGCGACCTTGTGTTCCACCGATCGCTCCGCGGGGTGGACCCGGAGGAGCAGATCGCCTCCGGGGAGAACTAGGCCGCGTCAATCGCCAGACTCGGCCTTCAGTCGCCTCCGCATCTCCCAGAGCCCGCGCAGCGTCCGGGGAATACGGGTGAGGAATGCCGAGCGCGCCTCTCGCAGCTCCTCCACCACCACGGGCACCTCGTCGATCCGCCGTCCCGCCCGTTCCGCCCGCAGCACCAGCTCGGTGTCGAATAGGTCCTTTCGGCTCACAACCTGTGGGGCGAACTCGGCCACCACGTCGGCTCGGAACGCCTTCATCCCGTGAGTGTCGCTCACCGATGAGTCGAAGAGGAGACGAAGAATGCGGTTGAACCCGAAGGTGCCCAGCCTTCGCAGGATCGAGCGGCGGTCCTCCGAGCCCATCACCCGTTTCGAGGCGATCACGATGTCTGCCTCGGAATGTTCGCTGAGCACCGTCGTCAAGAATGGCCCGGAGAAGTAGTCGATGTCGAAGTTGGCCACCCACTCCGCGGTGGCGGCGAGAAACCCTGCTCGCATCGACGCCCCGTAGTCGGGCTCATGGTGCCGGATGACGCTCAGGGCCGGCCATGCACCCTTCAGCTCGGTTGCGCTCCGGTAGGTGTCGTCGGTCGAGCCGTTCTCCACCAGCATGACCGTGACGTCGGCGTCCACCGATTTGAGTTGTCTGAACAGGGCCTCGAGGGCCGTGGCGAGGATCTCCGCTTCGTTGTGGACCGGGATGACCACGGCGACGGTCGGTTGGCTCATCGGGCGGCGAGTGTACGAAGGCGACGACGGGCGGGAGCGGCCCGGTGCATAGGATGAGCGGTCAATGAACCTCGATCTGATATTCAAGGCCTACGACATCCGAGGTCGCACCGACAACGGCGAGCTCGACGAGGACGTAGCGCGCCGGGTCGGAGCCGCCTTCGCTCGGTTCACCGGCGCTCCCACCATCGCAGTCGGGCATGACTGCCGGCTCTCCTCCCCGGCGCTGCGAGACGTCTTCATCGACGGTGTCACCGGTCAGGGAATAGACGTGCTCTCACTGGGGGAGGTGGCGACCGACGTCGTCTACTTCGTCGCTGGGAGCCGCCAAGTCCCCGGAGCGATGATCACCGCCTCTCACAACCCCCCGGAATACAACGGGATCAAGCTGTGCCGAGAGGGTGCAGTTCCGGTCGGTGCCGACACCGGGCTCTCCGAGGTTCGCCGTCTCGCCGAACAGGACCAAGCTCGGGCGGCCGACCCGGGGCATGTGGAGCCGTTTGACCCCACCCCTGGTTACGTCGACCACCTCTTCTCACTGGTCGAGCCGACGGGGATCAGCCCGCTGCGGGTGGCCGCAGATGGCGGGAACGGGATGGCAGGGGCCGTGCTTCCCCAGGTATTCGAGAGGATGAGCGCCGAGTTGATCCCCCTCTACCTCGAGCCCGACGGTAACTTCCCCAACCATCCTCCGGACCCGCTCCGGCCCGAGAACCTGGTGGACCTCCAAGCGACCATCGCCGAGCAGAGGGCTGACCTCGGAGTCGCTTTCGATGGCGACGCCGATCGCGCCTTCTTCATCGATGACAACGGATCGCCCCTCTCCGGGAGCGCCACCACGGCCCTGATCGCCAGGTGGTTTCTGGAGCGCGAGCCGGGGGCACGGATCATCCACAACCTCATCACGAGCCGGGCGGTGGGAGAAACGGTGCGGGCCTACGGTGGCGAGCCCATCCGCACCCGGGTGGGCCACTCATTCATCAAGCAGGTCATGGCCGAGACCGGCGCCGCCTTCGGGGGGGAGCACTCGGGCCACTACTACTTCCGCGACAACTTCAGGGCGGACTCGGGGATCTTGGCGATGCTGGTGCTGCTCACCGTGATCAGCGACGCCGGGCGCCCACTCTCCGAGCTACGGGCCGATGTCGAGCCGTACTCGCAGTCCGGGGAGATCAACCTCAGAGTCGCCGATCAGGGGGCGGCCATGGAGGCCGTGGCCGCTGGGTTCCCCGGTGCCGAGTTGGAGCGGCTCGACGGTCTCACGGTGAGCTGGCCCGACCGTTGGTTCAATCTCCGCCCATCGAACACCGAGCCGGTTCTCCGGCTCAACGTCGAGGCGACCACGCCGGGCGATGTGGCGGAGTTGGTCAACCAGGTGGAGCACCTGGTGGGTCCGGGATGACATGGCCCAAATGAGATGACACTGTTGAGATGACGCTGATCGACCCCGAGCTACTCGAGATCCTGGTCTGCCCGGTCGACAAGGAGGGGCTCATCGAAGATGAGGACCGACCCGCATTGGTGTGCCGGGGTTGTGGGCGCCGGTACCCGGTGCGTGAGGGCATCCCGGTGATGCTGGTCGAGGAGGCCGAGCTGCCCGACGGGCCAGCGTGACCGCTCATGCGGCGGACATGGCCGCGCTGGTCGCCGGGCTCGGTAAACAGCTGCGTTGGGCCAGCGCCCTCGAATTCGAGTCGCTGGAGCGCCCTCCTGCGGTGATCGTCGCCGGGATGGGGGGCTCGGGGATCTCGGGCGACGTGGCGGCGCCGCTGGCGGATGAAGCCGGCTCGTTGCTGGTCGTCCACAAGGGGTACGGCCTCCCCGGTTGGGTCGAATCGGTCAAGCCGTTGGTGATCGCTGTCTCCTACTCGGGGGCGACCGAGGAGACCTTGTCTGGCGTCGACGCGGCCCGTAGGGCCGGGCTTCCGCTGGTGGCGGTCACCTCGGGCGGTCGGCTCGCCGAGGAGGCGGCCGCCGAGGGTTGGCCTCACATCACCGTTCCCGACGGGCTGCCACCGCGTGCTGCCTTGGGCTACCTGGCCGGCTCGGTGCTGAGGGTCTTGGAGGGGGCGCAGGTAGTGGCGCCGATGCGGGCGTCGCTAGACGAGGCGGCCGATGTCGTGGACGATCTGGTCGTAGGCGGAGCCGCCGCATCGCTGGCCGATGACCTGGCGGAAGGGCTCGCCGGCCGGTTCTCGGTCATCTATGGCTCCTCCGGCCCCGCCCTCCCCGCCGCCATCCGCTGGAAGACTCAATTCAACGAGAACGCCAAGGCTGCCGCCGCCTGGGGAATCATCCCCGAGCTGGACCACAACGAGATCGTCGGCTGGGATGCCGACCCCGATCTCTCCCGCCGACGCGTCGGGGTGGTCTCGCTGCGCGACGAGGATGAGCACCCCCAGGTGGCTCGACGTTTCGAGATCACCCGCCGGCTGTGCACCAACCGTGTCGGATGGGTTGGAGAGGTGTGGTCACAGGGCAGCTCTTCGTTGGCCCGTTGCCTCAGCCTCATCGCGGTCGGCGACCTGGTCTCGCTCGGAGTGGCTGAGCGCGCCGGGGTAGATCCGATGGACATCGCCGTTCTCGACCAGCTCAAGAGGGAGATGGCCGGCTGAGCGGCGCAACGCCTGTAGGGGTTGCCACAATGTCACCCCCCAACATCGAGAAAGCTGCATCAGATGAGTGTTGATCACGACGTTGCCGACCTGTCGCTTGCCGAGGCCGGGGCCAGGCGCGTTGCCTGGGCAGGACGGCGTATGCCCGTCCTGAGGACGATCAGGGAGCGCTTTGCCAAGGAAACCCCGCTGGCTGGTCACGTGGTGGCGGCCTGCCTCCACGTAACCGCGGAGACGGCCAACCTCATGTTGGCGCTGCGCGACGGTGGTGCCGAGCCCGTGTTGTGCGCCTCCAACCCGCTGTCCACCCAGGACGACGTCGCCGCTGCGCTGGTAGTGGAGGGGATCTCGGTGTTCGCCATCAGGGGTGAGGACTCCAACAGCTACTACAAGCACATCCACGCCGTCCTCGACGCCGCACCGGCGGTGACGATGGACGACGGCGCAGATCTGGCGACCATCCTCCACACCGAGCGGCGCGACCTCCACGTGATCGGCTCCACCGAGGAGACCACCACGGGGGTGATCCGCCTGAAGGCGATGGCCGAGGACGGAACCCTCCGCGTCCCCGTGGTGGCGGTCAACGAGTCGGCCACCAAGCACCTCTTCGACAACCGCTACGGGACCGGGCAATCGGCGCTCGACGGGATCATCCGAGCCACCAACATCCTCATGGCGGGGTCCACCATGGTGGTGGTCGGTTACGGCGATTGCGGCCGGGGCGTCGCCGAGCGCGCCGACGGGCTTGGCGCCCGGGTGATCGTGGTCGAGGTGGACCCGGTCCGTGCGCTCGACGCCGCCATGAGCGGGTACCAAGTCATGACGGCATCGGACGCCGCCGCCGTCGGCGACGTGTTCATCACCGTCACCGGCGACAAGCATGTCCTGCGCCAGGAGCATTTCGACCGGATGAAGGACGGTGCGGTGCTGGCCAATGCCGGGCACTTCGACGCCGAACTCGAACTCACCAGCCTCAGGTCAACTGCAGTGGAGCGCCGGGTCGCCCGGACCAACCTGGAGGAGTTCGTCATGCCCGACGGGCGAAGCCTCTTCCTCGCCGCCGAGGGCCGGCTGGTCAATCTTGGCGCCGCCGAAGGGCACCCCGCCGATGTGATGGACATGTCGTTCGCCAACCAGGCACTCGCCGCCGAGTGGCTGGTCGAGCGGGAGGGCACCCTCGAACCGAAGATCTACACGCTTCCCCGCGACGTGGACGAAGAGGTGGCCCGCATCAAGCTGGCTCACCTCGGTGGCGGTCTGGAGAAGCTCACCCCTGAGCAAATCGACTACCTGTCCGGGTGGCAGGAAGGGACGTGAAAACAAGTCGGAAGTCGGAAGGCGGAAGGCGGAAGAGCTCGCTCCGCTCACTGTTGTGGGTCGTGAGTGGTGGTTTCATTGTGACGCGGCCCCCATACCGTCTACAGGCGGGGCGTCTGGCCGCCTCCCCCGTTGACGGGAGGCGCGGGCAGAGCGCGCCGGAGAGGGGATGGTTCAGGCGCCGATTGCACTTCCCCCATTGGCCTGACCTGAGGTAGGGAGCAACTTCCGTCTTCCGCCGTCCTTCCTCCGCCTCTTTCTGTCACCCCCGGCCCGTACGTTGCTTGCCATGACCTGTCTCGCTTGCCGTCGCTGGGGGGCCGGAATCCTGTGCGGAGGGTGCCTCGCGGCTCTGGCGCCGGCGCCCGACCGGTACCTGCCGGGTGGACTGGTGGTGAAGGCAGCTTTCCTCCATGCTGGGCCGGCGCGGGCGCTGGTGCATCGGCTCAAGTACGAGGGGATTCGCCCCGCAGCCGAGCTGTTGGCCGCGGCGCTGGTCGAGCGATGGGGTCCTCCTCCCGATCTACTGGTGCCCATACCGAGGGCGCCCCTCCGTGCCTGGCGGTTCGGGGTGGACCCGGCGCTGGAGTTGGCCCGAGCGATGGCGGCGATCAGTGGGATTGAGGTACGAGCCCAGTTGAGGGCTCCGCTGTGGGCATCGCAGCGAGCGGGGAGGAGAGGCTCCGACCGTCGGCCACCTCGGTTCTCAACGAGGCGCTTTCCCGTTGCCGGTGTGCTGGTCGACGACGTGGTCACCACCGGTACGACATTGAGTGCCGCCGCGTCGGCGCTCGGCACCGGCCCCGGCCTTGCTCTCGTGGCAACGGCGGCGCCACCCGCGACCCGCTTTGCGGCCCCGTGAGCGGAGCGCCGGTGCGCACTAAGCTCGGAGCCGAGACCGGAGGCCCGGAGGTTGGGCACGAGATCCGTCGGGGGAGGTCGCTGGTGGCGGTGAACGTCCATGCTCGCAACGTGCACCTCGACAGGTCGTTCAAAGACGGGTTGGCCGCCAAGATCGACCATGCCACCCGCTTTCTGGGCGGCTCTATCGGGGAAGTGGACCTCGAGGTCAC
>DATADW010000155.1:0-4954 GCA_036258335.1 Acidimicrobiia bacterium
GCAAAGCCGACTGGCATCGGGTCGACCAACACCACACCAGCAATGTCGTCTCTACCGGATGCGAACAGACGGGTGGAGTGAACCCCGTCACCGGAGGCGACCAGGACATAGGGACCCTGGATCCCGCTCGAGGTCAACGCCCCATTGAGGTCAGCGGCTCTCTTCGCGGGTGCCGCCTCACCTTCGACGTATCCATTCACGCAAACGAGGTGGCTGCTGGACAGTTGCGCCTGGATCACCGACCACGAGCCGTAGTCGATCCAGTCGGATGGCTCGAGAATGATGGTGGGCCCACCGGCCTCACCACTGCCGGTGCAGAGCAGACGGTGTGGAAACCTGTTCCAGTCGTCATGGACGATCACCGCTTGCTCTATCAGCTCGGAGGTGGGATCGAGGCGTACCAGCACCCCCGGGTGGTTGAGGACAACCCACAGCGATCCATCTGCTTCAACAAGGCCGCCGGCCTTGCCCGGCAGCGGGTAGTTGCGCATCTCGCCGGTGACGGGATCAACCCTGATCAGGAGGTGATCGGTGTGCGAGCTGACCCACAACGATCCGTCGAACGTTGTCATCGAGTGGAGACCGAAGGTGAGACTCCCAAACGAGCTCAACTCGCCCGTATTTAGGTCGAAGGTGCTCAGATTGGTACCCCACGGGTAGTCCCCATCCATCAGCCACAGCCGGCCACCACTCTCAGTAACACTGCGAACCCCCCAACCGTCAGCGGTGGCTAATCCAGATTCGGTCGGGATGACGACCTGCCCGCGCGTTCCGTCCTCGGCGAGGCTGGATATCAGACCAGTCTCCGGATCATTCACCCACAGGTATCCCAAGCCTTCGCCTTTGATGTCGCCCGTGCCGGCTGCCACGATCTCACCTTTGGCGGAGACCCGAAAGAGCTCTCCCTCCTCGTTAGAGATCCACAAGCCGTCACCGAACCATGCTCCGCCACCGGGCAGGCCGCCGATCGATATCACCTTGTCGACAGCACCCGCGACCGGGTCGAACCGCAACAGCTCGCCACCATTGTCGTGGCTCATCAACCACACGTACCCGGATCCGACTTCGACACCCTCGACTTGGCCGTCTATAGGGAAGGTCGCCTCCACCTCACCCGAGACGCCGGAAATTCGTTGCAGCTCATTTGCCAACCCGGTCATCACCCAAATGGTGTCACCATCGACCGCGAGGGTCTGGATGCCGCCCGACGCCAGCGGAACCACGGCATCAACCCCGGGCAGCTCGGCGATGCCATCGAACCGGGGGTCGAACACCGACGGAGTTTCCCGGCTCAGCAGAATCGGCAGCGCGATCACGGCCACCGCCGCCAACGAGGCCACCGCGACGAGCCAGGGGCGGCCCGCCCGGCTGGGAGCAGGCACCAGCCGCGGATACAGCCCAATCATCTCGTCCACCTTGGCGCGCAGTCGCAACGCATCGGGCTCGACGCCGCTCGCCGGGTCGGCTCGTTTCAATAGTTCGATCATGTGGGGGCTTCCTCTGATTCGGGGCTTGACGGCGAAACGTTGAGTAGATCGAATCGGCGCTTCAGTCGAGATCTGGCACGATGAAGCCGCTGATCTACGGCGTTCTCCTTGATGCCGACCACATAGGCGATGTCGCTTCGTGTCAGACCATCCCATGACGACAGCCGGAGCAGCTCGCGGTCGGCCGAGCTCAACCCGTCGAGCGCCAACAACAGCATCTCGACCTCCCCGACTGGACTTGGCTCCTCCACGACTCGGTCGCGGCCCGTTCCCAAGGCTGCGAGTCGGCTAGCCAGGCTGGTGCGCCGCCGTCGACTCCGGTATTGGTTCCCAACGACCCGGTAGGCGATGCCGAACAGCCACGCTCGACTTCGCTCACCGGTGGGCATCTCATCGAGGCGGCGCCACGCAACGGCAAACACATCGGAGGCTGCGTCCTCAGCATCAGATCGTCCCAGCCGCCGCAAGCAATACCGGTAGATCGCACCGTGATGTTCTTTGAACACCGCATCGAACCGCAATTGCGGATCCGTCCGTCCGACCTGCGTATCGTCTGACAGCTCGGTCACTGTGAAATGCTATGTGTCCGGACCGGCACGCCGCCTTACACCCCAAACCCACACTTGCATCACCTTCGCCTCCGAACTCGACAGCCGAGAGGGGGCACCCGGGCCGTCCGGTGGCATCCACACCACCCCGCTGTGTGCCAGCGTCGAGGCTGGGCGGTTTGTCCCCCTGGGTCGACCGGGAGCGGCGAGCGGCACTCCGTCCAATCGGCTGCACCCTCGCACGGAAGCAGCCAGGGGTTCAAATCCCCGCACCTCCAAATTTAATGGGGGTGTGGATTGCTCATGTGGGGTTGCGGTAGCGGAGGTACACGACACCGCTGGCAAATCGGCGCTCGTCCACCAACTCGAGCTTGGCGCGCGTGTCTCTCGGCAGCGCCGGCTTGCCTCCGCCGACGAGCACGGGAGAGATGAACAGGTGACACTCGTCGACCAGCTTGGCCTCGAACGCCTGCGCCGCCAGGTTCGCGCCGCCGACGGTCAGATCAGCGGTGGCCGACGCCTTCATGTCCCGCACTGAGTCCGGGTCGAAGCTGCGCTCGAGCCGAGTCCTGGCCGTCGGGGCAGCCTGCAGGGTCGTGGTGTACACGATCTTCTCGCCCGCCTGCCAGACGTTCGCGAAGTCGGCCATCGGCTCGGACTGCGCGGCCAGGCTGGCGTCGGTCTCCCAGACTGCCATCGCCTCGTACAAGCGCCGCCCGTAGAGCCAGATGCCGACAGAACGCACGAGATCTGTGATGAACAGAAACACCTCCTCGTCGGGCTCGGTGAAGTCGAAACTGCCGCTCGCGTCCTCGATGAAGCCGTCGAGAGACACGTTGGCTATGTAGATGAGCTTTGCCATGTCCGCGGCGACCACGCTCAGGCGGCGAGCGCCGCGTCCAGCTTGGTGAACGCCTCGAGCCAGCCCTCCTCACTGGGGGACGCCAGATGCTCCGGGAGCCACTGGCGGACCTCGAGTCGCGTCCGTCCGTCGGCCTCGTCGTGGAACTCGATTCGGACCCTCGTCTCGAACGGCTCGAAGCCCTCCGGTAGCTGGCCAGTGATGTACATGGTGCCGTCGAGCAACTCGCCGTCGACGACCTGCGTGAGGTCAAAGTGGACGTGGACCCGAATGCGGGGATCGTCTGCAAAGACCTCCGTCCATCGCTGGTGGCCGCCCGGGCGCACGTCGAACTCGATCTCGTCGCGTGGCAGTGAATTGCCAATCGGGCCCCACCACTCCGCCAGGTGGTCGGGGTCCGTGAACGCCTGGTAGACGAGCGGGCGCGGCGCGTCGAAGATGCGCGTGAGGGCGAGCTGAGGGGTCGTCGTCGTGGTCATCGCCTACCTCACTTGGGCTTGGTCTTCGTTTTGGTCTCGGTCTGGGGCGTCGGCTGGTCTGAGGTGAGTCGAGCGAGGTGGTCGTCGAGCCGGCCGAAACTCTCGGTCCAGAGCCGCTCGTACCGCGAGAGCCAGGTCGCCCCGCCGGCGAGCGACGTCGGGGAGAGTCGCGCTCGCCGCCACCTGCCTTGCTGGCTTCGGGTTATGAGCGACGCGCGCTCGAGCACCTTGAGGTGCCGGGAGATCGCCGGGAGGCTGATGGAGAAAGGGGCCGCGAGCTCCGTGACCGTCGCCTCACCGACGGCAAGTCGCTCGACGATGCCCCGGCGGGTGGCGTCGGCGAGCGCACCGAAGAGCAGGTCGAGGTCCTCGCTCGTCCGTTCCTGCACTACACTTAACATAATGGTTAACTATAGCGGCCGCTCGGTCCTGTCGCAAGCCTTGGTATGGCGGATCGGTTCTGTTTCGTCGCGCCGACGAGCGGACGGGTCGCTCGATCCGCAGGGATCAGAGTCCTGCAGACCGCCGAGGCAAGGTCAGAGTTCCCTTCGAGGACGTTTTGCCGGTCGAGGGCGTCACGTCCTGCTCGCCCGAGGGCGGGCCGAGCTGTTCCGTGAGCGGTATCTCGACACCACAAGGGTCAGGGTCTGTCCGATTCTTCGTGCAAATGGGTGGTCGGGGTCCCTCGGTTGGTAGGCCCTCGACTCCTGGGTCGTTGGAGCGGCTAGGTAGGTTCCACCGCGTCCCCACCCGGGCGGGACGGCTGCGTCTCGGCGGCTGAGGCTCCGGAGCGGTTCAACTGCGGCGGCAGGGGTTTCCGGCTGTTTCCCCTGGTCACGGGGTTGTGCGGGTCTGCTCTCGACGGAAGAAGTCAGGGGTTCAAACCCCCTCACCTCCACATAAAAGGAGCCTGGTCAGAGGCTTTCTTTCGGTCGGTCACCGGCGTTGGGCCGCGTTTGGGCCGCGCGGGGCATGATCGATAGTAGGCGTGACCTCACCCATTCTTGCCTCGGGGGATCCATCGCCGGCCGAGCTCCACGGCGGTCGGCGGGGTGCCTGGTAGCTGAGCCGATTGAGCTCGGAGCCCGTCCAGGATCAGGGCCAGATATCGCTGACGGAGCTCCACCGTCCGAACCTCGTCGCCGAAGATGCCCGGCCGGATCGCGGCGACCTGCTCCAGGATCACCGGCAGGTCGTCCGCGACAATGTCGGGACGCAGTCCTCCGGCGTGCTTAGCCCTCGCCACGATGCGGTCGTTCAGTTCGTCCGCGCGTGTAGCGTCCGCGAACATGTCATCCGTCGGCCTGAAGGTGCCGGCCAGGCGGACCGTCAGCGAGTGAACGTCCGCCTCGACGATCCGGTGCAGGAAGCCGGCGAACGCCTGCCACCCGTCCTCCTCGCCATCGAGCGCAGCCTCAGCCTCCTCGACGTAGCGGCGCAGCCCGTCCCTGCATAGTTGGCGCAGGAGGTCCTCCTTTCCAGGCCAGCGCCGATAGATCGCACTGATCCCGACGCCCGCCCTGGCGGCGACCGCCGCGATCGGGGCCTCCGCATCGGCGATGAAGACCCCCCGCGCTG